>JAZFYL010000312.1:0-8952 GCA_036443495.1 Gemmatimonadales bacterium | reverse complement strand
GCCATGGACACCGTCGATGTGACAGGGTTGTACCTGCATCCCATTCTGCACGACGGTATCATTCGCCGCGGCGCGCCGGCCCTGCTCACGGTACGGCGCGGCGTCGAGGCGGACAGCGAGATCGTGTGGAAGATTGGTGACGGCGAGGGGCCCTAGCCGGGAGCCAGACTCCAGAAATCAGAAATCAGCAAACAGCAACCAGTAGGGGTCTCCCTACTACGCTACCGGGCCCCTGTTTTCTATTTTCTGTTTGCTGATTACTGCTCCCCCGCCAGCGCCTTGTAGTAATTCTCTACCATCTCTTCATAACCACCCGGCACCTCGTCGTCGCTCACCTGAAGAAGCCGCTCGTCCTCGCTCGGATTCAGGCTCCGCCGGAGGGTGTACTCGAATTCCTTGAGTCCCTGCACGATGTCGCGCTCGAGCACCGCGATGGTCTCTGGACCGGCCAGGCCGCTGCCCGAGCCCAACCCGCGGAGCCGATCGATGATGCGGTCGAGATCCTCCGAGTCGATGCCTTCCTGGCGTAGCTGATCCCGCAGTTCCTGCAACTGGGCCCGGCGCTGGTCGAGTTCCCGATTGAACTGCCGCAAATCCTGCGGGCGCAGCCGGCCCGATCCGTTCTGCGGCGAAACGTTCGGGTTGGCTGAAGTCGAATCGCCGCCGGCCGCCTGCTGCCCGCCCCGGGGGCCGCCCTGCGCTTGGCCGTCTTGAGGTTCACCAGCGGCACGCAGACGATCTTCCAGTGATTCGAGAGCGGTCACCACCTCACGCGTTTCTTCGAGTGCCTGCTCCAACCGTTGCTCGCGCGTCTCCCCGATCGCGGTCTGCGCCTCTTCGAGTTGTTCTTCCAGCTCCAGCAGAGTGCCTTCGATGTGTTCCTCGAAGTTCCTGGCGTATTCCTTGGAGCGCTGCTGCACCACGCCACGCGAATAGAGGATCTTCTCACGGATCTGATTGTCCCGGATGAGGCCGGCTGCCTCCTGGATCTTGCGGGAGGCCTCAGGTTGGTCGCGCCGCGAATCGCGGGCGAGTTGCTCCAACTCCGCTTCCAGATTGCCCACCTCCGAGGCCATGCGCTCCTTGGCCTGCTGGATGCCGCGTAACGCGTCCACGTAGCCCGGATCGGTCGGGTCCAGTTTTTCAACACGTTCGGTCATGCGCTCCTGCTGCCGGAGTAGCCGGCGCGTCCGGTCGAGGGCCGCCCGGGTGTCGCGTTGCAGCCGGCCGGATTTGTCGCGCTCGAGCTGGCGCCGCGCCTCGCGCAACTGGTCGAGCGCGGCGTTGCCCACCGCCTCGGCGCTTTGCTCGCCGGACGCGGCGGCACGGCGCATCTCTTCCGCGGCTTCCCGCAGTTGCCGAGCCGTCTCGGCCAGATCGGGCAGGGATTCCTCGCGCGCCAACCGTTCGAGCTGCCGGGCTACCTCTTCCGCCTCATCGGCCAGTTGGCGCTGAGTCTGCCCCGACGACCCGGCGTGGGTCTGCTGGTTGGATTGCTGGGCGCGGGCCCGCATGCGTTCGTTCTCTTGCTGCTGCCGGCGGGCGAGTTCGCGCAGTTTCTCCAGCGTCTCGTCGATGGCATTGTCAACGCTCTGTTGGTTGCTGCGTTGAACCTGCTCGTACTGGTTGCTCAGCCGGTCCAACTCCAACTCGAACAGGTCGGCCAACTCCTCGCTGATCTCTGCCTCGCCTCCGGCGCCACCGCCCTGCTGGCCCTGGGCCACCTGGACGTCACGGAACACCGCTTCGGCGCGCTGCAGATACTGCAAGGCTTTCTGCTCGGGCGGCAGCGCCGAGTCGGCCCGGTGTTCGCCGAGGGCCTCCTCCGCTTCGGTCATCTCGGCGGCGGCGAGGGGCAGCAGCTCGGCGATGGCCGCCATGGATGAGTCGAGGCCCGACACGCCACGGCTCACCAGCCGCTCGGCCAGCCGGATGACTTCTTCCCGCAGGCGTCCCTGCGACAGCGCCACGGTCGACAGGTTCTCGCGGTAACCTTGCTCGCCGTATGCGTCCGCGTCGCGCAACAGTTTGAACGTGGCCGCGATGATCATCCGCTGCTGCGCGGACAGCTCCGATCCCCTCATGCCCGGCTGGCCCGGCTGATTGCCTTGGTCGGCCTGGCGGAAGTTGCGGTCGAAGGGCCGGATCTCCAGGAAGTAGATATCGGAGATGGCTTCGTGTCGCTTGCCGCGGCCGCGATAGCCGTCGAGCGCGCGGGCGTAGTAGGAGATGAGGTCGCCCGGCTGGAGGCCGTATTCCTCCAGGAACAGCGTGTGGGTGCCGACGAAATCTTGCCGCCCCGGCGAGCCGGCGTACAACGTGTCGATCCGCTCGGTCCCGCCGTTCACCGAGTAGATCAGCTCCAGGCTGCGCACCCCGTAGTCGTCCTGCGCCCGGACCTCCGTCAGGACTTCCTCGAGGCTGGTTACCTGGATGTCCCGTCCCGGCTTGGTCATGGTGATGCTGGGAGGCTGGTCGGTGAAGGGATCGATCAGATAGTCGCTCGACGCGACCACCCGATGTCCCTGCCTGCTGTCCAACAGGATCTTGTAGCTGCCGGGGTCGCGCACGGTCAGCTCGCCACCGAGCCGGCCGTCCTCACCGAAGGTGAGGGGGATGGTGTCCCGGCCGTCGATCACGATGGCGCCGCCCGGCACGTCGATCGTCGGGATCACCTCCAGCGCCACCCGGGTACCGATCACCGCGGCGATGTCGCCCGACCCGATCTGCTCAACCGGGTCGAGTCCGGTGTAGCGCGGGAAGTAGTACGTGACGTTGATGTCCTCGACGTACGGCAGCTCCACCACATCGACCCGGTATACCGGCGACCGCACGCCACTCGCCTCGACGAAGTATTCCGTCGACCGGTGCAGGTCGAACAGCATCAGGCTGTGGGTCGCAGGCGTGTCCTCGCGGAGCATCGACCAGCGGGTCCACTCGGCGTCGCCGCTCCTGACGACCAGTTCGACATCGCCGGCGTCGAAGTTCTGCAGCGTCGCCAGCACCTTGAGGTCGGCGCCCTTGGCCAGCATCGTGTCCCCCGGCACCACCAGAACCCGATATGGATTGTGGATCCCGGATTCTTCCCACGGTGTCAACAGGACGGGTGTGGTGTTGTGCAGGAAGGCCGGCCCCATGAGGAACAAGCCGATTCCGAAGACCGTCGATCCGGCTATCAGGCCGCTCGATCGCCTGAGCCCCTGCCGCTCGACGCGTTTGCCGTCGTCGACCTTATGGCACTGCTCCACCGCCGAGTGAATGACGCGTTCGACCATGGCGGGCGAGACGGTCGGATATGCGTCACTGCCGAATTCGACCGCGCTGATGACCCGGCCCTCGAGGGACGGTTCGTGTTCTTCCAGGTACAGAGCGACCCGCTGGTCGCTCACCCGGCGGAGCAATGGGAGGATCAGCACCTTCAGCAGGATCACACCGAAGACGATGTAGGACAGGACGCGTGTAATGGTGACGGCGGTGGCGTCGAATCGGAAGATGTCGATGACGAACCCGGCGATGAGCAGCAGGGCTGCGGCGGACAGCATGAGAATGGCCGCGCCGCGCAAGAACACCCGCAAGCGCCAGCGGTTCCGTACCGATCGCACGACGGAAAGGAGTTGTTCGCGATCGGTCTCTCTGTTGCCAAAAAACAGGCCTGGGGGCATCGGCACTACTCCTTCACGATCCGGCCACCGGCGACGGGCGCGGGATGCCCCTGCGCCGGCCGGTTGGACCACAACGATTCCGCGGCCAGGAGCAGCAGGGCCCCCAGGACCAGGTACCACCATACACCCTGACGGCGTTCCCGCTCGGCGGGTGTCAGGGTCGCTCGTCCCCCCCCCGCGGCGGCAATTGAAGCCGCCAGCGTGTCGGGGGCGGTCGAGGCCGCGACGAATGCTTCGGGGTCTAGCCGGGCCAGGTCCGATTCCCTTCGGTCGACGTTGACCGCGACGGGATAGGCCGACCGCTCCCGCCCCAGGGGATAGACCTCGTAGAAGCCGGCCTCGGACAGCGTGACGAACGGCTCATCGCTGCCGGGGTCGACCTCGCGCCGGTTGCCCGAAGGCGACTCGACGATGACTTCCCGGGTCAGGGTGTCGGGGTCGATCTCCATGTCCCGCAGCACCTCCCGCAAGTCGACCACCTGACCCGCCTCGCGCCACGGGTCGACGGCCAGCCCGCCGGCGAGGAACTGCGTCACCTGGTGGACGAACGGGAGGAAAACCGGGTGCACCGGCAAGTTACTCCACCGGTTGTCGAACGGCGATCCGAATTGCAGCACCCGGCCCTCCCCGGCGCGGCGTCCGGCCAGCGCGACGGCGCCGTCGGTATACCGCGCGATGGCGATGGCGCTGTCTTCGAGGACGATGGGTCGATAGCGATAGAACCGGGGACCGGCCACGTTGCCGTCGTCCGGACCACTGAAGATCTGGAACGCGGGGTGATGGTAGTCCACGCTCGCCAGACTGATCCCCTGCACGTCCAGCCGATCAACCGTTCGGCGCCAGCGTCCCGGCATCAGGGTCGCGGCCGTTTCCGGCCAGCTGCGCAGATTGCTGCGGCCGCCGAGGATGATCCACAACCCGCCGCCGTTCACCACGTGATCGACAAGAGCTTGCCCCGCGGCGCCACCAGGGAACGGACTGTCGTGCAGGATGACGACTGCCGCTGCCGCGATGTCCCCGGCCCGTACTTGCCGGGTCCTTTTGATGGTGACGTCGAATACGGGATCTTCGGCAATCTGCAGAGCCTCGCGCAGATAAAGCGACCCTTCGGGCCTGGCATCCGGCGATTCGACCAACAACACCGACAGCGGTGGCCGCGGCGACAGCGCCAGCCGGAAGACGTTGTCGGGCGCGAGCAGGTCGTCGGACACGCGGATGGTGGCGCGGGTCAGTTCGGAAGGTTGCGCCACGGGGCCTAGTTGAATGGTGCGACTGCCGTCCGCATCGAGCGAGATTCGCTCGGTAGCCATCTCCTGGCCGTTCAGATAAAGGGTTATCGGCAGGTCGATCACCGGGTCACCACCCTGATTCACCACGCGCGCCGAGAGGATCATCGACTGGCGACCTCCGCTCTGCAGGCGGTGCACTTCGATGCCGGCGATCATGACGTTGGCCGGATCGGGTGTCGATAGGTCCACGATGGTGAGGGCGGTGCCGGAGACCAGCTGGTTGCGGCTGGACCGGTCCCAGGCCCGCGCCTGGAGGTCCGAGATGAGGACGACCTCGCGTTGGGCGAGCGGCGACTCCAGCAGGACCTGGTTCGCCAGTTGGATTGCGGAGGCGAACCGGGTGCGGCCCGAGCCCGGGGTCAGTGTGTCGAGCGCGCGTGTCAGCGCCAGGTGGTCCAGTGTTGGGGCGGCGGCGACCTGTGCCTGTTCGGCGAAGGTCAGTAACGACATGCGAGTGTTGGGCGGGAGCCCGGCCACGGCCTCGCGCGCCGCGTCGAGGGCACGCTCCCAGGTGTCCCCATAGGCCATGCTGTAGGAGCGGTCCAACGCGATGACCACTTCGCGCCCTGGATCGTCGTTGGTCACGCCCACGATTGGACCATCGATCAACGGCCGCGTGAACGCCGCGACCAGCAACACGACGGCGAGAGTACGGAGCGCGAACAAGAACCAGTGCTGGATGCGTTGGCGCCGCACCTGACGATACGGGAGCTTGGTGAGGAACTTGAGCGACGGGAACAGCACCACGTCCTTCCGGTCCCGGTTGGTGAGGTGCACCAGGATAGGCACGGCCACGGCGATCAAGCCGGCCAGGAACAACGGGGCGAGCAGGGATACGCCCATCTAACGCACCCGCTGCAGCCGCTGGCGGCGTGAGAGGTAATCGTACAGCGCGTGATCCAGCGGCTTGGCGGTACTCACCTGGCAGTAGTCGACACGATTCTCGCCCATGAGTTGGGCGATCGTGGCGAGGTGGTTGTCCATCATGCTCTTGTAGCCGGCCCGGATACGGTCCGGGATGACAGGGATGCGGTTGCCGCTCTCCAGGTCTTCGAACTGGCGCGGTTCGTCAAAATCGAAGTCGAGTTCCGTCGGGTCGAGGACGTGGAACACGATGAGGTCGTTCCCGCGGAGACGCAGGTGGTTGATGGCATGTCGTACGTCTTCGGGGTCCTCGTAGAAGTCCGAGATCAGGGCCAGGATGCTGCGCCGCTTGATGCCCTGGGCAATCCGTCTTACCGGCAGGTCCAGGTTTCCTTCGCCGCCCGGCTGGATGCGGTCGATGGTGTGTAGCACCAGGTCCAACTGGCGGCCCGTGGCCGGGACCTGGTCCACCACGTCCTTGTCGAAGGTGATCACGCCGACCCGGTCCCTCTGCTGGTAGGAGAAATAGGCCAGGCACGCTGCCAGGTAGCGGGCGTAGTCGAGCTTGGTGACCAACCCCGAGCCGTAATTCATCGACGCCGAAATGTCGATCAGCATCATGACGTTACTGTTGGTCTCCGCTTCGAATTCCTTCACGTAGAGGCGGTCGGTCCGGCCGTAGACCCGCCAGTCGATCCGCCGGATGTCATCGCCCGTCATGTACGGCCGGTGCTCGGCGAAATCGGTGGACACGCCCAGGTGGGGCGACTGGTGCAGGCCGTGCACGAAGCCGCTCACCACGGTGCGCGCGAGAAGGTCGAGGTTGTCGATCCGCGCGAGCGTCAGCGGGTCCAGGAAGCGCGTGGTGCCGCTCATAGGTCGGAGGTCGGCGGGGTGACCATCTCGAGCAGCCGGTCGACCAGGTCGTCCGACGTGATGCCTTCCGACTCGGCGAAGAAGTTGGTCAGGATCCGGTGGCGCAGGACCGGATGCGCCAATGCCTGGATGTCCTGCACGGTGACATGGAACCGGGCGTTCATGAGGGCGCGCGCCTTGCCGCCCAGCACCAGGTACTGGGCCGCGCGAACGGAGGCGCCGTAGGAGACTGCCTTCTTGATGAAGTCCGCTGCTCCCGGCTCCTTGGGTCGGGTCTGCCGGACCAGGGTGAGGGCATAGCGGGCCACGTGATCAGACACCGGCACGCGGCGCACCAGCCGCTGGTACGAGATCAACGCCGGTCCGTCCACCGCGTGCTCGAAGGTAGGCTCCAGGATGGCTGTCGTGCTCTTCACTACTTCGAGTTCTTCCTCCTCTGGTAGATGATCGATGAGGATGTTGAACATGAACCGGTCGAGTTGCGCCTCGGGCAGCGGATAGGTGCCCTCGAGTTCGATGGGGTTCTGCGTGGCGAAGACGTGGAACGGCTCCTCCAGTGTGTAGGTCCGGCCCGACACTGTGACGCGGTGCTCCTGCATCGCCTCCAGCATGGCGGCCTGCGTCTTGGGCGGTGTGCGGTTGATCTCGTCCGCCAGCACGATGTTGCTGAACACCGGTCCCGGGACGAACACCATCCGCCGTTCGCCGGTGGCGGGGTCTTCCTGCACCAGGTCCGTGCCCACGATGTCCGACGGCATGAGGTCCGGTGTGAACTGGATGCGGGAGAACTTGAGGTCCAGCACTTGGGAGATCGTCTGGATCAACAGCGTCTTGGCCAGGCCCGGCACCCCCACGATGATGCTGTTACCACCCGCGAAGAGCGTGAGCATGATCTGGTCGATGACGTCCTTCTGCCCCACGATCAGCTTGCGCAGCTCGGTGACGATGCGGTCGTGACCGGCCTTGAGTTGATCGGCCAGGGCGATGTCGTCGGGGTGCTCGATGGTTTCTGGTTGCAGTTCCGTGCTCATGTAGTGCTTCCTCGGCCCGTGTCAGGCGGTAAGGGGATAAGGCGGTCAGACGGTCGGGTGGTCGGGCGGTCCCGCCCTCGCTGCCCCCGCTGCCCTCGCTGCCCCCGCTGTCAGTGCGTCATCGCGTACATCACGTAGTTCACTCCCAACTTGTAGGCCACGTTGGAGATTTCTATGGGAATGAACCCGGTATCGGAATACTCCCAAGACTCGCCGATATCGTTGTTGTAGTTCGCCACCAGCAGCAGCCGTTTCTCCGGGTCGTTGTCCTTGAACACGCCCAGAAACATCGCCCGGACACCCTGGTAGGGGTGATAGAAGTCCAGTGATTCGATGTCGAAGAACGAATGGAAGATCTTGTGATCGGCCGTCAGCTGGACGAGCCGGGCATTGGGCAGGATCTTGTCCAGCTCGTTGACGAAGTTTCTGAGGGCGAAGTTATCGACGAAATCATCGAAGATGATGAACCCGCCTTTCATCATATAGTTGCGCAGGTTGGCGGCCTCGTCCTGGGTCAGGGTCATCCAGCCCGGCTCGACCAGGTAGGCCAGCGGGTACTTGAAGATGTCCGGGTCGCCGACCGACAGGATGTTGTGGCCCGGGCTGGTTTCGACGGCGGTCAACTCGCCCACGATCTGCGTGAAGTTCCGGTCGGCCCGGGGATAGTCGTGGTCCCACTGGAAGTTTACCCCGCCGAAGTACCCGCCGCCGCCGCCGTAACCAGTCTGCAACGGCGTGTAGCGAAGCCGCACGAAGGTGAACCGGCCGTCGTACGGCACGTTGAATTGGCCGAACTCCTCCTCGTCGATGCTTACCTGCTGTTGCGGTCGGCCCATGCCGGGGCGTTGGGCGCCGGCTTCCGTGGTGGCCGTGCTCAGGAGCACGGCCACCACGAAGCCGGCTAGGCGGTAAGGCGGTCGGGCGGTCGGGCGGTACGATGTCCCGCGCACATCCCTCCGCACTCCGCACACCGCACTCCGCACACTCACTGCTTACGCTCCTGTAGATCGAGAAGCAATTCCAACGCCTCCTCATAGTTCGGGGCCTGCTCGAGCGCCTGCAACACCGTGCTGCGAGCCGCCTTGCGGTCCCCGGAGGCCAGCTGCGCCAGGGCCAACTGGTATAACGCTTCGGCACGGTTGAACGGTCGCAGTGCCAGGACCGCCCGGCGTTCCCGAATGGCCTTGGCCGCCTGGCCGGTCTCCAGGAACCAGGTGGCCAGCCGACGAT
>JAZFYL010000311.1:0-3554 GCA_036443495.1 Gemmatimonadales bacterium | reverse complement strand
CATAGACGGGCAGGCCGTGGAAGTACTGGTCACGTCGCCCTCCTGGATGACCTGGGACCCCGTCCTTCAGCGGTTGAGCGGCACGGCAGGCTGGAACAACATCAGACCGGCAAATGTCGAGGTGCGGGCGAACGACGGCATAGACACCACGACCCAGGCTTTCACGGTCGACGTGCGGCTGGGAGAGATAGACTGCTTCGCCACGTTCCCCGCTCCGGCGTCGTCGCCCTACATCCTGCCGTGGAAGGTCGGCGAGACGCATGAGGTGTGGATCGACCACTGCCCACCAGCGCCGTTCACCAACCACCAGAACTGGTTCGCCTGGGACTTCCGCATGTTGATGCGCGACACCGTCGTCGCGGCGCGGGCCGGAACCGTCACCACCGTGGTTGAGCACTTCCCCGACGGCACCCGCACCTCGGGCGAGGAGAACCTCATCTATGTTCGGCACGTCGACGGATCGATGGGATTCTACGTCCACTTTACCCAGAACGGCGCCCTGGTCCAGGTGGGTGATGTCGTGGCCCAGGGTGAACCCATCGGTTTGGCCGGCGACTCGGGTGGCTCGGCAGGCCCACACCTCCACTTCGTGGTGTTCCGGGCCGGCGGGTTCACGCGCCAGTACTCGATGCCCATCAGTTACAGCAACCTCAGCGGTCCGCTCGACGGAAACGGAGCCTTGGTCCTGGGAGCGTTCTACACCGCCCTGCCGTAGTTACCCCGTGGGGGCCGGGCCCTCTGGCGCGGTCGCCCCACGGACTCATCCAGGTTCCCTTCCTTTATTCATGTCGCTCGGGCGCCTATTCATGTCGCTCGGGCGCCTTGATCTTTCCCGCCCCCGGCTTCATCCTCAGCGGACCACCCTCGCGTTCACGAGGACGGGCAACTGTGGTCGGCAAGAGGAACATGATGATCGTATTCGAGAGCGAGGATGGGCGGGCTAACGGCTTCGGGGACCCAACGACAATGTCCTGGCCCACAGCCAAACGCTTCGACTGACGACTCTCGGAGGCCCTATGTCAGACGTCACCATTGTACTCGACGCCAACCGGGCGGCCATCGACGATTTCATCGCGACGGCCGAACGGGCTACCCCGGTATGGGAGACGCCGCTGGCACCGGGGAAATGGTCACCGTGCCAAATCACCGAGCACGTGGCGCGTACGCTGGAGGAAGGAGCGCATCTCGTGGCGGGAGACACGTCAGTGTTCCCGACACTGCCTTCGGTGTTGCGCCCGCTGGTACGTGGCATGTTCTTCAATCGGGTGCTAAAGAAGGACGCCTTCCCCAACGCCAGGACCCTGAAAGCACTCAACCCGCCGGACGGCCCGTCGCCCTCGGAGGCGAGAGGCCGTCTCGAAGGAGCACTGGCCTCTTTCCAGGACGCGTGCCGGGCCCAAGCCGCCGGCGGCCAACCGGTCGATCATCCGGTGTTCGGCCGAGTCTCGGTCGAGGACTACGCCAAGTTCATGGAACTGCACACCGAGCACCATCGCCTGCAGTTGCCCACGGCAACATGAACACTGGGAAGACGCTCGCGATCACCGGAATCGCCCTGGCGGGGCTAGTATCGCCGGTAACTGCCACGCCGGTCCAGGAACAGGGCCAGGCCTGTCAGCCGGCGCCGTTCGATTCGACTACCACGACCGCCTTGGTCGGGGTCACGCTCATCGACGGCACGGGCGCCCTGCCCCGTCCCGGGACCACGGTACTGGTCAAAGGCCAGCGGGTCGTAGACATCTTCCCGACCGACTCTCGCGTACTCGACGCCGACACCAGAACGCTCGACCTCGCCGGCCGTTATCTCATCCCCGGCCTCATCGATACCCATGCGCACGTAGCCACCGACCCCGCCGGTGAAGACACGCGCGAGCGCACCGAACGCCGCCTGTGCAACGCGCTCTTGGGCGGCGTCACCACGATCCGTGACATGGCCGGGGACGTTCGCGTACTCGGCTCGCTGGCGCGAGACGCTCTGGTGGGCACGATCGTGAGTCCCGACATCCAGTACGTGGCGCTGTTCGCGAGCCCACAGTTCTTTGCCGATCCGCGTGCCGGCGCGGCCTCGGCCGGCGAGGTGGCGGGGACCCTCCCCTGGATGCGGGGTATCAGCGATACCACCGACCTCCATCAGGCGGTCGCCGAAGCACGCGGCACGGGAGCGACTGCCATCAAGGTGTACGCCGGGCTCGAAGCCGGACTGGTGCGCGAAATCGTAGCCGAGGCCCACAGGCAGGACCTGCCAGTGTGGTCGCACCTCTATGTAGGTCCCGCAGGACCGTTGGACGTCGTCGAGGCCGGCACCGACGTGGTCTCCCACGCTACCCACCTGGCCTTTGCCCTGGGGCGCGAGCGGGGCCGAGCATTGTTGACCGCAGAGGTGGATTCCGCACTCGACCTCTCCGACCCGGCCATCGACAGCGTGCTGGCGGCCATGGTCGATAACGGCACGGTCTACGAACCTACGCTATTCATCTATCAAGACCGTCCGGCGAGCCTACGCCTGGCGGGTGCCCTGGTCAGGATGGCGCACGCCGCAGGTGTCCGCATCAGTGCGGGGACCGATTCGGTGGCCGGCGCCGACGGCGATACGGTAACGCTGCCCAACATTCATCGGGAGATGCAGCTGCTGGTCGAAATCGGCGGCCTTACGCCGGCTGAGGCGCTGGACGCGGCCACGAGGACAGCCGCAGTGGCCGCCAACGTGCTCGATTCGCGCGGCACGGTGGAAGTGGGCAAACTCGCCGACTTGGTGGTGCTCGCCGGAGACCCCACCGCCGACATCAGAAACTCGGAACGAGTTGAGGGGATTATAAAACGAGGGCGTATCTACTCGAGATCATCGACACGATAGGAGGATCCCATGAGCAAGGACATCATTGCGGTCGCGGGTGCGACCGGTGCCCAGGGAGGCGGGCTGGTGCGGGCGATCCTGAACGATCCTGATTCCCGTTTCGCCGTCCGGGCCCTGACCCGTGATCCCAGTTCCGACAAGGCGAAGGTGCTGGCGGCGGCAGGAGCGGAGGTCGTGGCGGCCGACGTAGATGACGTCGAGAGCCTCAAGCAGGCCTTCGACGGAGCATATGGTGCGTACTGCGTCACGTTCTTCTGGGAGCACTTCTCGCCGGACAAAGAGCAGGCCCAGGCCAGAAACATGGCCACAGCAGCCAAGGCAACGGGCCTTAAACACGTCATCTGGTCCACGCTGGAAGACACCCGCAAGTGGATTCCCCTCGACGACGACCGCATGCCGACACTCATGGAGCGATACAAGGTGCCGCACTTCGACGCCAAGGGTGAGTCCGATGCCATATTCACCGAGCTGGGTGTCCCGACAACGTTTCTGCTGACCAGTTTCTATTGGGAGAACTTCATCTACTTCGGGATGGGGCCCAAGCCCGGCCCGAATGGGAAACTCGCCATCACCCTCCCCATGGGAGACCAGAGGCTGTCCGCGATGGCCGCGGAAGACATCGGAAAATGCGCTTACGGCATCTTCAAGGCAGGCTCCGAGTTCATCGGGCAGACGGTGGCGATCGCCGGAGAGCACCTTA
>JAZFYL010000310.1:0-4377 GCA_036443495.1 Gemmatimonadales bacterium | reverse complement strand
CGAATTCGACCTGGCCCACCAGGGTGTTGTCCCGGTCGAACTTGAGCACCCGATCCTCGGCGATGAGAGAGACGTACCAGTACGACCCATCTGGCTCGACCACCACATGATGGGGTTTGGCCGTCGCGGAGAATCCGAGCGACTGGAGATCGACGGTGTGGATCACCGTGTTGGTGGCCATGTCGATGACCGACACCACGGCACCATTCTGGTTGGCGACATACAAAAGCTGGCCGCTGTCAGGGGCGGCCCGCAGCGAAGAAGCGCTGCCGTTCCCGGCCGGACGGGCACAGAGGAACCCGGTCAGCGCGATCACTGCGGCCAAGGAAAGCCCAAGGCTACTAAAGAGTCTGGCTAATCTCATTGTGGAAACACCCTGTAAGGAAAAGGAGCTGGAAAGACGGCCCCCGCCGCCTTCCCGAACTCCCAATCATACCACGAAGCAGCACGCGCTAGCGAGTCTCCTAGGGTACCGGCTGTTCCTTCCGCTTGAGGAGGAATACCCCTTCGCGCCCGCTGGTGACGATGATCGTGCCGCTGGCGAAATAAGGGTAGTTGCTCCAGGCCCCATTGAAACTGGGGGTATTCTCGCCGTAGGGTACGGTATCGAAGTACCCGGTCTCGCGCGGGTTTTCCGGATCGCTGATGTCGAGGATCCGTAGACCGGCCACGTAGTTGGCCTGGTACAGGGTATTGCCAACGACGTACATGTTATGGTCGATCGCCGCGGTGGAACCAGCCCATTCCTTGACCAGGACCGGATCGTCCAGGTCGGAGATATCCCAGATAAGGGTCCGGGTCATTTCGACGCCGCCCTGCAACTCGTCCAGTTCGTCACCGAGGAAGAAGTACTTGTGATCCTCGGTGATCCACCCCTGGTGGGCGTAGCCCACGTTGGGGTACGCGGCATTGGACAGCCCAACAGGATTGTCCTTGTCCGAAACGTCCGCGATGGACAGGGCCGTCTCGTTGGCACCGAAGCAGATCTCCTTGCCCTCGTGCTCGGCGTCCGGACCGTGGTAGATCAGACACTGGGCGTCATGGCTGTATCCCGTACCCGACCGTCCGGTCTCCGGGTCGGCGAAGCATCCCGCGAACGTCGGCTCGGTCGGGTTCTCGAGGTTGATCATGTGAAGACCGCCACCACAGGTTTCGCCACCCCCGCTCGCCCCGACGGCATAGGCGTAGCCCGTCTCCTCGTTGATGACGATGTTGTGCGCACTGTGGATCTGGTCGTAGTGGGCCGTCTCCTCGAACGTTACCGGCGCGTTCTGTACGTTGCGCAGTTGGGTCAGGTCGAAGATCTGCATCCCATGAGACTGGGCGCCGTCGGCCACGATGTAGACGTGGTTGCGATATACTTTCATGTCGCGCCACACAGTGCCCGGGGTGTTTTCCGTTTTGGGCAACTCACCCAGATATACCGGGTTGTTGGCGTCGGTGACATCGATAAATGCCGTACCATCCATGCGCCCGACCAACGCATACTCCCGGCCGGTTTCGGGATCGGTCCAGCCCCACACATCGTTGACGCGTACCCCACGGCCACCGCCGATGGCGCCGACCGGCAGGAAGGCAGTCAAGTCGATGGCATTGCAATCGAACATCGTGGCCCTGCCTTCTTCACAACCGACATCCTTACCAAGCAACGCCTCCATCCCTTGGGCCTCGCTCAAGATCTTACCAGCCGATGTCCAGTGGCCGCCTTCGGCCTGATAGACAAGCGCCGTGCCGGCGCCATAGTCGTCGCCGGGGATGCCCACGACCGCCAGGCCGGCGCCGGCCGCCACGGTACCGGAGAAGAAATCGCCGCGCTGCAAATCGCCGGCGGTCAGCTTGGTGGCTCCGGTCCAGGTGCCTGATTCTTCATCGCGCTGGAAGAGGTATATCACACCCTGGAACCCGTTGGCCCCGGGCGCACCGATCCAGGCCGACTGGCCGTCGAATGCGAGAGAGGTGCCGAAGCGGTTCTGCCGCGAGCCATCGAAGGGCACCAATTGCAACCGTTCGTTCCATTCGCTGGACTCGGCATCGAACTGGAAGGTGTAGACCGCCCCAATGAAGCGGTTGAAGCGTGGCGCACCGATGAGAGCCCAATCGCCGTTCAGCGCGAGTGCCCCACCGAAGCGGTTGTTGCTCTCGATGTTGCCGCCCTGCAGCTTGCCTATCTCATCCCAGACCATCGTTTCCGCATTGTAAAGGAAGGCGTAGACGACACCCTTGTTCTCGTCCTGGCGCGGGGCGCCCACGAGGGCCCTGTTTCCCTCCAAGGCCAGGGTGCTGCCGAAGCGATCGCCGGCGGCCACGTCGGTGCCCATCAGGCTGCCGGCGGAAGCCCATTTGCCGCTGTCTCCACGGTGGAAGGCATAGACGGCACCGGCGTTCTCGGCGCGGGCGGAGGAACCGACCAGCACCGTCTCACCCGAGATCGCCACGGCCGAACCGAATCGATCGTTTGCCTGGGCGTCATCGACCTCGACCCGGGCCACTTCGACCCACTCGCCCCTAGCGCTCTTCTGGAATACGAAGGCGGCTCCCCGGCTGGAATCCGGCTGGGTGGACCCGATGACCATGAGATCGCCGGACACGGCGATGGCCGCGCCGAACCGGTCGCCGGCCTCTCCGTCGGAGGCTGTCAGTTGACCCGCCTCGGTCCACGTCCCGTTGGCGCCGGTTTGAAAGATGTAAACGATGCCGGGCAACATGTTGTTGCCGGGCTCGCCCACGAATATCTCGCCGTCACCGACTGCAACGGCGTTGCCGAACCCCAGCATTGCGGGTTCGGCGGTAGCGGTGCGAAACGTCTGGGCCGATGCCGAAACCGCGACGAGCGCGGTGAGCGCAGCGGTAGACAAGAGCGCACGAAACCAAGTCATCGTGATTCCTCTGTTAGAGTCTGAAACACACACAATGCTCCGAGCGCCAAGGCTTAGCCCGAGCGCCGCAAAGTCAAGAAAGCGCGAAAGATACTTTGGTGGCCGTGAAAGCCCATCCCGAACGAGGGTGCGGATGGGGGCCACAGTCACTACGGGTCAGAGATGGGCCGGTTTCGACACCGGGGAACCCATCAATGAAATAGGGGTCGAGGAGCGATTCGACGGCTGCCCGGGGCGTATGCCTCTCCCGGCCCAACGGGAAAGTCAGTTTTGTACCGGGTCCAACCCTGTATACCTTTATCGGCAGGTTCACCCGGAAACGTGACGCCTGGAGGCCCAATGAGCACTACGCAGGAGACCGCCAAGCGCTGGAATGAGATTTTATCGCCGTACTACGGATCGGACCGGGTGCGGAGTCTCATCCAACTCTTGCTCACGGCGTTGATCTTCGCAGCCCTGTGGCTGACGATGCTCTGGAGCCTTCAGCTGAACTACGCCATCACCCTGCTGCTAGCGTTTCCCACGGCCGGATTCCTGATGCGGCTGTTCATGATCCAGCATGACTGCGGCCACGGATCGTTCTTCCGTTCGCACCGGGCCAGCAACTCGATAGGGTTCTTGATCGGGGTCATGACTCTGACCCCCTATCACTACTGGCGGAAGACGCACGCGTATCACCATGCCCATTCGGGCGATTTGGATTTCCGCGGGTTCGGAGACATCGAGACCATAACCCTGCGCGAATACATGGCACTGTCACGGGGCCGGCGCCTGGCCTACCGGGTCTACCGCCACCCTCTGATTCTGTTCCTCATCGGCCCGCTGTTCCACTTCCTCATCAAACACCGTTACCCCTGGGACATTCCCCGGACGTGGAAGCGGGAGTGGTCGTCGGTCTGGTGGACCAACGTGGCGCTGGTGGCGGTGGTGGCCGTCGCTTGGCTGACGATCGGGTGGCAAAGCTTCCTGCTGGTCCAGATCCCGATCACCGTTGCCAGTTCGTCGCTCGGCGTATGGCTGTTCTACGTGCAGCACCAATACGACACGACCTACTGGTACGAGCACCCCCAATGGGACTACTTCGACGCTGGGCTCCACGGAAGCTCACACCTTGTGCTGCCCAAGCCCCTCCAGTGGCTCACGGCAAATATCGGGCTGCACCACGTGCATCACATCAGCGCACGAATCCCAAACTACAAATTGCCCGAGTGTCTCGAGAAGACGCCGGAGCTGCAACAGGCCACGCAGATCACCATTCGCCAGGGCATCCGCACGATGGCGCTTGCGCTGTGGGACGAGAAACACCGGCGCTTGATCCGTTTCAGGGATGTGAAGTTGGCCCTGCAACAGGGGGCGCTCGAGGGGGTGTAGCGGGGAACTGGGGAACTCGGGAACCGGGGAACTGGTGCTGGAAAACAGAAATTGGGAAACAGGCCCCGACCACCGGCTGATTTCCGCTTTCTGATTTCCTGGTATCTGGCTTCTGGCAACTGGGTTCCGG
>JAZFYL010000309.1:0-5833 GCA_036443495.1 Gemmatimonadales bacterium | reverse complement strand
TCGCCGCTGTGGCCTTGGCCATCTCGGCCGTGGGCGTCTACGGCGTCATGGCCTTCTCGGTGGCCCGGCGGACTCGTGAGATCGGCATCCGTCTGGCGCTCGGCGCCGAGCCGGGTCAGGTGTTGGGTTCGATCCTCAAAGGTGCTCTGACGATCGCGGCCATCGGCGCTGGAATCGGATTAGTTACCGCCTCTCTGGCCACGTCGGTGCTCGAGAGTCTGGTCTATCAGGTGAGTGTTCGCGACACCGTGGTATTCATCGTGAGCCCGATCGTGCTGATGCTCGTTGCGCTTGTCGCGTCGTTGGTACCTGCCTGGCGCGCGGCGGCGGTGCATCCGATGGAGACGTTGAGGGCGGAATAAGCTATGGGCCGTGAGCTGTGGGCTATGGGCTATGGGCTGAGAGCTACGGGCTATGAGCCCGCACCCCGGTTCATGCTCACTGCCCACTGCTCACTGCTCAAGGCCCATAGCTCATTGCCCACTGCTCACCGCCCCACCGCCAGCGCCTGCACCATCGCGGCTTCGGTCTTCGGTCCCCAGATGCCGTCGGGTACCAGTCCCTTCTTTTCCTGGAACCTTATCAACGCGCCCTTGGAGCGCGGGCCCCAGTTGCCGTCGATTCTCCCGGCATAGAATCCGAGGGTCTTGAGAGCGCGTTGCCGTCCCTTGGTGTCGGTGAGGTCGTGTTTCGGTGCGGGGGCGTTGGCTCGTATCGATTCGATCAACTCCTCGAGCGTGGTGCCGGGGCATGCGGGCTTGCCGAAGTGGTAGTGTCCGTAGAGATCGTCCTCGTCCCAACCCCACTCGTCCTTGCAGATACGCCACAGACTCAGCGCGGCCGAAATCTGGTTCGCATTCGGCTCACCGGCGGAGGGCTCGGTCACCCTCGGCCCATGGAAGTACCCTTCGAACATGACGGACATGAATTCCGCGTTTTCATCACCCCTCCGCCCCCTGAACCCCTGCGACCAAACGGCCCGGTCGAAATCGTTGCACAGGACGATCTGTCCATTGCGCCGGATGGCGAAGGTGTACGAGATACTCTCCACCCCACCATCGTGCAGGTGCGATTCCGGACCCGTGTGATACTTGGCCACGCCTTCGACCGTGCCCCACCCCAGTTCCTGGTGCCAGACCATGCCCTTGAGCGCGTCGACGTTGCGCTTCTTCCATTTCTTCCCTCGTGGATTGCGCTTGAGTTTGCCCCGTCCGTCTGTGGGCCGGCGAGCCCCCTGTGCCTCCGCGGACTCAGTAATCCGCTCGAGAATGACGTCTTCCATGGCTGCCCTCCTGGCATGTCGGGAAGGGGCTACTATAATGGAAAGGCCCGGTGGCGGCTAGCGAGCGCCAAGCGCCAAGCGTCAGAAAACAGAAAACAGTTGATCAGAACCTGGAGGCCGGGTAAGTGTGCGGTGTGCGGTGCGAAGCTATAGGCCTGCCGCCAGGCCACAACCACCTCTGCCGGGTATCCGGTTTCTGGCATCTGACCACTGGCATCTGGCCACTGGCTTCCGGCTTCTGGCTTCTGCCACCAGATTGCTGATTTCTGATTTCCGAGCTATTCTACCCCCGACCCCCCCAAGGAAACTCAAATGAAGCGGTCAGGAATCATCGTACTCGCGGGCGTACTGCTTGCCGGAGCGGTCGCGGCCCAAGAGCCGACGGATACGGTCATCGAACCAGGCAGCAAGCGGGCCTACCCCGTGAACATCGAGGCCGGCACCACCGACCAGACACACGCACTCGTTGGCATGGGTGTCCGCACCAAGACGTTCCTCAACGTCAAGGTCTATGCCGTGGGGTTCTACATCGACCCCCATGCTGCCGCCGAGTCCCTCAGCGAATGGGCCGGCAAGGAGCCCAAGGAGTTGGAGAAGGACAAGGCGCTGTTCGCCCGCGTGCTCCAGATGGACATGGGTATGACCCTCCGTTTGGTGATGACGCGCGACGTCGATGGCGAAAAGATGGCCAGCGCGTTCGACGACGCCCTGGCCCCTCGGATCGAGAAGGCGACCGCCGAGATGGACATGGCTGACGGCACGGAGGCGCTGACCCAGTTCCGGGGATACTTCAGCCTGGACAAGGTGACCGACGACAGCGAGTTGATCTTCAGCTGCGTTGACGGCACCCTGTACACCACCATCCAGGGGGTGGTTGCCGAGGACATCGACTCCGCAACGCTGTGCTGGGCACTGTTCGATGTCTACATCGGCGAGAAGCCCATCTCCAAGGGCGCCAAGAAGAACATCGGCAAGGGCTTCGCGACCTTGCTGTCCGGCATGGGCCACGAGGGCGATAGCGGCGATTAGCATCTGGGCGAACCACTGCGAGGGGTGACCGCCCGAAGATTAGAATCATCTCATCTTCGGGCGGTTTCCTTGTTCGCGCACCGCTCACATCCCTAGATTCCGGCCATGCGGGTCTTATTGGTAGAGGACGATCGGAGCCTGCGGAGCTTTCTGCGCAAAGCCTTCCGCGAGGAAGGCTATGCCACCGACGAAGCCGAAACGGGCGACCGGGCTCTCGAGCGAGCTCTCGAGCAGGCGTACGACTGCATCGTGCTCGACCTCATGCTTCCGGGGCGCGACGGCTACAGTGTGATCGAAGAGCTTCGCCGACGGCAGATCACGACCCCGATTCTCATGCTGACTGCCCGGCACGAGCTGGGTGACCGGGTTCGCGGCCTGGAAACCGGGGCCGATGACTACCTCACCAAGCCGTTCGACCTCCCCGAGCTGCTAGCTCGGGTCCTGGCGCTGATCCGCCGCTCCGACCTGCGACATCAGGGTGCCGTCCTCACCGTGACCGACTTGTCGCTGGATCGCCTGCAGCGGACCGTGTCGCGCGGCGGCCGACACATCGACTTGAGCCCCCGCGAGTTCGCCCTGCTGGAATTCCTCATGCAGAACGCCGGACACACGGTGTCCCGCTCCCGCATCGCGGAAGCGGTGTGGAACTACCAGTTCGACACCGAGACCAACGTGGTCGACGTCTACGTCAACTATCTGCGCAAGAAGCTGAAGGTGGACGGACGCACGATCCCCATCACGACGGTGCGTGGGGTCGGGTACCGTTTGGAGGAAGGGTGAGCGAGCCACGGTTGGCCGATGAGCTGTTCCGGCGTTTCAGCCGGGTCATGGGCCGGACTCTGGTCGGGTACGTGGTGGTTGTCATGGTCGTGTTCGCCATCGTCGGCGAGGTCGGCCTGCAACGGTCGATGGTCCACTCGGCTGACCTGATCGAGTCGCTCCTGGTGCTGTATGCCGACCCGGAGGAAACCGATGCCACGGTCGCCCCGGCCATGCTGGTAGACCAGCTCCTGGGCATGGGCGATCCGTACATCATCACCAGAATGACCAACAGCACCGAGGGCGAACGGTCGACCTACCTGTTGTCCCCCACCATGCCGGCCAAATTGCTCGAAGGGCTACCGGCCAACGCCACGGTCGGGGAGATCCGGGCGTTCCTGCTGAACGCCATCGCGGCCCGGCAACACTGGCGTTACCGGATCCTGCATCGCCCGGCCGGAGCCTACGACATCTTCGTGGCCTCTAGCCGGATCCCCTACCTGATCGCCCTGCTGGTCGTGACTATTGCTGGCCTCCTGTTGTTACCCGTCGCCTGGTGGGTATCCCGCCACAGCGCCCGCGCAGCCGTAGCCCAGACCCTCCAGCCGCTCGAGATCGCCTCGCATGAGACGCTGGAGATCGGCCCCAGCGATCTGGGCCGCCGGTTGAAATCGCCCACCGGGCAAGCCGAGGTTACCGCGCTGGTCGAGGCCGTCAACCGCATGCTCGACCGGGTGGAGCGAGCGCACCGATCGCTCGAAGCGTTCACCGCAGACGCCAGCCACGAACTGCGCACCCCGCTCACCCATCTCAAGGCCCAGGCCCAATGGGCCCTCGACGAGTCGCGTTCCATTGAGGACATGCGCGAGGCGATGGCGGCCGTCGTACGGGAAGTGGAACACACCATCCGCCTGGCCGAGGACATGTTGCTGATCGCCCGCGGCGAAAACCAACAGTTGGCCGTTGAACGGGTGGCGTTCGATGCATGCGAGGTCATTGGTGAAGTGGAAGAAATCGCCAAGGCGATGGCGGCCGATCGCGATGTCACGATCCATCAACTTCTCGACGGCCCGGTCTGGGTCACCGGAGACCCCGAGCGCACTCGCCAGGTTCTCCTGAACCTGGCGTCCAACGCGGTACGCCATACAGCGGAGGGCAGTGTCACCTTCGCGGTCGAACGAAACGGCCCGGAGGTCGGTCTGGCGGTCCGCGACACCGGTACCGGCATCGCCCCGGAACATCACCAGCGCGTCTTCGATCGTTTCTACCGGGTCGATCGCGCCCGAAGCCGGGATCATGGCGGGACCGGTTTGGGACTTACCATCGCCCAAATGTTGGCCCGGCTCCAGGATGGCCGCCTGACCATGACGAGTTCGCTGAACGAGGGGAGCACCTTCATCTTGTGGCTGCCCGAAAGCCCACGACACGAGGAGGCAGATTAGCCAACCGTTAGAAACCTCTCACGCTTCGCTCGAGTGCCTTCTATTCGCGCGCAGCGCCGGCCAGCTTCTCGGGTACCACCCTCTCAGGAGAACCCGAATGCGTCTGTCATTGCCCGCGCTGTCCGTCCTGGTCCTGATCGCAGGCTGCTCCGATGACCCCAATACGCCCCCGCCACCGCAGGTCGTAAGCGTATCGTTCACGGGATTGGTCGCACTCGACCCCGCGACCGAAGGCACCTACGAAGGCTGGGTGATCGATGGCAGCGGCGCGGCCCACTCCACCGGCACCTTCGCGTTGGACGGCTCCAGTTCCTACATGTTCGACGTACCCATCGAATCCCCCACCATGTTCGTTCTCACGGTCGAACCGCCTAGCGACAGCGACCCCACACCCTCAGCCCAGAAACTCCTCGCCGGACCGTTCGTCAGCGGTACGGCCAGTCTTTCAGCCCTGGGCCTGGTCAGCGAATCGCCAACGGCTGACTTCACCGCCAGCCCCGGAACCCACGTCCTGTTGACGCCGACTACCGTGGCGACCACCGATGACGACGCCGGGATCTGGCTGCTCAACCCGCCGGCGCCCGGCGGCATGCCGTCCGCAACCGTCACCTTGCCGCCGCTGACCGCGGGGTGGATCTATGAAGGCTGGGTCGTCAATCAACCCGGAACGGCCAACCAGACGGCCATCTCCTATGGCAAGTTCACCCCCCAGAGCGACGGCACACTCTCGGGACGCGACAGTGACGCAGCCGGCCCCTTCTCCGGTGCCCCCGGCGACCTCACCGCCGGTCCGCCATTCCCTGGCAGCGACTTCGTCATGCCCAATGGCGCCAACGTACCCGGCGCCCTGGTCATCCCGTTCGATTTCAACGGGGACGATGCCGTCATCGGCGACAGTGAATGGATGCACGTGATATCCATCGAGCCGGCGTTCGACGTGGGTGAACCCACGCTCTCGGCCATGCCCTTCCAACTGAAGCCCTTCGGCGATCCCTTCGGTGACGGGGGGCCGACGACGGCACGGATCATCATGCCACTGGCTGCGCTCCCGACCGGGACCGCTACGGTGAGCCAATGATGTATCTCCCAACGCTCCAGACTGATGGAGTGCTCCAGTGACGGCGCCCACCACCACCCTGACAATGGAGACTCCGACATTCCAGCATTTGTTGGAGTCTGTCTGGTCCGGCGCGTTGCGTTGGGCGTCGCGCCTCACCGGAAACCTGGCCGACGCGGAGGATCTGCGGCAGGACGCGGCGCTCCGCGCCCTGAAAGGGTTCCGGACCTTCCGTCAGGGTTCGAACTTCAAGGCGTGGTTCAA
>JAZFYL010000308.1:0-11656 GCA_036443495.1 Gemmatimonadales bacterium | reverse complement strand
GAAAGGGCGCGCTCGATGATGCCTTCCGCCTGCGGGCTGTCGAGATCCAGCACGTAGTTCTGCCAGTAGGCGGTGAGGACCGGTCCGTGCGCTTCGAGGTAGCGATGGTAGGCAGCGAGTCGATCGCTGGCCTGGAGGACGGCAAGGAACTCTGGAACGAGGTTGATCAGCACGCGACACAATAAGAAAAGTCGGGGTGCCGGGTCAATAGTCAATGCAGAAAGGAGAAACCAGAAAACAGCGGGGTCGAGAGAAGGTGCTAGTCGTTCCTTTTCTTTTTCTCCGACACCTCGTTCAAGAAGTGCCGCTCTTCGGTGGTAAGGCTTTCCATCCCTTTGGCGCTGATCTTGTCCAGCACGCGATCGATCTCGACCGTGGTGGGGTCTTTCTCAACAGTCCGCCGGCGAGGCTGTGACACAGGCACCGACTCCACGTTGACGACTTCACTGGGCTTGGGGCGGCTCACCAGCACCCGCTCCCGCTTGAAGGACGGTGGCACGGGTATCGGACGGGAATAACTCTGGAAGCGCATATAGAGGTAGCCGACGAGCGCTCCCCCCAGATGTGCCCAGTGCGCCACCAGGGAACTGGTTCCCGAAACCGCCGCCAGGAGGTCCAATGCGATGAACGCCACGATGATATAGCGCGTCTTGATTGGGAAGGGGAGTGGGAAGACCACCATCTCGGCATCGGGCCAGTACATGGTATATGCCACGCCAACACCCATGATGGCCGCTGAGGCGCCGACAAATGGCGCGACGGACACTCCCAGGCCGGCGACCAGGACGGACAGCAGGGGGCCGCCCAAGCCGCAATACAGATAAAAGAGAACGAACACCCGCCCACCCATGCGGTCTTCCAGGCGCGTGCCCCACCAGAAAAGCAGCAGCATGTTCATCGCCAGGTGCCACAGCCCTGCATGGACGAACATGTAGGTGACATAGGTCCAGGGCGCCGACAAAGGGCGCTCTGGACTAAAGGCCAGGAAGTCGATGAGGGCCGGGGTGAGGGTCATGAGCAACAGCAGCACGACCGCATTGGCGATGATCAATCGCCAGACCCAGGGGGTCACGCGGGGATAGGGCAGCCGACTCATGTGATGATCCTCCAAAGACTTACAACGCGGCCAGCGTCACAAAAGTTTCTGGCTCCGCGGATTGACCGCCAAGCGGCAGATCCTCTCACAGAGGTCCGCAAAGTCGATGCCGGAAGCTCCGGCCGACTGGGGTAGGAGGCTGGTCGCGGTCAGGCCCGGCAGGGTATTCACCTCTAAACAGACGATCTCATCGCCGGGTGTCAAGCGAAAATCAACGCGTGAGTAGCCCCCTAGTTTCAGAGCCGTGTGGGCCGCCAAGGCCAGCCGCTGTGTCTCGCGGGCGATGTCGTCGGAGACGTCCGCCGGGAAGATCTCCTCCGACATCCCGGGCGTATACTTGCACTCGTAATCGAATAGCGCGTGACTCGGTTTGATCTCCCCCACGGACAGTGCCTCGTCGTTCAACACGCCCACCGTGATCTCCCTGCCGGGCACGAACGCCTCCACCATCACCTCATCATCGAAGCCGGCGGCGTGATCCATGGCGGCTGCCAAATCGGCGGCCAGGTCTACCATGGTGAGCCCCACAGTTGAGCCTTGTTTCGACGGTTTGACGATGACCGGCCACCCAAGTTGGCAGTCCACTTCGTCGATCGTGCACGGTGCCATGAGCCAATCCGCCGTGCTGATGCCGGCCAGCCGGAACAGACGCTTGGAGAGATCCTTGTCCATCGCGACAGCGCTGGCCAGGGGTCCGCTTCCGGTGTAGGGGGTTCCGATGACATCGAGCAGCGCCTGCAGCGTTCCGTCCTCTCCCCAGCCGCCGTGCAACGCCAGAAAGATAACGTCGGCATCCCGGACGACCGGTATGTGGGCCAGGCCCGACACCAGGAGGTTGCGCTCCTGGGCCCGGAGGGGTTCGGTAGCTGGGGGTTCGCTCCCGACGGCATCGGGGAACAAGGCTGCTTCCTCGGCCTCGGTCACATAGCCCTGCGCGATATCCACCACGTTGACCAGGTGATCGCGCTGGCGCAGTGCCCTTACCACCTGCCCGGCGGAAGCGATGGCCACGTCCCGCTCGGTGGAGGTGCCACCGGTCAGGACGGTAATCCTCACGTCAGCGCCCGCCGATCAGTTGCTGCAGCAGGTCGTACCGGCTCACGATTCCTATGAGATCGCCGTCCCGCTCCACCAGCGCAGCGGGGCTCTCACGAGTGAGCATCGGGGCGAGCCGGTCCGACGGATAATTGTAATCCACCACTGGCAGCGGGTCGTCCATGACATCCCGAACGGGCCGGTCGAGCAGGGTAGGTTCCTCGAGCGATTGGATCATCAGGCTTCCCTCTACCAGGCTGCCGATGCAGCGGCCGTCTTCGACGACCGGCAGCTGGCTGACTTCCCACGTTTTCATCAGGTTGAGCGCCTGACGAACCGCGGCCGCTGGCGCGACGCTCACCAGGGGGGGCGCGTCTTCCGATCGGCGCTCCAACAACTGCGCCACCGTGACCCGCGGGATGTCGAGATATTGGTTCTCACGCATCCAGTCGTCGTTGAATTGCTTGCTCAGATACCGTTCGCCGGTATCAGTCAGCACCGTCACGACGCAGGCCTCGGGGTCGTCGAGTTTCTTGGCGATGTCTAGCGCCACGTGGACGTTCATTCCGGTCGACCCGCCGACCAGCATGCCTTCTTCGCCGGCGATCCGTCGGGCCATGATGAAGGAATCGCGATCGGATAGTTGGCGAAACTCGTCGATATAGTCGAACCAAACCGTGGTGGGAATCTTGTCCCCACCCACACCCTCTACCTTGTATGGTTCGCCTTCACCCATCTCGCCGGTCCGGGCAAACTCGGTGTACAGTGAGCCGACCGGGTCGCACGCAATGATCCGAATGTCGGCGCGCTGTTCCTTGAGATACTTGCCGACGCCGCTCACCGTCCCGCCCGTTCCCGCGGCTGCGACGAAGTGGGTGACCTTGCCACTGGTTTGCCGCCAGATCTCGGGTCCGGTCGTTTGGTAATGGGCTTCGGGATTGACATCGTTGAAGAATTGGTTGGCCAGAACGGCGCCGGGGGTCTCCTTGACGATCTGCTTGGCCTTCATCACGTAGTTCTCGGGATGATCGGGCGGTACCGCGGTCGGGGTGATGACCACCTCGGCGCCATACGCTCGGAGCAGGCGCACTTTCTCTTGCGACATCTTGTCGGGCATGGTGAAGATGCAGTGATATCCCTTGAGCGCGGCGGCAATCGCCAAGCCCACACCGGTATTGCCGGAGGTGCCTTCGACCACTGTGCCGCCGGGCGCCAGGCTGCCGTCCTGTTCGGCTGCTTCGATGATGGCCAGCCCGATGCGATCCTTGACCGACCCGCCCGGGTTGGCGAATTCCGCCTTGCCATAGACCGGGGTTCTGATGCCGGCCCCGACCCGGGCGAGCCTAATCAGGGGGGTCCAGCCGATGGTGCCGAGGACCGAGTCGTACGGCTCGGTGTGAGAAGGTACGCTCATGGTTCGATCCTTCCGGGGGATCTGAATTCCACCGGTTGCAGAAAAGTCGCCGCGACGGGTTTGCCGTCCCGCAAGGCCGGGGAGTACTTGAGATCCGTGGCACCGGCCAACGCAGCGGAGTCCAGCGCCGGATAGCCGCTCGTTTCAAGCACCATGCTCGAGTCGGGGACCATGACGCCCGTCGAATCGACATAGAGCCGCAACAGGACGCTGCCCTCGATGCCCTGATCGAACAACTGGCGGGGATACTCAATGGGCGATTCGGCGTTCAAGGCGACCGGGGGCAAGTCCTTTCGGTCGCCTGGTTGATCGGGTTGCATGCTGACCACCCCATCGTCCGGTTGACTGCAGGCGGCGAAGGCGATAGCAGCGAGGGCGGCGATAGCAACGCGCGCGTGGTTCATTGATCGTCCTTGGCTCTTTGCTTGAGATCGGCCAACCGGTTCAGCGCTTCGAGCGGTGTCAATGTATTCAGGTCGAGATCGCGGATTTCGTCCAGCATCGGGTGCGGGGCGCGGCCCAGGGAGAGGCCGTATTGCCCGGGGTTGGGTACCGGCGGCGGCGGCCCGGCGGCGACACGGTGGTCGCCCTCCAGGGTCCCGAGCACCTCGCGCGCCCGGCGCACCACACTGTTGGGCAGCCCCGCCAAGTCGGCAACGTGTACCCCATACGACCGGTCGGTACCACCGGGTTCCAGCCGGTGAAGGAAAACCACCGCCCCGTCCGCTTCCTTGACGGCGACGTTGTAGTTGCGGGCGTGTTGCAAGCTCTCCGGCAGTTGCATCAACTCGTGATAGTGAGTGGCGAACATGGTCTTGCAGCCAACCACATCATGGAGGTGTTCACTCACGGCCCAGGCGATCGCCACACCGTCGTAGGTCGAGGTGCCGCGACCGATCTCGTCCAGCAAGACCAGGCTCCGGTCGGTGGCGTTGTGGAGAATGGCGCTCGTCTCGCTCATCTCCACCATGAAGGTCGACTGCCCCCGGGCCAGATTGTCCGAGGCTCCCACCCGGGTGAACAACCGGTCGACGACACCAATGTGTGCGACCGCAGCCGGTACGAACGATCCCATCTGGGCCAGCAAGACACACAGCCCGATCTGCCGCAGGATGGTCGACTTGCCCGCCATGTTCGGTCCGGTGACCAACAGTAGGCGCTCCGATTCGTCGAAGTGCATGTCATTCGGGATGAACGCCTCGCGCGGCATCATCTGTTCGATGACCGGATGACGACACGCCTTGAGCATCAATTGGAAGTCGTCGCTGACGGTGGGGCGAACATACTGGCCCGACACGGCACGGTCGGCCAGGCCGGCCCAAACATCCAGCCGGGCCAGCGCCCGTGCGGTTCGCTGGATGCGGTCGATCGCCGCCCCTACCTCTCCCCGGAGCGCGTGGAAGAGTTCCGCTTCTCGCGTGGCAATCCGATCCTCTGCGCCGAGCACCTTGGCTTCGTATTCTTTCAGCTCCGGGGTGACATAGCGCTCGGCATTGGCGAGCGTCTGACGTCGCTCATAGTCGTGCGGAACCTTGTCACCGTGCACCTTGGTGATTTCGAGGTAGTAGCCGAAGACCTTGTTGTATCCCACTTTCAGAGTGGGGACACCGGTTCGTTCCCGTTCCCGCCCCTGTAACGACGCGATGTACCGCTTGCCGCCGTCTCGGAGGTCGCGCATTTCGTCGAGTTCGGTATCGAAGCCGGTCCGAATCACGTTTCCGTCGGCCAGGTTAACGGGCGGCCGTTCGGCCAAGGCTCCGGTGAGCCGCTGACTCAGATCGGTCATCGGATCGAGGTCCGCCTCCACTCCGGCGAGGGCGATCGACCGCCCGGCGTCGGACAAACCGCTCAGACTTTCCAGGACGTCCGGCAAGCGGGCGAAGGAGTCTCGCAGAGCCGCCATCTCGCGAGGATTGGCCCGCGCCGCCGCTGCCCGTCCGGCCAACCGTTCCATGTCCCGGACGCCATCGAGCGCTTCCCGGACGCGGTCGCGTCCCAAGGTGTCGTTCACCAGGACTTCGACGGCGTCGAGCCGTTCGGCGATGGCTTCCGGGGTTCTGAGCGGTGACAACAGCCACGAGCGCAAGAGACGCGCGCCCATCGGCGTCACCGTCCGGTCGATGATCTCGAGGAGCGTCACGCCCTTGGCGCCGGACCGGAGCGGTTCGACCAATTCCAGATTGCGGCGCGTCATTTCGTCCAACCAGAGATGGTCGGTGCTGCGTCTGACCACTGGACGGTTGAGGTGGGGGAGTCCAGCCGGCTGCAGTTCGGCGACGTAGCGGAGCAGGGCGCCGGCTGCCCCCACGGCCGGCGCGTCCGATGCCTCCAATCCCAATCCGCTCAGCGAGGAAATTTCGAACCGCCGGGCCAACTCCTCCTGAGCCAGATCGGGGTCGAACTCCCATGCATCGCGTTCGGTTTGCAGGACGCCGGGGTCGGTGGTTCTCTCGAAGCCACACGGCACGACCAATTCCGACGGGTGCAACCGACTCAGGGATTCCTCCCAGGCGTCGGCACGCATCACTTCGAGCTGGAACTCACCCGTGCTCAAGTCGATGGCGGCGATGCCGACGGACTCGCCGTAAGGCGAAGCGGCCATCAGGAAATTGTTGCGCCCCCCAGGGAGCCAGCCGTCCTCCAACATGGCGCCCGGGGTAACCGTCTCGACCACCTCCCGTTTGACGATACCCTTGGCCTTCTTGGGATCCTCGACCTGCTCGCAGATCGCGACGCGGTGACCGGCCCCAACTAAACGGCGCAAATAGTCGGCGGCGGCCTTAACCGGTACCCCGGCCAAAGGCACACCATCGCCTCTGGAAGTGAGGGTGATGTCCAGGGTCTTGGCGCCCAACTCGGCGTCCTCGAAGAACATCTCGTAGAAGTCGCCCATCCTGAAGAACAGGATGGCGTCCTGATGGCGCGACTTGATGTCGCGGTATTGCTGGAGGAGCGGCGTGCTGGTCTTCTCGGTCACGCGGGTCACTCTTCGACCACGACGAACGGCTGGCCACCGAACCGGGAACGGATGGTGCGTACCGCCTCGTCGGCCGTGGCGCGGTCACGGTATTCCCCCGCTCGGATCTTGTAGAGTCCCGCCTCCCGCTCGATCAACACCGTGAAGCCCGCATTGCGGAGGTCGGCGGTGAGTGTATTGGCGGCGGCCTGAGTGCTGACCGCCGCGACCTGCACTCGATAAACAGGGCCGGTCGGCGGCGGCGGTTCCATCGTCTCCCTTGCTCCCGCCGCCACCCCACCGTCACACCGGCCCCGGAGATACATCAGCTGGTTGGAGGTCTCGACGTCGTCCCCGGCCTTGGCCAGTCCGACGGCAATCCAGCGGCAAGCGGCCGCGTCGTCGTTGAGGTCGATCGATGCCCGGGCGGCCCAGTAGGCCGCGGTGTGAAGGGCGTCGCTCATGGGGTAGTCGGCCTGCAGTCGCTCGGCGGCCCGTACGGTTCCGAGGGCGTCGTGCGAGGCGTAGCGTAGCTGCGCCATACGCAGCAGGGCATCATCGGCCCAAGGCGACCAGCTGTACTCGACCGCGACTCGTCGAAAATAGCGCTGGGCAGCCTGGGCCGTCTCCGCGATGATGCCGGCGGCATAGAGCGCCTCAGGATAGAGCGGGTCGTTGGCCGGTGTCGAGGCGAGGATGTTCTGGACGACCGTGCGGGCCGAGTCGGAGTTGCCTTCCTGGGCCTGGCTCAGCGCCGCCTGCAAACGAGGGTCTTGTTCCTGACCCCACGCCGAGGCCGCCGGTGCCACCACCGGCGCCACCATGAGCAGGACGAGGGAAAGGAGCCTGGTCGTCTTCATGCGGTGACCTCCAGACCTGTGGCGAGCCGCATCACCAAATCGGTGAGCACCCCGAGGTCCTTGGAAAACTTGGTATTCTTGAGGCGCTCGTCAGCCATGCGGGCCGCGTCGATCGCGGCCCGAATGCGGGGCTCCGGCCAATCAGGCGCCCAAGAAGCCCACTTGGTGGCCTCCACCCTCCAGTTGGGAATACGGAGCCAGAAAAGCCGGGCCGCCCGCAAGGAGTCGTGCACCGCCGACTCCAACGCCCGCCCGCGCTTGCCGCCGTCATAGTGACTCCGGGCTACCCCCAGGCCCACCAGCGATGCCCCGAGGGTCGTCAGCATGCGCACGGCGGTCATGCCCGACTGGTTCAAGATCGGCTCGATCATTGCCAACGACTGGCTGGGGTTGCCGCCGAGAACGGCGTCACGCCAATCCCATACGGTCTCGCCGTGGCGGATGCCCACCAGGCTGCCGATCAACTCCACCGTGGCCGGTCCGTCCGGAGAAAGCCCTGCCAATTTGGCCACTTCCGACCGCATGGCGCCCAGGTCTCCGCCGACGACCGCGATCAAGTGGTCGGCCGCACCCGGGGCGAAGGCCACCCCCTGTAGTTTGCCTTCCCGGTTGAGCCAATCGAGGGTCTTCTCGGGCGTCAGCTGGTGGCAGTCGACGGTATAGGCAGCCCCGCTCAAATCCTTGTCGACCTTCTCCTCCCCGGCACTCTGTACCATGATGAGCACCGTTTCGGGCGCCGGGTTAGACAGATAGGCAACCGCGGCCGTCTTGGCCCGGGTCTTCCGTTTCCAGGCCTCGATCCCGGTGATGATCACCACCCGCCGGTCCGCCATCATCGGCAGGGTGTTGCACAGGTCGGCCAGGGTCTCGGGCTCTACCTGGCTGGCCTGAATCCGGTCGAGGTTGAAGTCGCGCAGACCCGGGTCGAGGAGGCCCTCCAGCAGTTTGCCGAGGGCTTCTTCCTTGAGGATATCTTCGGTGCCATACAGATAGTAGGCCGTCTCGGGGCCGTTCCGCTTTAGACTGCCGTAAAAGTTCGAGAGGGAGTGCTGAGGCATATGGTAATTCTAGCCCTTCTAGGCGGGGATCAGAAGCCGCTTTCGGAAGCCAGAAGCCAGGTACCAGAGGGTAGGTCGCCTGGCATCTGGCATCTGGCTTCTGGATCCCCTACGCCCTCCTGAACTGCTGTACGTAGAAGAGACAGCAGAGCGTTTTTCCGTCGATTATGTCCCCCCGTGCGACCATGCGGCCGACCTCGAACCAGGGCATGATCTCGACATCGAGAAACTCGTCGGGTTCCCGTCGGTGTTCACCCTGCCCGGTCACCTCCCCGGTAAACAGGTGGATGATCTCATCGGTGAACCCGGGCGTGGTGTAGACCGAGGCCAGGTGGTCGACGCGCCCGGTGGTGAACCCTGTTTCCTCCATCATCTCCCGGCGGGCGCAGTCTTCGGGAAGTTCACCCGGCTCGAGACGACCCGCCGGAATCTCCCAGACGTAGCCGTCGGCCGCGTGACGGAACTGGTGGATCAAGGCGACGCGTGGATCGGGATCGGAGAGCGGATCGACCAATGGTAGTATCGCGGCCGCGCCGGGGTGACGGATCATCTCGAGTTGCCCGGTGGAGCCGTCGGGGAACTCGACGGTATCGACGTCGACGTTGAAGACGCGACCAGTGTACCGGCGTTCAGAGGAGATCAGGGTCATCGTTATCGCGCATGCTGTGAGGGAGGGTGAGGGTCCCGGCACGAACCCTGAGGTTTTCTGGAAAGCACACCGCACTCCGCACTCCGCACACTACCAACTCCTGGCCCACGCCACAGGAACCTTCAAGGCCTCCTCGGCGACGAAACCAAGTTCTCCCCTGATGGATCCGGAAATCGGGCTGGTGCGAGTGGGTGAGACATAGGCTGTCATCTCGAGGCGCCGGGCTTCCAGTTGCAGGCGTCCCATGTGGAACGGGTCGCTCACCAGGATGACGCTTTCCAGGCCCTGATCCTCGAGCCAGCGGGCGACGGCTTCCATTGATGTGACGGTCGACCTGCCTTCGGCTCGAACCACGAGCGCCTCGGTGGGAACGTTCCGCTCCTCGAGGTAGCGCTTGCTCACCATCGCCTCGCTGGTGGTGTCGCCCGGGCCGATGCCTCCGGTCAGCACCACGACCGGGGCCAACCGGGCTTCATACAGGATGAGAGCGTGATCGAGACGGGCTTCCAGGACCGGTGAGGGGCGGCCGTCGTATTGTGCCGCGCCCAACACCACGATGGCGTCCGCCGGGTGCCGTTCGTCACGGGCCCCGATGCGCAGCACGAAAACGAAGGAGATGGCGTACGCGATCAGACCCGCCAGAAGGATCGCGACCGCGAAGGTGAAGAGGCGGCGCAGAGCTACCATCGGGGGAAGGTAATGGGGTGAGAGGTGAGAGGTGACAGGCGAGAGAACTTCCCGCTACCTGTCACCCCTCGCTCTACAGCTCAAAGCTCTCGCCGTGCTTCGGCACCACCACCTCACCCACCCCCTCGTGGCGCAGCAGGGTGGCCATGGCTTCCGAGGCTGCGGGCTCCCCGTGTACGACGAACGCCCGGTTGATGGGTCCACCCAGGCGGCGCACCCAGTCGCGCAGTTCGTTTCGGTCGGCGTGGGCCGAATAGCCTTCGAGGGTGACTACCTCGGCCTGCCGCTCGACGTCCTGACCGAAGATGCGGACGGTTGGGGCACCATCACGGATGCGGCGTCCGAGGGTGTGGCTCGCCTGGTATCCGACGAACAGCACCAGGTTGCGGTGGTCGCCGATGTGGTTTTTGAGGTGATGGAGGATGCGGCCCGACTCGCACATACCCGACGCCGCGATGATCACGGCCGGCTCGCGAAGCCCGTTGAGGCGCTTCGACTCCTCGACACGCCTGACATACTGGACCAGAGGAAAATCGAACAACTGGGTCGTTTCGTCGACCAGCCATTCATGCCGGTCGAAGACGTCGGGATGGAGGCGGAAGACCTCGGTGGCGTTCACCGCCATGGGGCTATCGATGTAGATGGGGATTTCGGGGATTTTCTGCTGTCGCCACAGCGCATGGAGGCTGTACACCAGTTCCTGGGTTCGACCTACCGCAAAGGCCGGGATGAGGATCTTTCCCCCACGCGCCGCAACCCGCACGACCAGTTCGGCCAAGTGCAGCTCGGCATCCTCGACCGATTCGTGGGTCCGATCGCCGTAGGTCGACTCGATGATGAGCGTGTTGACCGGACCGGTTGGTGGATCCGGATCCCGGATGATCGGCAGGTTGCTGCGGCCGATGTCGCCCGAGAAAACCAGTCGGTGTGTGGTCGGTTCGGAGATACGGATGTCGACGCTCGCCGATCCCAGAATGTGTCCCGCTTCGACGAACTCGAACACCAGGTTCTTGCGGGCGTGGAGGGGGCGCCGGTAGGGCACGCCGATGATGAGTTCCTGCACCGCCACCGCGTCCGCCATGGTATACAGCGGCTCACTCTCCGGCCCCGGCTTGCCTCGGCGGGCCAGATAGGCGGCGTCCTTCTCCTGGATGTGGGCCGAATCCGGCAACAGTACGGCGCACAAGTCGCGTGTGGACGGGGTGGCGTAGATGGGCCCATGGAAGCCGTGTTGCACCAGGAGCGGCAGGCGGCCCGAGTGGTCGATGTGGGCATGGCTCAGAATCACCGAGTCGACCCGCCGGGGGTCGATCGGCAAGGTCGCGTTCTGCTGGTGGGTTTCCTTACGACGCCCCTGGAACAGACCGGCGTCGAGACAGATCCGCGCGCCGGCGGCCTCCAGCACGTGCATCGACCCGGTGACTTGGCCGGCGGCACCCCAAAACGTTATTCGCGGGGTAGCGGTCATGCGGTCATAGAAATCAGAAAACGGAAAATGGAAAACGGCTTCTGTGGCCAAGTGTTCCAAGCTATCATGAACGCCGCTCGCTGTTTGCTGATTTCTGTTTTCCGGCTTGGTCCTTCAACGTGTCCCAAACAGTCGATCCCCGGCATCCCCAGCCCAGGAAGAATGTATCCCTGGTCGTTGAGCTCCCGATCCATGCCCGCCACGTAGACCGGTACGTTCGGATGGTCATGGAGCATGCGCTGCACCCCGGCCGGCGCGGCGACAATAGACAGCAAGCGCACGCGGGTAGCTCCCTGGTCGATCAGCTGGGTGACGGCCGCCGAGGCCGAGCCTCCGGTCGCCAGCATGGGATCGAGGATGAGGAAATCGCGCTCCTGCTGGGCCGGCGGCACCTTGAGGTAGTAGCTCACTGGTTCCAACGTGTCGTGGTCAC
>JAZFYL010000307.1:0-2135 GCA_036443495.1 Gemmatimonadales bacterium | reverse complement strand
GTCAGCCCCAGCGCCCCGAAGGATCCGGAGCACGTTGTACTGCTGCAAGGTGATACCACCGGCTTTCACGGCGCACTGGAAATGACGGCGCAGCCGGTCGGCGGCCAGGTAAATGCCGACGACGGCTTCCTGCGACCGAGACTGGAACGGCTTGGTCTGGAGAATGATCTCGCGGATCGAGGGTGGAGAGTGTGAGGCCATGGCTACTATTTACAGGTCATTAGTTGACATGTCAAGTAATGTTGGAGTGCTGGCCCAGATTGCCCCGGCGGTGCAGGAGGATGCCGCCGCCGACCAACCCTATCGTCGCGAAGGCAAACCACTGGATTGCATAGCTCAAATGCGGGCCGTCATCCAGTGGTGGCGGCTCCAGTGCTCTGGGATAGCCAGTGGGGGCTGGCCCCGGAGCCAAGAGGACTACCACCGGCATCACTGGATAGGGCAGGAAATCTTCCACCGCGGTTTGCTCGAGCAGGCGCCAGGTTGTGGCCCCATCACGGGCTACCGGCTTCGCGGCACCCGGTTCCCGGCGAATCGGCCAGGCCGGGCCGGTTACCGTGGCGGTATCCGGGGAGGCCAACGCTGACCGATCGACACCCACCGCGTCCGCGGAGGGGACGAAGCCGCGGTCGACCAGGATGGCCGTGTCGTGTTCGGCCAGCCGGAGAGGCGTCACCACGCGAACGCCCGGGCTCCCCAAGTAGGGGCGGCCTCGCAGGATGATGGTCCGGTCGTGGTCGTAGCGGCCGGCGGCGATGACTCGTCGCTGCTCGAGTTGGGCGGGTAGATCCTCGTTGAGGACGACCGTCGGCATCCCTCGGACCTCGGCGGTTGCATGATTGGCTGCTCGCCGGTCGGCGAGGCGCCGCAGCTGCCACCGGCCCAAGCCAATACAACCGGCGGTGACAACCAGGATCATGATCCCGAAAGTGATGGTCTGAAGTCTGGACATGGGTTGTCTTTCGATGAGGACACCTCGTGGCCGGCCGGGTGGGCCCTCTGGAGTGTCTCCTTCAAGCTAACCGCATCTCATACAACAAGATAGCTACACCGTGCCGAGTTGGTCCGACCTTTGCCTTTCGTGGCGGTAACATCCCCTGCGGAGCCCCAACCATGCAATACCGTCGTTGGCCTATCTCTCCATCGTTGGCTCACTTGTGCTTTCTTCTAGGTTTTCTTGCCGTCATACCCCATTCGGTCGCCGAGGCGCAGCGCCGCCGCGGGATCCGTGAATCCAGCAGCAGCAGCCGAGAGGTTCGGTCCGGCTTCTGGGGGCTATTGGGGCTCGGCATGGGCGCCCAGTCGTTCCGGTTCGACGACGACCCGGGCTACGGACCCGTGCTGTATCAACCTACGGCAACCCTGCGGCTCGGCGGCACGGTCAACCCACACCTGCGAGTCGGAGTCGAGGGCCAGGCCTGGATCGATGCCGCCGGCGATCAGGTCGAGTCGATGACCAGTGCGATGCTCATCGGTCAGTGGTATCCCTTCACTTCGGCCGGGCTGTTCCTCAAGGGAGGGGCTGGCATCGGACGAAGCGGGCTCGATACTTCGGACGGGTTCAGTACGGCAGACATCGGATTCGCGACGAGCTTGGGTGTCGGCGCGGAGCTTCGGATGGGTAAGTACATGTTCCTCGTGCCCGAGATCGACTGGGTCTTTCACACCTATCAGAATCGTGATGCTCCTGGCTACCGTGCCCGAGTGGTGAACTTCGGTCTGGCCCTGCTGTTCCAAGGTTGAACGTTTCGAGCCTTCCATCCTCTCTCCGCCGGGCATTCGGGGGCTTTCCCCGGGTGTCCGGCGGTTCTTCGTGGCTTTATAGGCGGCGATGGTAGTGGCGGTACGGCCGCCCCGGGAAAACGGGCATAACTCGTTGCACCGTCAAATGTTATCGCGGGATCCTTCAGGGTTGACCGGGTCATTTTGGCGGAGTAGCTTTCTCAGCTTGTCGCCCTGGTGGTGAAATCGGTAGACACGCTATCTTGAGGGGGTAGTGCCGAAAGGCGTCGCGGTTCGAATCCGCGCCAGGGCATGGGAACGATCTGCGCCGCCGGTGTAGCTCAGTGGTAGAGCACCTCACTCGTAATGAGGTGGCCGTCGGTTCGATCCCGACCACCGGCTTTCTCACGTCT
>JAZFYL010000306.1:0-4981 GCA_036443495.1 Gemmatimonadales bacterium | reverse complement strand
CGCCCCAACAAAACCGTCATGACAGAGCGCCATGATCACACACGGTACGAGCCAAGTGACACGGGACGCACCCAAATCACGAGGCCTTCGAGCGTCATCAGACATTGCCAGGTATTTTTCCCCTGTCTATCGTGGCGCTCCGGCCCTTCATGGGCCAGCAGGCAGGAGGGGGGTGAGACGACCAGCCACCACATGGGCGAGCACGCTGCTCGCCGTGACGCTGCTCCTGCTCGGCGCGGCTGTGCCCGGCTGGGCCGCGTCTCAAGACCGCGTGTTCTTCGGACCCGAACTGTTTGTTCAGGACAGTGAGGCTCCCGACCTCATCGCGCGCCCCTTCACTCTCCCCGGAGCGGGCCCCACCCCCGTCACGCTGTGCCTGCTCAGCGTCGACCCGAAGGCGAAGGAGCCGCGCCCGCCGCGATGCCGCGTGCGTCCGGCACATCCTGACGAGGAGGACGATCCCACAGACCAACAGAAGGGGAAAGGGCAGAGCAAGAAGGGCGGGCACTCGAAGGGCGAGGCCGTCGCGCGTGTGTGGATTGATGGGGTGGAAGTCGTCACGCCAGAGGACTTTACCCCAAACCGGCGGTTCGTGGCCAAAGTGCTCTCCCTCGCATCTGGCACGCATACGCTCCAGGTGGAGCTCCTCGGGCCTCTCGACAGCCGCCTGCTGGTGATGCTGGTCGGCCGCGTGCCCCTGGGGAACCTGGTGCAAGCCCGCGCGGGGCATACGGCCACCCTGCTAGCCGATGGCACGGTACTGCTGACCGGGGGCCAGGGGAAGAAGAAGAAAACAGCGGTCCTGACCAGCGCCGAACAGTGGGACCCCAGGATTCTCCAGAGCACGCCCTTGGGCGAGGAGCTGACCACTCCCCGCGTGGAGCACACCGCGACCCTGCTTCCCACAAAGGACGTGCTGCTGGTGTCGGGACAGGATCCCGACGGCGTGCTCATTGGTGCCGAGCGGCTTCAGCCGTCCGCCAGCTTCAGCGCGCTACCCGCCACGCTGGAGATTCCGCGCAGCGGGCACACGGCGACGCTGCTGCTGGACGGCCGGGTTCTGCTCCTTGGCGGGGTGGATGCGTCCACGCTGGTGCTGGCCGAGGGCGAGCAGTTTGCGCCCACTGCCGAGCCAGGGCTGCTGTACGATCCGCGGACCGGCGTCTTTACCCTCCTGCCCCACGCCCTGGTCGTACCCCGGCACCAGCACACCGCCACGCTGTTACCGAGCGGTCAGGTGTTGGTGGTCGGCGGATACAATGAGCACGGGAAGGCCCTGAAATCCGCAGAGCTTGTGAATCCCGCGACCGGCATGAGCACGCTGCTGGCGGCGAGGCTGCGGAAGGGCCGGGCGCAGCACACCGCCAGCTTGCTCAATGACGGCCGTGTGCTCATCGCCGGAGGCGCGAAGGGGGAGGGGGCGCTCCACACCGTCGAGATGTTTGATTCCGCGAGCCAGATCTTCAGCAAGCAGCGCCCGCGCCTGCGGCGTGCGCGCCGCAATCATACCGCGACGGTCCTCCATACCGGGGAGATCCTGCTCGCAGGCGGTCGGAAGGGCAAGAAGCCCCAGGCCCATACCGAGCTCTATGACCAGCCGACGGCGGATGCCACCCCGCCCACGGTCATGGCCCAGCGTCCGACGCCAGACGCAACCGGGGTCCCAGAAGAGTCCTTCACCTCCGTCAGGTTTTCCGAGCCGATCGACGTCACGACGCTGACCGCCGACAGCCTGACCCTGACTGACTCGGCTGGCAGCGTCATCGCTGGGACGGTGAGTCCCGGGGAGGAGGGGTTGCTGGCCTTCTTTGTGCCGGCGAGCGCGCTTGACGCCGGCGCCACCTACACGCTGACGGTGCAGGGCCTCACCGATCGCGCGGGTAATCCGCTGGCCCCGGTGAGCAGTGCGTTCACCACCATCACGCCACCGCCGGAGCTCGCCAGCTTTGCCCCCCCGCAGGGGTCCCCTGGGGACGATGTCACCATCAGCGGAAAGAATTTCCTCGAAGTCTCCTCCGTGACGTTCAACGGTGTCGCTGCGACCATGTTCACTGTCAACAATGAGACCTCGATCACCGCGACGGTCCCCGCCCGCGCGACCACCGGGCGGATCACCGTCACGACGGCTGGTGGGACGGACACGAGTTCGACCAATTTCGAAGTGATCCTCGGCCCGACGATCAGCGATTTCGATCCGAAGACCGCCTCGAATGGTGAGCAAGTCACCATCAAGGGGAGTGGCCTCGTGTCGCCCTCAGGCGGAGTGGCCCAGGTCACACTGGCCCGACAGGGTGGCGGGACGATCGGGGCGGTGGTCGCCAGTGCGGATGCCACGACCATTGTCTTCACCGTGCCCACTGGGGCCGGAACCGGCCTTGTGACCGTCACCGTCGATGGCGAGGCTCTCACGACGAGTCAACCCCTGACCATTGTGGCCTCACGCAACTACAGCCTCACAGTCGAGCCCAGCTCAGCCGACGTACTCCAAGGGCAGTCAGTCAGCTACGCCGTGAACCTGGCGAGCACGAGCGGCTTCACCCAATTGGCAACACTGGAGGTCTCTGGCCTGCCAACCGGGATGACCGCCACCTTCCAGCCGCAGCAGATCACCGCCGGGCAGACGGCGGTGCTCACGGTCACGGCCTCCAGCGGCCAGGCGCTCGGGCCCTCCACCCTCTCGGTGTCCGCCTCAGCGACCGTCGAAGGCCTCGCCCTCACGGAGACCGCGACGGCCACCCTGACGGTGCAGCCGGTGACGACGGCGTTCCTGGGCCGCACGGTGGTGGCGGATCCGCTGCAGCCCCCCTTGGCCGGCGTCACGGTGACTCTGCTGGGACTCGATGGGGAAGGCAATCTTACGGGTTGCGCCGGGCAAACCGTGTCGGACGCCGCCGGCAACTTCGCCTTGACGAACCTCCCCAGCTCATGTGTGGGGGACCAACTGATCCGCTACGACGGCACGACGGCCACGTCGCCACCAGGCCAGTTTGCCGGCGTCGATCTCATTTACACCATCGTGGCCGATCAGGCGACGGTCTCACCGGTGCTGGTCCACTTGCCCCGGATTGACAATGCCGAAACGGTGCAGGTGCAGCAGAACCATCCCGTGGATCAGACGTTTACCTTTCAGACCATCCCTAATCTCTCGGTGACGGTCTACGCGGGGACCATCTTCACGCTGGTGGATGGGACGCAACCGAATCCCTTCCCGCTGACCGCGATTCAGGTGGCCGTGGACCGCCTGCCCGAGGAAATGCCCCCCAACACTGAGACTTTGGGGGCCTTCATCGTCGCGTTCCAGCCCGCCAATGCCACCGCCAGCCAGCCGGTCGCGGTGTCCTTCCCCAACCTGCTCAACACCGCGCCGGGGATCCAGGTGACGCTGTCCACGCTCGACCCGACCCAGGGCACGATGGTCACTTATGGGACGGGGACGGTGTCAGAGGACGGTACGCAGGTGATCCCGGATTTCGACCCCGCCACCCCCGGCAGGCGGTTTGGCCTGGTGCATTTTGATTGGCACGGGCCGGTGCAACCACCGGACCCTGAAAATCCGAGCCCGGAATCTAATCCCCCACAGGGCGGCGATCCAGTCGATCTCTCCTCAGGGCTACTGGTCGTCAGGAAAACCGACATGGTGATCCCTGGGCGAGGCGGCGGGATCTCAATGCAGCGGACCTACCGCACTCTGTCAACTGCGGCAGGGCCCTTCGGCAATGGGACCAACCATACCTATGGGTACCGGCTCAACACCAACTTTCCGCAACTCGGCGGAGTCGTCAACTTGATTGTGCCGGATGGTAACCTGTTTCCCTTCGTGAGAGGGACTGATGGCACTCTGACGAACGAGGGCATCCCGCTGCTCAGGGGCGCCGTCATGACCGTGGCACCCGATGACCAGGTGGACCTCCGCTGGCAAGACGGGACAGTCTTCCATTTTGTGCCCACCACGTTTCAATTCGGGGCCGCCCTGGAATCGGTCACGGACGCCAATGGCAACCGTATTACCCTGGTTCGGAACCCAGAGCGCCCGGCGCAGATCACGGCGATCAGCGACCCCGTCGGCCGGACGCTGACCCTGAGTTACGACGCGGCTGACCGCATCACGTCGATCGCCGACCCCATCGGACGAATCGTCCAATACGCCTACAACGCCCAGGGGACGCTGGTCACCGTTACCGATCCCGAAGGGGGGGTGACCCGCTACGACTACGATGCGCAAAACCGGCTCACGCAGCTCACCGACGCGCGGGGGATCGTGTTCTTGCAGAATACGTACGATGCCAACGGACGTGTGGTGGAGCAGCTCCAGGCGGACGGCGGCCGGTGGACCTTTGCCTATACCCTGATCAATCCCCTCGTGCCGTTGAGTCCCGTCCAAGAGACGACGATGACCGATCCGCGCGGGAACTCCACCACCTACCGCTTCAACCCGCAGGGGTTCCTGCTCGATGTGACCGATGCGCTAGGGCAGACGACCCAATTCGCGCGGGGAAGTGGGACCAACCTCTTGCTGAGCACCACCGACCCGCTGGGGCGGGCAACGACGTTCACCTACGACGCAGCAGGGAACACAGAGACGATCACCGATCCCGATGGGAACGTAACGCGCTTTGAGTATGATCCCACCTTTAACAAGGTGACGAAGATCACCGATGTGGTCAATCAGGAGACCACCTTTACCTACGACCCCGCGAACGGCAACCTCCTGACGACGACGGACCCCTTGAACGAAACGACGACGATCACGTACAACGCCTTCGGCCAGCCAACCTCGGTCACCGATCCCCTCAATAACACCACGACATTCGACTTTAACGCGGACGGGAATCTGATCACCACGACGGATCCCTTGGGCAACCAGACCCAGCGGCCTTATGATGCAGTGAGCCGGCTCATCACATTGACCGATCCGCGCGGGAACTCCACCACCTACCGCTTCAACCCGCAGGGGTTCCTGCTCGATGTGACCGATGCGCTA
>JAZFYL010000305.1:0-2701 GCA_036443495.1 Gemmatimonadales bacterium | reverse complement strand
TACGGCGGTCGAGGAATCCTCCCTCAGAATGACAGTGGACGGGTACGGAGTAGTCGATCGCTCAGGGAGGATCGTTGCGGCGCAGATCGACGCGGCCATCGGCCGCCGGGTCGGGGCGTCAGCGGCCGAGTGGTTCGGCCGGATCCTGGCCGGCGAAACGGCCATCTTCGGGCCGGTGGAATACCCCGTTGCCGAGGTGGGGCGTGACAGTCTGGTGCTGCGTCCGGCCATGTTCGTAGCGGCGCCGGTCCGCAATCTTCGCAACGACGTCATTGCCGCGTTCGTCATGCGCTATTCGCCGGCTGATGAATTTAGCCGGCTACTGCATCTGGCCCAGTTCGGGGAGTCGGGCGAGAGCTACGCGTTCAATGCGAGCGGTGTGATGATCACCGAGAGCCGCTTTACCGACCAGTTGCAGGAGGTCGGCCTGGTGGATGAAGGCCCCGAGGCCAGTTCCATCTTTGCGGTCGACATTCGCAACCCTGGGGGAAATCTCCTGCTGGGCCATCAGCCGGATCTCCCCAGAACCGCGCTGCCATACACCAGGATGGCGGCTGCAGCCATCGCCGGGACCGACGGTGTCGACGTGGACGGCTACCCGGATTACCGCGGCGTCCTGGTTGTTGGCGCCTGGCGCTGGCTCCCCGAGTACGGCTTCGGGGTCGCCACGGAGGTCGATGTTCAGGAGGCCTACGAGACGCTGTACGTCGTGCGGCAGGGATTCTGGGCTTTGGTGGCGCTGTTGATGTTGGGGGCAGTGGGGATCTTTTTCTACAACTTCCTGTTTCAGGACATGTCCAACCGGATGCGCAAGGCTGAGCGGTTGGGACAATACACGCTGGAGGAGAAGATCGGCGAGGGCGGCATGGGAGCAGTTTACCTGGCTAGGCACGCCATGCTCCGTCGGCCCACGGCCATCAAGCTGATCAAGGAGGGGCAGGTCAAGCCAGAGACGCTCATGCGGTTCGAGCGTGAGGTCCAGCTGACCAGTCAGTTGTCCAATCCCAATACGGTGGCGATCTACGACTACGGGCGGACGCCGGACGGAGTGTTCTACTACGCCATGGAGTACCTGCCGGGTATCACACTCGACAACCTGGTCATGAACGACGGGCCCCAGCCGGAGCGCCGGGTGGTGCACATCCTCCGGCAGATTTGCTCGTCGCTGGCGGAGGCACACGCGCGCGGGATGATTCACCGCGACATCAAGCCGGCGAACATCATGGTGCTCGAACGCGGCGGGATGTACGACGTGGTGAAGGTGCTGGATTTCGGTTTGGTCAAAGACATTACCAGCGGCGACCAGAACGTCACGGCAATGAACACCGTCCCCGGTACACCGCATTTCCTGTCACCGGAAGCCATTCAGCACCCCGACGCCATCGATGCCCGGACTGACCTCTACGCCGTCGGGGCCGTAGGGTACTTCCTGCTCACAGGTTCCTTCGTGTTTTCGGGCACCAGTGCCATCGAGGTATTGGGTAAGCAGGTCAACGATGCACCGGAGGATCCCTCCGAGCGTCTGGGCCGCTCGCTCGATCCATACCTGCAAGGCCTGATCCTGCAGTGTCTGGCCAAGGACCCGGCAGACCGGTTGGCCGATGCCGGTGCGCTGCTGGAGGCGTTGAGTTCTGGCTACCAATCACCGATCGGGACGTGGACCCAAAAGGAGGCAGCGGCGTGGTGGGCGCAATCGTCCGAGGACTGCCGGACGCCGGAATGCCTGGACTCCCTGTCGAGGGAGCCGACGCTCGAAGTTGACGCGCTCGCCCGTGTACCCAGCACCACCACCTGAACCGGGCCAACCGGTGGCTTGCGCAACCCGCCGCGCGCGCGTCCCTTTACTCCATGTTATCCACCCCTAGGGACGCGACGGCATGACCCGCGATCACGTGATCGCCCGGGAGTTTGCGCCCGCAGCCGAGGAGGTCTCGCCGGCGCCGGCCGGGCTTCAGCTGCCGCCCGATCTCCTGTCGCAGTCGTGCAAGCGGGTGGGTATCGCGGCTCTGGTCTTTGCCGGGCTGTGGCTGGCTGGAATCCTGATTCATGTGGTCGGGCGGAACTACTTTCTCGAAGCCATGCCGGCTTACATGCAGGAGCACTGGCCGGTTCCGGGAGCCTACTTCGCCAGCGCCGGCGTGTTGCTGTCGCTTATCATGCTGGTCCTGGCCGGCAAGCTGAGCCACCGTCCGGTGTTGCTGCTCGACATCGGATTGGTGTTTCTGGTACTGACTTCGGCAATCATCGCCGGCTGGAATCAGTGGATCCCTATCGAGGTCCGGACCGGTCCCACGATTTCCTGGATTTGTATCGTCATACTGGTGTACCCGACCATAGCGCCCAACACCCCGGGGAAGATCTTGGTCGCAGGACTGGCAGCCGCGTCTATGGACCCATTGGGTGTGTTGTTTGCCTCGATGAGGGGGATTCCGGTATCGGCGACCGGTTTCGAGTTGTTCACCGCCTTCTGGCCCAACTATCTGTGTGCCCTCCTGGCCATGCTCCCGGCCCGGATCATCGGCCGTCTGGGCCGGCAGGTTCGAAAGGCCCGGGAACTGGGGAGCTACCATTTGATGAACGTCATCGGCAAGGGGGGGATGGGTGAGGTCTACCGTGCCGAGCACCGCCTGCTCGCCCGGCCGGCGGCCATCAAGCTGATCCGCCCTGATTTGCTGGGTACCTCTCGAGAAGCCCAGGTCAC
>JAZFYL010000304.1:0-8706 GCA_036443495.1 Gemmatimonadales bacterium | reverse complement strand
TATGCGAGGGCCTTGGCCTGCTCCTCGGACGTCGCCGTCTTCAGCCGATCCCAGTCGAGAAACCGGTCAACGTGCGGGCATGCTTCGACCACCGGTGCGATGATGCCGCGTGAGAGAAGGATGATTTCACAATCGGGATAATGTGCCTTGAGAATGCCAGCCATCGGCAACGTCAGGACGACGTCGCCGAGGTTGTCCGTTCGGCTGATGATGATGCGGTGGGGGTTCTCCGGCATGCGCGTCAAGATAGTCGACGGCCCAGGGCATTGCCCCGGACCGTCCGCTGGTAGCTATCCTTCCGAATGCATGGCGAAGGCGGCGCCTTGAGGATCTTGGCACTGCACCACCCGGCTGCCGCCCGGCACTTCCATCGGCCCCCTCAGCACAGTGCCGCCGAGCCCGCTATTCATCCGTTCCGCCGCTGCGTCGACACTCTCGACCATGGCGTACAACAGCCAATTGGGGACCGGCGTCTCCGGGGGCATGTTGTACATTCCGCCAAGCGGGGCGTCCGATCCGGGGAGCCCGTACATCTGGTAGGTACCCATCTCCCCCATGTCCATGGCGTCTTTCTTTTCCCAGCCGAACAAGGCGGAGTAGAATTCCAATCCGGCCCCCCAGTCCGTGGTGATCAATTCATGCCACGAAAAGGACCCCGGCTCAGGCGGGCCTGGAGGCAGTGCCGGAGTTTCCGGCGTGTAGCAAGCGAAAATCGCCCCCTGCGGATCCTTGAGGACCGCCATGCGGCCTATCGTCGGAATGGTCATCGGGGGAACCAGGATCGCCCCACCGAGTTCGGTCGTCTGGTCTGTCGTGGCATCGGTATCCGGAGTGGAGATATAGCCCAGCCAGAAGGGTGGGACGCCCGCCATGGCTTCCTCGGGAAGGACCATCACGCCGCCGATGGGTGTTTCATCCTTGGTCCACATGGTGTAGGGCCCCATGTCGCTTTCCCAGTCGGTGGTACCCCAGCCGATGAGTTTGGTGTAGTAATCGACCGCTGCTTCCTTGTCTTTGGTCAGGCATTCGTACCAGATGAAATGGCCACGCGGGGTGTCTGGCATTCGATCCTCCAACAGGTGGGCAGAATGGGCGGCGAAAAACTCGGTACCCGATTCAGGACGGAGTGGCCGGTGGGCGGGATTCACGCATCCAGCGCAACCGGACGGCTAGTATGGCCTCCCCGACGAGTCTTGTCCAACGTCGTGACACAGGCAGGATGCCCGTTCGGTCTCCCACTGGCGGAGTCGGCAGCGGGGTCTCAGATTGCCTGACCTTCGGCAGATCCAAGGCACATTTGGCCAGCCCTTGTCGAGCCGACTGGCCAGAGGCTCGGGGTAAGCACAAATTGTTACCGGGGAGCGGCTGGAATACCATCCCAGAAAGTGTGCCACGATGCAACGTTCCTTTGGCCTAGAACGCCAACTCGAGCTGTACCGCGCCGACCTCGACGATGAATCGGGTGGTCCAGTGGTCTCCTATGAGCACCTGCGCGAGCGGGCGCGGGAAGTCATGACCCCTGAAGCCTTCGACTACGTCGATGGTGGTGCCGGGAGCGGAGGGACGATGCGGGCCAACCGTTCCGCCTTCGATCGCTGGCGCATCGTACCCCGTATGTTGCGAGGGGTCTCACGGCCGGACCTGGCCGTCGAGCTGTTGGGGCACACGCTGCGCTGGCCAGTACTGCTGGCGCCGATCGGGGTGCAGGGTTGCATCCATCGCGAAGCGGAGTTGGCCACGGCCCGTGGGGTGGCCCCACTCGACGTCCCGATGGTAATGAGCACGTTGTCCTCCCGGTCTCTCGAGAAGGTTGCCGATGCCATGGGATCGGTGCCCCATTGGTTCCAACTATACTGGAGCAAGAACCAAGAATTCGTCGAGAGCCTGCTGGATCGGGCCAGCCGGAAAGGCTACAGCGCGCTGGTGGTGACCCTCGACACGACGCAAATCGGGTGGCGGGATCGCGACCTCGAAAACGCCTACCTCCCGTTCCTTCATGGCGAGGGGTTGGGGAACTACCTGGAGGATCCTGTCTTCAGGGCCGCGCTCGATCAGCCACCTGACGTGGCCCCATCGGCCGCGGTGGAGTACTTCGCCTCGATCTTTCACCGTACCGACATCACATGGGACGATCTGGCATTCCTGAGGGACCACTGGTCGGGTCCCATCGTCCTCAAGGGGATCCTGCACCCGGATGACGCCCGCTTGGCGCTGGACCATGGTGCTGACGGCATCATCGTGTCCAACCACGGTGGCCGCCAGCTCGATGGTGCCGTCGGGGCCTTGGATGCGCTTCCGGGTGTGGTCGAGGCCGCGGGGAACACGATCCCGGTGTTGTTCGACAGCGGCATCCGGGGTGGGGCCGACGCCTTCAAGGCCTTGGCGCTCGGGGCCCGGGCCATCCTGTTGGGCCGGCCGTACGCGTTTGGGCTCGCCATCGCTGGGGAGCGGGGTGTGCGTGATGTGGTCCACAATCTGTTGGCGGAGTTGGACATGACGGCCGCGCTGGCTGGTTGTGCCTCCCTGGCCGAGCTCAATTGCGAGATGCTGGCTACCGGCTGATCCCACGATCCCTGACCGATCGCTGACAAACTTCCAACGCCCGGGATCGTAGTTCCAACCATACCTCTTCCCGGCGACCATAATGCACGCCTTCGATTCCGACCTTCGACGGACACTCCGGTCGCTCCGGCGACATCCGACCTACGCCATCGTGGTCATCGCCACGCTGGCGATCGGTATCGGGGCCACCACGGCGATCTTCAGCGTGGTCAAGGGGGTCTTGCTCTCGAGCCTTCCATACCATGAAGCCGACCGGATCATCGTGGCAAGCGCCGAGCAACCTGAGGACGGCATCGCCGGCGTGACCTTCCGGGTGGTGGAGTGGCAGGCATTTCGTGAGGCGCGTTCCCTCGTGGCCGTGGGTGGGGAATACGCTATCGGGCTTACCCTGAGCGGAGACGGCATCGAAGCGGAGCGGCTCGAGGCCGCCATGGTTACGCCGGGCTATTTCGAGGTCTTCGGTACGGCGCCCTTCCTGGGGCAAGCCTTCGCCGAGCCCGATCTCGCTAACGACGATCGGCTGGTCATCCTGAGTCACGGATTCTGGACGCGGCGCTTCGGCAGCGATCCGGACGTCGTCGGCCAGACGCTCCGCCTCGATCAGACGGCATTTACCATCGCCGGGGTTCTGCCGGCAACGTTCGACCCGGTGACCGGCGCGCCCGATGTCTACATCCCTCATAGCGTCGGCACGGAAAAATGGATCGGCCGGTGGCTCACCATCTATGGCCGCTTGGCACCGAGAACCGATCTCACTGCCACCGCTGCCGAGTTGAGCGCCATCATGGCCCAGCTCGGCGAGCGGGAGGCTCGCACCGCCGGGTACCAAGCGAGTTTGGTGCCGCTCAAGACCCGACTGGTGGGCGACATCGAAACGACCCTTCTGGCGCTCGCCGGAGCGGTCGCCTTGGTGCTGCTCATCGCTTTCGCCAATGTGGCGAACCTGTCGTTGGTTCGCGCCGTGTCCCGCGAGCGAGACGTGAGTGTGCGTTTGGCGCTCGGCGCGCGCCGGCTCCACATCGCGCGGGACGCTCTGGTCGAGAGCCTTGTGCTGGCGCTCGTGGGCGGCGCGGTGGGCATCGGCCTCGCGACGGTACTCCTCCGGGGATTGATCGCGTTGGCTCCCACGTCGGTGCCGCGTCTCGACGCGGTGCACCTCGACGCCGGGGTGCTTGGGCTCACCCTCGTGCTGTCGATTGTCGTGGGTCTGCTCTTCGGGATGGCACCCGTGGGATATGCCTGGCGGTCGGCCTCCGTCGCCCACCTCCACCGCGGCTCTCGTCGGGGTGGAACCCTGGGCGGACGCACTGTCCTGGGTGCGCTGGTCGCCGGGGAAATCGCGTTGGCCTTCATGGTCTTGATCGGCGCCGGTCTATTGTTCAAGAGTTTCGAGAGACTGCGGCAGGCCGAGACAGGCTTCGAGTCTCGACAGACTATCGCCTTGGGGATGTCCGTTCCTCAGGCGAGCTACCCCGAGGAACACCAACGAAGTGCGTTCTACCGGCAATTGGTGGATGATGTCGGCACTCTCCCCGGGGTGACCGCGGTGGCTGTCGGCAGCAACCTCCCGCTTGGCGGACGCGGCTCCTGGCTCAGGGCACGATCGGAGTCCGGGCTCCGGGCCGGACGGGAGGAGTGGCCCCCCGCGCTGCAGCGGGTAGCAGGCGAGGGCTTCTTCGAGACTCTGGGGATCGTCGTTTTCGAGGGACGCGGTTTCGAGCGGGCGGACCGTGGAGTTGACCGGCGTATAGTGGTGGTCAACCAATCTCTGGCCCGGCAACTGTGGCCCGGCGAGTCGGCGGTTGGTCAGCGGCTCACGTTCCGGCGCGAACCGGGAGCCGACGATTGGCTCGACGTGATCGGCGTGGTTGCCGACGTCAAATATCAGGAGTTGAGCGCCGAGCCGGAACCGCAGGTGTACGAGTTCCACGACCAGCACGCCTGGGGTGAGATGTATCTGTTCGTCCAGGGCAGTGGGGGTTTGCAGTCAATCATCGGCGGTGTGCGCGGTATCGTGACCCGAGCGGACCCCGAGGTGCCGATCGCCGAGGTGACGACGCTGGAGAGCGTCGTCGGCACGGCGGTCGCGGGGCCACGCTTCACGGTGTCGTTGTTCGCCGCTTTCGCGTTGGTCGCGCTCACGTTGGCGGTGGCGGGGATCTACGGCGTGCTGTCCTACGCCGTCTCCCAGCGGCGCCGGGAGCTCGGCATCATGATGGCACTCGGAGCACGCCGAGGCCGCGTTATCGTCCTGGTGCTGCGCCGCGGCTTGATGCTCTTGGTGGTGGGAGGGGCGGTTGGCCTGGTGGGTGCGCTGGCGGGAGGGCGACTACTCGAGTCCCTCCTCTACCAGGTCAACCCTGCGGATGCCGCGACGATTGTAGGTGTGGCCATGGTGCTGGCTCTGTCAGTCGCGGCGGCCTGCCTGGCCCCGTCGCTGCGTGCGAGTCGAGTGAATCCGATCGAGGTGCTACGCGAGGAATAGAGGGGCGGTCCGGCGGGTGGGGCGGTCAGGCGGTCGGTGCCACCCGCCACCAGCGATTTGCCACCTGCCGTCAGCCACCAGCCGCCCGCCACCCCTACCGGCCGATGCGCCAGGTGCTGACGTCTTCCAGCCACGAATAGGGGTTGATCGTCACTTCAGAGAGGCGGCTGTTCACGGCCGCGACGTTGACCGGCGTAAAGAGGAAGATGGCGGGCGCGTCGTCATTGAGAATGCTCAGCGCCTCCACCCACAACGCCTTGGCCCGATCGGCGTCGAAGACGGTCCCCACTACTGACACCAGAGAGTCGAAAACCGGATTGTGGTAGTGCCCGAAGTTACCGGCATCCCAACCGTCCCTGACCCAAGGCCCCGCGAGGGTGCTGGTGCTCGGTTCGTCCAGCGTCGCCCAGATGTAGCTGTCGAAACGGCCGGCCTGTAGCCGTTCGATGAACACCGGGAAGTCGACGGCTGTGATGGTAGTTTCGATCCCGCTGCGCCGCCAGGACTCTTGCAACGCCTCGGCCAGTAGCTGGCGGCTCTGGCTCGTGGAGGGGACCAGGATATCGAACTTGAGCGTGCGACCGCGACGCTGCCACGCGCCATTGGACATTTGCCAGCCACCTTCCATCAGCTCCTGGCTCACCCGTATCGTGTCGAACGGCAGCTGCGAGATGGCAATGTCGTTGATCCACAAGAGCCGGGACATAGGGCCTAGCGGCACCGCCGTACCCGGGCCGATGGTGGCCTGGGCCAGCGCGGGGCGATCCAACGCCATAGCCAACGCGCGACGGACGGTTCGGCTTCGCAGCGTGCTTCGCGCTGCTCCAGAGCCGTCGAGGTTAAAGCCCAGGAACCCATAGACGGCGGAGGGATAACGGATCGCCTCAAGGGCTGAATCGGCCTCGACCCGGCCCACCAGTGGCGGCGGTACCCGCTCGATGACATCGGCCTCGTGGCTGAGAACAAGATTGACCGCCGGATCGGGCGCGTCGTGCAACGACCAGACGAGGTTGGTGATGCTTGGCTGGTGTCCATTCATACCTGACGCTTCGAGGCGTACCGTGGATGGACGGTCCCACGAAACCAGCCGATAGGGGCCGGTTCCGACGATGAGGCTGGTTGCCGTGTCGGTCGCCCACGCCGATCGATCGGAACCGACCCAGAGATGGCTCGGGAGGATACGGACGTGGTAGGTCGCTTGGTAGAGCTGCTCGGGCCCAGCGGTGGGGAACAGGATGTCGACGGTGTGGTCGTCGATCACCGTCACCGCCAGGTCCTGCACCGAGCTCAGCGCCAGAGCGTCGATCGTGGGGTCGCTGAACGCCTCGAACGAAAACCGCACGTCCTCCGCGGTGAACGGCGCACCGTCATGCCACGTCACGTTGTGGCGGAGATGGAAGCGCCAGCGCCGGTCGTCGATGCGTTCCCAGCGTTCCGCCAGCGCCGGGGTATACGCCTCGGGATCCAACGGACTGCCGTCAGCCGGAAGGTCCGCCAGTCGCTCGAAAATCCGATCGCTGATATCCCGGCCGACGGTTTCGTACACGAGGGGAGGGAGCAGGCTGCTCGGCTCACCCACCGCGACGATCACCAGGGTATCGCAGTCCCCGTCGCAATTCCGCTCGCCACAGGCCAGAACAAATAGTATTCCCAGCGCGGTAGCGTAGCGGAGGAGGTGGTTCAGGGTTGGCACGGGACGCTCTCTTGGTCGTGACGAGTGGGGCGGGAGAGTAGGGATAATACCACCGGCCGCCGAACTGTGGGAGCAGGTTGATACGTTTCGTTACAGCGTCTACCATTCCAATACGGTCCTGGAGGGTGATCGGGATCGCTGCTTACTATGTAAGCGTTTGATTGACAATCACTTAACGTGGCTTGATACGATGCGGCATTGTCGATGCTCTGATAATCCATGGTCGAACTGCGAGGGCAACGACGATCACGATGACGATAGAAACAACGCCAATAGTGGTCGGGGGAGTTGATGACGCCCAGAACGGTGGAACGTGACTGACCCGGCGGTGACGGTCGCGCGGGTGGTTGTGTCGGACAGTTTTGGCACGGCCATCGACGCGATGGCCGACGAGCTGGCCCTCGAGTTGGTCGCGTGGGATCCTGCCAGTCAGGCGCTACCGCCGGCCGGAGTGTCCGCCGTGTTGGTACTCGCCGGGGGGGAAGAGCCGGCTGCCGTCGAAATGCTGACGGAGTGGCCGACCGATCGGGTGCCTACGTACGTGATCGGGAGTCGATCCGACCATCGGCTGGCAGCCGAACTGCTGCACCGTGGAGCCAAGGATTATTTCGCGCTCCCCGGCGATTTGGATCTGGCCCGACGCACGATGGAGCGGCTGGTCGCCACGGAGCGGGAGCGCCAGGCGGCCGATGCCTTCGCCGCCGCCGAACAGCGCGAGTCGGGGTTCGCCACCATCATCGGTCGGAGCCCGGCCATCCGCAGCGTGGTCGACCGGGCCGCTCGGGTCGCGCAACACGCCGACGTCACGCTACTAATCGAGGGCGAGACGGGAACCGGCAAGGAGGTGTTGGCCCGGGCGATCCACTACGGCAGCCCGCGCGCGCAGGAACCGTTCGTGGAGATCAACTGTGCCGCGATCCCCGAGAACCTGATCGAGAGCGAGTTGTTCGGGCACGAACGGGGATCCTTTACCGGCGCGATCGCGACGAAGCAGGGTCTGTTCGAGATGGCGCACGGCGGCACCCTGTTCCTGGACGAGGTCGGGCATCTGCCGCTGGAGCTGCAGGCCAAGCTGTTGCGGGCGCTCGAGAGCCGGACGATACGCCGGGTGGGTGGCAACAAGACGCGTTCGATCGACGTCCGCGTGATCGCCGCGACGCACGTACATCTGGCCCAGGCGGTGGCGCGGGGTGAGTTCCGGGAAGATCTGTACTACCGCCTCAACGTGGTGGTACTCCGGTTGCCCGCGCTCAGGGAGCGTGACGGCGACATCGAGCTGTTGGCGGAGTTCTTCCTGGGCGAGTTGGCCGCGCGGCATGGCCTTACGCAGCCGGAGCTCACGCCCGAGGTCGTTGCGGGCCTGCGGGGCCACGCTTGGCCCGGCAATGTCCGGGAACTGCGCAACACGATCGAACGGGCCCTGGTCCTGTCGGCTCCCGGTGAGTTGGACGCCGGAGAGTTGGGCCTGGTGGAGGAGGGTGGGGAGGGCGTGCCGATCCGGGGGATCGATTCGAGTGTGCTGCCGTTTCCCGCTCCGCTGGAGAAGATCATCCGGGCTGCGGTCGCCGCCATGGTGGAAATGTCGAACGGGAACAAGAGTGAGGCAGCGCGGCTGTTGGGAATCTCACGGCCGAGGCTACAACGCTGGTTGAGCGATAACAGTGATGACACAAGTCATGAATGAGAAACCAATGAAGGGTTGTGATATGTCTGGCAAGCGATGGGTGATTGGATCGGCGGCCCTGGCTCTCGTAGCTTTGGCCTGCAGCGAATCGACCGCTCCTTCGAGCAACACAGGTCCTCGGGCGCCGGCCGAGCTCAATATCCTCAGGCTGGCGCAGAACGCGCCGCCGCTGTTCAACCCGATGATTTCCTTCTACGCGATCCGTGGCGAGGACCGCGAAGGCCGCATCTTCTTTCAGGATGCCGTCGGCGGCCGAGGGGACGAATACCTGAGGCTCAAGAT
>JAZFYL010000303.1:0-3851 GCA_036443495.1 Gemmatimonadales bacterium | reverse complement strand
GCCCTTGCAGGACGACCAGGAACCGCAACTTGTTGACCCGATCCGCCACCACACCCCCGTAGAGAGTGAAGAGCGACATCGGCAGCCCGCCGAGCATCATCACCAAGCCCACGGTGAAGGCCGAATTTGTGAGCTGCAGCACGAGCCAGCCGACGGCCACCTGCTGCATCCAGGAGCCGGACAGGGAAACGAATTGGCCCGTCAGGAACAGTCGAAAATTACGGTGGCGCAGAGCGCCGAGCCGGGGTCGGTGCGAACGGGGAGAAGGGTGTTGCGAGTTGGACACACTGGATTCTAACCCGACCCCGGCGCCGGGGAGAACGTCACGGGCACCATTGCCCCAGCATCGCCAGTGCTCTAACATTGAATCAGAGCCAGCCACAGGACCAAGCCGTGCGTTTCTCCACCTACACGAAGTACCGCCCCAACCTGATCGACACCATCAACCTGCAAGGCCTGCTTGATCAGCTGGGGGATTTCCTGCTACAATCGGGCTTCGCGAACGATCCGTGGCGCCATTGGGGGGATGAGCCCTCGGGCGACCGGACCCTCGAGGCCCTCAAGCAAGCCATCCTCGACGCCCTCATGCAATCGGATCAACTCACCCCGGAGATGGTCCGGTACCTCGGCGGCGAGTCCACCGGCGACCCCGAGCGCGATCGCCAGCTCGAACGGGAATTGGCCGATCTGCTCGACCAGATCGTCCAGCGGCTGATCGACGAAGGGTATCTGAACGTGACCGATGCCCCGCGCCTGCCGCAGGAGGCTCTCCCCATGGACGGACCGGGCGGGCTGGCTGCGGCGGCCGCCCGCCAGGTCGAGTTTTCCATCACGGAAAAGGGGATGGACTTCCTGGGTTACAAGACGCTCAAGGATCTGTTGGGAGGGATGGGGAAATCGAACTTCGGCGCCCACGACACGCGCTACCTGGCCACCGGCGTCGAAGCCGAGGGGGGGAGCAAGCCCTATGAATTCGGCGACATACTCAATCTCGATGTCCCCGGCACGCTGACCAACGCCATGGCGCGGACCGGAGCGGATCTGCCGCTCGACCTCGACTATCGAGACTTGCTCGTCCACCAGTCGGAGTATCGGTCATCGGCCGCAACGGTCCTGATGCTGGATTGCTCCCACTCGATGATCCTCTATGGCGAGGATCGCTTCACCCCGGCCAAGAAAGTTGCGCTGGCCCTGACACATCTGATTCGGACCCAGTACCCCGGCGACACCTTGCGGGTGGTGCTGTTTCATGACTCGGCGGAGGAGATTCCTCTGGGCGCACTGGCCAACGCGCAGGTCGGCCCCTACCACACCAATACGGCGGAAGGCCTCAAGATCAGCCGGCGCCTGTTGACGCGCCAAAAGAAGGACATGCGACAGATCGTCATGATCACCGACGGCAAGCCCTCGGCCCTGACCCTGCCGGACGGCCGCGTCTACCTGAACTCGATGGGACTCGATCCTACCATCCTCCAAGCCACCTTCCGGGAAGTCGCCGAGTGCCGCCGCGCGGGCATCGTCATCAACACTTTCATGCTGGCCCGGGATCGCAATCTGGTCGATTTCGTGAAGCAGGTCTCGAGCATTAGTCGGGGGAAAGCGTACTTCACCTCGACCATGACCCTGGGTCAATTCATTCTGATGGACTTCCTGCGAGGCAAGACGCGGCGTATCGGGTGAGGCGATCCACGTCGTTTGCCTCGGTTGCCGCAGTCAATCGCGCCGTGGTGCAGTGTGAGGCGTGTCCGCGCTTGCGCGACCACTGCCGCCGGATCGCCGCGGAGAAGAAGCCGCAATTCAGGGAATGGGACTATTGGGGCAGACCGGTTCCCGGCTTCGGCGACCCCGACGCGCGACTCGTGATCGTCGGCTTGGCGCCCGCCGCACACGGGGCCAACCGGACCGGACGTATGTTCACCGGAGATTCCAGCGGGGACTGGCTGTACCAGGCCTTGTTTCGTTACGGCTTCGCCAACCAACCGTCGGCGGTCGCGAAATCGGACGGGCTACGGCTGGTTGACTGCTTCATCACGGCTGCCGCGCGCTGCGCCCCGCCAGCCAACAAACCGACCGCGGAGGAATTGACACGATGTCTCACGTTCCTCGAGGCGGATATCCGGCTACTCCAGCGCGCCGACGTGACGCTGGTGCTGGGTCGGATAGCGTGGCAGAGCTGGCTCAGAGCCAGCGGATGGTGGGCCCGCCTTGGTGTGGCGGAGCGGCCGGTCTTCGGCCACGGCCGGGAAGTGCGGATGTCGGACGGACGGTGGCTGCTGTGTTCCTATCACCCGTCTCGACAGAACACGAACACCGGACGCCTGACCCGCGAGATGTGGCATGCGGTGTTCGGCCGCGCCCGGCACCTGCTCGACCAACGGGCGCCGTAAGGACCGGTAAGGGTCAATTGACGACGCGCTTGACCAACAACCCACTCGCCATGGTGTCGCCGACCTGGACCCCGTTGATGAGGGCTACCTGTTCGACCGAAACGGTGGACGGGTACCGCCGATGGAACTCCTCCACCGTCATTCGACGTGGCAGTGTCACCAACTCGATCCGGTCGGGCTCCACGTCGAGCACCGTCTGATCGGTTTCTTCCCGAAACGACGCCACGCTGTTGGCCAGGGCAGTCCGGTACCGGCCGAAGCTGCGCATCGTACTGTACCCCAACAACTGGTACAGTCGCCCGCGGTAGCCGACGTACACCACGAGCCCTCTGATAGTCGCTTGCTGCGAGGCATAGGTGAAGTATCGGGTCTCGGCTGCGAGACCATTGATCCGCTCCGAGGATGAAGCGTCGAGGGTGATCCCCCGCTGGCGGAAAAACTCCCTGGCCGCGGCATCCGGAGACGTCGCATCGGCCAGGGTCACCTGGAATACCGCATCGTCCGCCTGACTCATCCCGATGACCGCCTGAGACAGGTTCTGCTTCTTCCAGCCTGCCGGAAACACCAGGCGGAACCGGAGGTCGGGATGATGGAACACGTCACCGTCGAAAAACCCCTCGCGCGGATTGGGACCGAAGACGATGCCATCGATGTGCCGCAGGTAGTCGTTACGGCCTACGCGGAGAGTCGACGGGTCCTGTGACATGGCCGCAGCCCGTTCCTGGGAGTGTGCGATCCGGTTCTCCGGGGCCGGATGGGTTGACTGCCATTCGGGAATCCGCCCTCCGCCGCTCAGTCGGTCCAGGGTTTGGAACATGCTCGTGGCTTCCCGCGGGTCATACCCGGCTGCGACCATGTACTTGAAGCCCAGCTCGTCCGACTGGCTTTCGTCGTCACGGCCGAACTTCAGGAACAACACCTGGAGTCCGGTCCCGGCGACCTGATGCAGAACGTCGAGCCGCGGCGTGAGGATCATCCCGACCCCCAGCCCCAATGTGGCCAACTGCGCCTGGCTGATCTGGCTCACCGAGTGCTTGGCCGTGATGTGCCCGATTTCGTGCCCCAGCACAGACATCAATTCGGCCTCGGAGTTGAAGTGGGTCAGGATGCCCCGCGTCACGAAGATCGGCCCACCCGGCAACGCGAACGCGTTGACGACTGGATCGTTGATGACCTGGAAAGACCACGGGAGCTGGGGCCGCTCCGACGCCCGGGCCATGGAGAGCCCCAGTGCCGAGACATAGGCCTGCAAGCCCGAGTCGGGATATAGCCCGAGCGAGTTGACCACGCTCGCCGCGCCGTCCAGCCCCATTCGGATTTCCTGCGATTCGGATACGAGCGACAGTTCACGCTTTCCCGTCACGGGATTGATGGCGCAGCCAGCCGCGACGGCCAGGCCCACGATGGCGGTGACGGGTCGGTAGGACATCGCTAGCCGACCCCGAGCTGATCCAGACCCTCGGC
>JAZFYL010000302.1:0-4725 GCA_036443495.1 Gemmatimonadales bacterium | reverse complement strand
GCCACGGCGCCCCGGGCGGAAGCCCAATCGGCCCAGAAGTGGTCGATCCAGGGCTCGCTTTTCTCGTCGACCCTGTTCGGCGACAACCCCATCTTCCAGAACGTCGATCCCGGGGCGGGATTCGAGGTTCAGCTCCGGTGGACGCCAAGCCTCTTCTCCCTGGGCGCCGGCTTCCAGTGGACGACCCACAAGCAGAACCTCCTCGACGGCCAGCCGAACCTGGTGGACAAACCCAATACCACGTTGAACGGGTTCTTCGTCGAGCCCCGCTACGTGATCCTCGTGGGGAGCAACACCGTGGCGCCGTACGCCTCCAGCCGCATCTCGGTGCTGCGCCAGAAGACCTCGGCGGACTTCCTGATCCAGCAACAAACGACCGTGACCAGGGCGAACCTCTCCGCCACGGCAACTGGCATCAACTTCAACCTGGGCGGCGGGCTTCTCTTCCGCGTCGGCAGCCGCGTCAACCTCGACGTCGGCGCTACCTACGGTATCTCGAGTTTCGGGAATTTCGTGACGACGGTCGACGGGCAAGAGATCGACCGGGCTGGCTCGTCCACCGGCCAGAACCTGGCCGTGCGATTCGGCGTGGCGGTGGGGCTCTAAGCAGTAATCAGTGGACGGTGGACGGTGGACAGGAAAAGATGAAGCCAGAGGTTGGGTCAAACGCCCGATCTCTGGCTTTGTCATTTCCGCCTGCCCTCGCTGCCCCCGCCGCCCTCGCTTCGACCTGCCCTCGTTGCCAACAGGCGGACGAGCGGTCAGACGGTCGTAATCAGTGGACGGTGGACGGTGGACGGGGAAAGAGGAAGCCAGAGATTGGGTCGCCCCCCATCTCTGGCTTTCTCGTTTGTTCCCGCCCTCCGCAGCCCCCCGCTGCCTGCCGCTGCCCTCCGCCTACAATTTCGTCCCCGCCGCTGTCTGCACCCGCGACATCCGCCACTCGGCGCCGTCGCGGATGAAGGTGGCGATGAAGGTGACCTTCTCGCGCTTCCGTCCGCCGAAGGCGTTCTTCCAGCGCAGTTCGACCGTGAAGTCGACGGTCGCCCGATTCCCGTCTATTCTCGAGGACAGGCCGGATGGCTTGGTGTCGGCCTTCAGGTCCCACTGGCCGCCCTCCACCTTGTCCATCAGCTTGGCGATCCGCTTCCGCTGGCCTTCGTTGGCGGGTTGGAACAGCTCTCGCAGCGACTCCAGGTCGTGCGCGTTCAGCGCCGCCAGGAATCCTTCCACGGCCGCCTGAAACTGCTGCTCTGTCGGCAAGACAATCGTCGCTCGCAGGCTGTCCGCCATCCCGGCGTAGCCGGCGACCAGCCAGGTGGTGCCGGTGGAGAGGGCCCGGGCGGCACCGTTGGAGGCGACGCTGATCAGATCGGGATCGCGCGACGACCAGGTCACGGTCATTTCCATGGCGTCTCCCCGTTGATCGTTCACGGTAGCCGAGACCAACACGTTCTCCCCCACCTCGAGCGTCACCGCGTCGGTCAACGAGCGGACGGTCGTGGCAACGGCCGGCTCCGGGTTGACCGTGACCGACACGGTACGGGTCTTCCCTTCGACGGTGACGCGAATGGCGGTCGTGCCGGCAGAGATGCCCGTCACTGTTCCGCGGTTATCCACCTTGGCGATCGACGCATCGGCCGAAGCCCACCGCGCGGAGCGGCCGGTGAGGGCCCGACCCGATCCGTCTCGTGCGGTCGCTGCGAGCCGCTTGCTGCCACCGATGTCCAGCGTGAGTTCCGAGGGAGCGACCGACACCCTGGCCACCGACACCCTGGCCTCACGCGGCTGTGCCGGTGCCATCGGCGCCGATACGATCATGCGGGTCGAGTCGCGGTGGTCGCCGGTCGCGACGAGAATGAACGCCGTGCCTATACCTGCGGCCTCGACCCGGCCCTCACCGTCGACACTGGCCACCGCCGGATCAGTGCTCGTCCACGTGAGTGGTTGCTCCGTCAGGGTCGCCCCTCCCGTATCGGTCACCGTCGCACTGAGGGTCGTCGACTCGCCGACGCTCATGGTGCTCACGTCGACCGGCAGCGTGATGGACGCCACCGGGTCCACAGGCGGGGCGGGAGCGGGAGTCGCCCCGACACCTTCCCACGGAAGGAACTGCCATGCCGCCACGGCGGCGCCCGCGAGGGCGACCGTGACCATCGCCCCCCACACACGCCGTTTCCGGCGGGGACGGTGGGCGCCACCGGCCACCATCGTGGGGCCGGGGGGGGCGGGGGACGCCTTGATGGTTGGCGTGCTCATATCCACCGTCGCGGCGGCCGCGTCGGCAGCCTCGAGCGTCGCTTGCGGAACGGCGGAAGGAATCGGCGTGGTATCGGCCTCGGCGATTTCGGAAGAGACCACCGTCACCCCGTCCGGCGTGCGGCGCATGAGCGGGCTCACGGGTGTAGTGGGGACACTCGCCTGGACGTGATGCGTGTCCACCAGAGCAGCGAGGTCCTGATAGGTCGGGTCGCCCAACGACAGTGGCAGCGCCCCCAGATCGCGCAGGGCCACGGACATGTCGTCGAATCGGTCGGCCGGGTCCTTCTCCAGCATGCGACCGATGGCATCCGCCAAGTCCTCGGGGCAATCCGGCCTCGCGTCGGTCAACCGCGGTACCGGCTCGTGGACCTGCGCATTCAGCACGGCCAGGGTCGGCCCGTCGAACGGCACCTTCCCGGCCACCATCTCGTAGGCCACGATGCCTAGTGAATACTGGTCCGAACGCCACGTGACTTCACCGATGCGGCATTGCTCCGGGCTCATGTAGGCCGGGGTGCCGACGACGGTGCCGGTTTGGGTGTTGCTGGGAGATTCCATGACCTTGGCGATGCCGAAATCGGTCACCAACGCCTGGCCGCGCATGCCGGTCAGAATGTTGCCCGGTTTGATGTCCCGGTGGACCACTCCCTGATGATGGGCGTGAGCCAAGGCACTGCCGACCTGAAACAGCAGAGCGCGGACTATGGGGATCGACAGCGGACCCGATTGTTTGACGATCGTTTCCAGCGAGCAGCCTTCCACGAACTGCATGACGAAGTACTGCAGGTCCTCGAACTGCCGCACCGCGTGGATGGTGATGATGTTCTGGTGGTTAAGGTTGGCGACCGTAATGGCTTCCTGCCGGAAGCGGGCCGCCATGCCGGTCCCCATGAGCAGGGCAGGGGACATCACCTTGATGGCCACCTTGCGGTTGAGCGCCACCTCATGGGCCAGATACACCGCCGCCATGCCACCGCGGCCGATCTCGCCCTTGATCTCGAACTCACCCAGGGTGGCGCGCCGCAGCTTGGCCTGCACCAGATCCCACACCGAGGTGGCCTCGGTCTGGTCGCCGCCGCTGGACATGAAGTCCGTCGTCTTGGGCCGACCGCACGAGGGACAGAAGCGGGTGCCTTCCTCGAAGGCCTGGCCGCAGGTCAGGCAGGAGATCGGCTCGCCACACTGGCCGCAGAACGGCTCCCCAGATTGGAAATCCGCCCCACAGGCATTGCAACGTGCGATACCGACCGCTGGATCGGACGGCTGCGTCATGGAGCGTCAATCTCCGTGGGGGGCTGGAGGTCGGAAGTCTCGATCTTAGCCGTTTTCGGTCGTATTTCTAAGATACTGTAATACATATAGTTGCACCGCATAGGTGACAAACCACATCAAGTCCCCGAGCCAGACTGTTCCTGGACCGGGGATGCGCACCATCCTCTTCCCAGGGGGAGAGTGCAAAGTGCATTCCCGCGGTGGGCCGGATCGGGGACTATCTGAAACCCCACAAGGTTCCAGAGCGTAACATCCAGCGAGCCCCCCCGATACGGGCTTTCCGGAGAGGGGCACTCTTGGCATTATTGTATCGACCAAGAATTCTCCCACAGAGGTTTCCATGTCTCCGAAGCAGTCGTCCGACAAGTCACGTGGTATCGCCACCGCTCTCTGCGTCTGTTTGGGCGTCTTCGGACTCCACCGGTTCTACGTCGGCAAGATCGGCACCGGACTGCTGATGTTGCTGACCGGCGGCGGCATGGGCGTCTGGTATGTCTACGATGTGATCATCGTGGCCAGCGGGGCGTTTCGTGACGACCAGGGGCTCCCGCTGACCGAATGGGGCCCCGAAGGCTTGAGCGACCGGTTGCTCAACCAGGAGGTCATCGACGAACTGGATGCCCTCAGGGCCGACATGGCAGATATGCAGGAACGGATCGATTTCACCGAGCGGCTGCTCACCAAGAGCACCGGGGAGCCGATGGGGGACACGGAAGATTCGTTTCCGGCGGTGAGGTGACGTGGTGGATGGTAGACGGTAGACGGTAGACACCGATTTGGTGCCCTACGTCCCCTGTCCCCTGTCCACTGTCCACCAGCCACCAGCTACTCGCCACCAGCTACATCAGCACTGCCGTCCCACCCGCGCAACGCTGGCGCGCTTTTCCCTTCATTAGAATGAAGTTCCCGGACCGCCGTTGGCACAGAACTCCGGCTCAGTTACGACATCATCAACCAGGTCGTGGTCGCCACCGGCGATGACCTCTCGGCCATCCACCCGGTCCCGGATCCGTTCTACCTGCGAAGCGGCTACGATGACGGCCAGACCATCCGCTTCATAGACCTCCCCGAGCAAGCCATCATCCGGATCTACACCTCGGCGGGCGTGCTGGTGGCACTCCTGGAACACAACTCCACGACCTTCGGCGGGGAAGCCGAGTGGGACGTGCGGAACCGCGACGGCCGTCGAGT
>JAZFYL010000301.1:0-2363 GCA_036443495.1 Gemmatimonadales bacterium | reverse complement strand
CCAGCGGCGTCACGAGATCCGGGGCGCCCACGTCACCACCGCCGTCGAAGTCGGGCGGTGCACCAGGGTCATTGGCTCGAGTCCAGCACGGCCCACTTCCGAAACTGCTACCTGCCAGGGACTCATGCGTGCGTTGTGCCATAGGACCAGCCACAAGCGCGACATCTGTCCGTGTCGGCGGGGATCATCTGCCCGCAAGAGAGACATTCCGTCGGCTCGGCGCGCGCCACCACCTGGGTATTGTTCTGTGGTGGCATGTCCGGAAGTTCCAGATCCGGCTTCTCGATCGTGAGTGCTCCACAGCCAAGACACAGGTGCGCCCGCTTGTACGCGTCATGCCGGAGCCCCGTCTGGAGAATCGTCGCCTCAGGTTCATACCCGGTCTCAGAAGGATGGCCTCGCTCGTCTTTGGCCCATTCCAGACGTATCTTCCAATGGGGAGAAGACGCATCGGAAGAAAGCCAGACATAGCCCTCGACGATTAAGTCGCCGCAGCACTGGCATGTGTGCGTTGGGCGACCGGCGGTGTCGGGCAATTCAGCCATTCCGATTCCTCCAGAATAGAACGAGGCAACCCCGACTGCCGCTGCGCGCCCGAAGCGTAGCCCCGATTATTCATGACCATCTGCTGCGCCCTCGCGACGACGTTCATGAATAATCCGGGTTGGATGGCCTTGCGGTCTGGGGGGGTCTGGGAACTCGCCGGTCACGGCCGGCAGATGACTTCATCGGCGGCCGAGCGCCCAGACAAACCCGGATAACCGAATACAAAGTAGCACAGCCGGCAAGAGACCGTCCAGAGGCGCCCGATACACCGCCTGCGATGGATTGGCTCATTCGCGGCGAAACCCTGGCCGATAAGCAGATACCAGGGCTACCGGAGGGGGTCGCCATGCCGATACGCTGGGTCAACTCGTCGAACCCTGTGCACATGATGGCCAGGGGCATCAAGGCCCGGGCCCAGGAGCTGCGCGTTGCCTCCGATCAGAGAAAATTCGGCCGCCTCAAGGCCGGGGATACGCTGGCCTGCACCCGCGGCAAGGTCCTGGACCTCTCAGCCGGCGGGCTGCGGCTCCTGAGCCGTCGCAAGCTCAAGGGGATCGTGGGAATTGCACTGTGGGATGTGAATGGGGGTCTGAAGCTGTACGCGGAAGTCGTCTGGACGCGACGTCTGGGGTTTCGCCGACACGAGATCGGCATGCGCTTCGTTGACGTGACTCCCCAGCTCGCCGCCGACCTGACCACCCTCGCCACCGACAACACGGTCCGAAGAGAATACCTCCGCGAGCCTGCCCCGCCCGGCAATTCAGGCTAGCCCGGATGGATGCGACTCAGGCGACCGGGCGCCACTGGTCGCTTGCCCCTCGCCACAAGACACACGCGGCACCTGCCAGCAGCCAGCTCGCACTCGTGAAGTAAACCGAGTTGAGGATGAAGCAGATCGCGGTCTCCCGCTGGCTGAAGACCGCCAACGCCGCCCGGTCCTGCTTGTCGAGATCGGCCAGACCCCTCGTAAGTCCAAGGGACGCATGCACCGGCCAGCCCCCCCAGTTCGACGCCACGGCGGCGGCGGTCGTCACCCCGAGGGCCAGAAAGACAGTCCTGATAAGGATGCGGCGCTCCATGGCGAACGTATTCGATTGGGCGCCCCAAGGTGTTGCTCGATGCGCCACGACGTTTCCCGCCGGGCACGGGTCCCGCCGCACCGGTACCCGTCACGGCCTTTTTTTTCGGTCCTTTCACCCCGACGGACCGGGCCGGGGGTGCCGGGGACGTTTCAGAATCACCTCAATCGCACCGATAGAGAAACAAGTTCAAAGCGGTCCGAGAAACCAGCCAGCTCAGGGAGTACACGATGCCGCCCTCAATCTCCAGCATGATCGACCACATCATCGATGTTGCCCTAGGGGTGGTGCCACAGGGTCCAACCAACCGGGAAAACCGCGAAGCGACGCGGGTCCCCTACAACGGCCACGTCTCCCTGATCCGGTTCACGCCGACGGGCAAGAGGACCGAGCCGCTTCTACTGGAAAGCGAGAACATCAGCTCCGGAGGCCTCTGTGTCCGCCTTCCGGAGGAATTGCCGGTTGGCTGCCGGGGAGTCGTCATGCTGTCACGCTCCGACGGCGAACGGGTGATTCTGCTCGCCAAGGTGGTCTACTGCAACGCCCGCGATGCCTTCAGCTACGAGTGCGGCCTCGAGTTCGAGCCACCGTCGGTTGCGGTGTCCTTTGAGGACTTCAAGGACGGTCAGGGCAACATGCCCGAGGTCGGACTGAGCCGGGCCGCGTAAGCACCGCGCTATCGGCAACAGGACGAACCGTGGTGATCGCCGGCGAGTTGCGACTCCCAACCGCAGCGTA
>JAZFYL010000300.1:0-2035 GCA_036443495.1 Gemmatimonadales bacterium | reverse complement strand
GCGTATTCATTCACGAAATTGTCGATTACGTCTCGGCGAAAACGATCCTCGAAATTGAGAACGTAGTGGGGAATGCCGAGCTTGGCGGCCACAGCAGCGGCGTCCTGAATGGAATCCAAAGAGCAGCAAGGGCGGTCCGGGACCGTGTCACCGTAGCAAAACAGCTTCATGGTGGTACCGATGACATCGTACCCTGCTTCCACCAACAGCGCCGCCGCTACCGAAGAGTCGACGCCGCCCGACATGGCTACGAGGACTTTCTTACCCTTCATCGGTCCCCTCATCTCGCCAACGCCTCCGACAGGCTCCGCACCTTCTTCACGATGTCCGGCAGGATTTCCATCACCCGATCCACGTCTTCCGGCGTGTTCTGCTTGGAAAAGGAGAAGCGGACCATGCTCAAGGCGATTTCGCGGGGCAATCCCATGGCGGTGAGCACGTGAGACGGCTCGGGCAACCCGGTGTTGCAGGCGGAGCCCGCAGAGCACGCGACCCCTGCAAGGTCGCAGTGCATGAGGAAGGCCTGCGAGTCGATGCCGGGAACGGCGACAGCGCTCACGTGTGGAGCCCTGTTGGCGTCGGCCCCGATGACCGTGGCGTTCGGGATGGCCTCGAGCAGTCGCCGCTCGAACTCGTCGCGCAATGCGCCGAGTTTGGACGCAGTTTTGTCGAGTTCGCCGACGGCCAGCTCCACGGCCCGGCCCAGCCCCACGATCCCGGAAACATTTTCCGTCCCCGGCCGAATGCCGAACTGCTGGCCCCCGCCGTGAATGATCGCCTCCACTGCATGGCGGTCGCGTACGATGAGCGCACCAACCCCCTTCGGTGCGCCGATCTTGTGGCCTGAGATCGCCAGCAGCGTGCAGGGGAAGTCGTCGAACCTGCAGGGGACCTTGCCCACGGCCTGGACCGCGTCGGTGTGGAACGACACTCCTGCCTCCTGGCAGCGCTGGGCGAGCGACCTGACATCCTGGATGATGCCGACCTCGTTGTTCACCCACATGGCGCTGAGGACCGCCAGTCCTCGCGCCAGCGCCTCGTCCACCGCTGCGATATCCACCTGGCACCGAGCGTCCACGGGCAGGAAGAAGGCCTCTCCACCCATTTTCTCGACCGTCTTCGCAGCCGCGATGACTGCCTTGTGCTCGGCTGCACCGACTGCCACCCTCATCGGGCTGAGGCGACTCTGCGCTGCGAGGGCCGCACCGATTACCGCAAGGTTATCGGCCTCGGTTCCGCCGGACGTGAAGATGACCTGACCGGGTTCGGCGTGGAGTGCGTCGGCGATCTGCCGTTTGGCTCGGTCGATCCCGGCCTGTGCCCTCTGTCCGAATCGGTGCGCGGAGCTGGGATTGCCGAAGGCCTCGTCCGTGAGGTACGGCATCATGGCGTCCAGCACGTCAGGCCGGACGGGCGTGGTGGCTGCGTTGTCGAGGTATACTGCGTTCTTCATAGGCGCTCCTCCGCACAGAAACCTAGTGGCTGGGGGCTGCTAGGGGCAGCGCGCCCTGGGGCACGCGAGCGGGGAGCAGGGAGCGGGGAGTCGTGCAACGTGAGCCGTACACCGGGGATGGGTGGGTGATTACCGCCTTACCGCCCGACCGCCCTACCGCCTTTTAGAACGTCGTCACCCCCATCGCGACGACGTCGTCGATTCGGACGGTCTCCAGCGTGTAGAACGGTTCGCCGTACGCGCACCTGATCAGGCTCCCGTAGTGGGCGTTTTGCACCCGGATCAGTTCGTACAGGTCCTGGCCGGTTGGGAACAGCTCTCCCGCCGCCTGGGCCCCGTCGAACTGGGATCTGTAGCAGTGTATGGCTTTCATCTTGGTGTCAAACTCCGCCGACACGTCCACTACGAATGTGGTTTTCACCGGATCTTCTCTGTACGCCTGTGCGTAGACTACTTTGTCGGGGCGATGCGGCTCGCCGGAGGCATCGTACCTGGCGAGGCCCGCGAGGTAACACGCATCCCTGCACAGTTCGGATGCGATGCGGTGGTCCGGATGGCGGCCGGCCGGGAAAGGAAGGATCA
>JAZFYL010000299.1:0-3517 GCA_036443495.1 Gemmatimonadales bacterium | reverse complement strand
TTCTGGAACAACGGCTCACCCCCAGGCCCAAGTCGATCCGGTTCGGCATCGCTCACGCCGTTGCGCCGGAAGCGGCGGAACGCATCCGCACCGCGCTGGTGGCGGCATTCCAGCCGAGGGATTGCCTGGTCTCGCTCGCCACAGGTGTCATCGGGACCCACGTCGGGGAGGGCGCCTGGGCGGTGTTCTATCAGGTCGAGGACGGGACGCCGGACGAGCCCCCGGGAGGGGCCGAGTGAGCCACGGCAAGGCTAAGGTGTTTGAACCAGATGGCTTACGCCTCGCAATCGGGGCAATCGAAAGTAGGAAAGGCGAAGATCTACTGGTGCTGGACGTGCGGGATGTGAACGATGCCACCGACTTCTTCGTCATTGTAACAGGGACCTCCGCCACGCACGTTCGGGGAATCGCCGAGGCAGTGATGGAAGACCTCCAAAAGGCGGGACATCGCCCGCACCACGTGGAGGGCCTCAGCCTGGGACGGTGGGCACTGTTGGACTATATAGATTTCGTCGTCCACGTGTTCCACCCGGAAGCCCGGGCCTTCTACCAGTTGGAGCGTTTGTGGAGCGACGCGCCGGAGTTGCAAGTCAGCTCCTGAGAGCAGGGGAGTTTATGGTAAGACGGACGATATGGTCGGTGTTGATGTTGCTGGCGCTGGCCCCAGCCCTAGCCTCCGCGCAGTATTTCGGGAAGAACAAGGTCCATTGGACGAGTTTCGAGTTCAAGATCATCCAGACCGAACACTTCGACATCTACTTCTACGAGCGTGAACGGGAGGCGGCCATGGATGCGGCACGCATGGCCGAGCGTTCGTATGCCCGGCTGTCCCGCATCATGAACCATGAGTTCAAGCAGCGGAAGCCGATCATCCTCTACGCCTCACACTCGGACTTTCAGCAGACCAACGCGCTGTCCGGAGACATCAACGAGGCAACGGGCGGTGTCACCGACTTCCTCAAGCACCGGGCCATCATGCCGTTCACCGGCTCCTATGCCGAGTTCGAACACGTGTTGACCCACGAAATGGTGCACCAGTTCCAATACGACATCTGGAGCCGGGGAAAGCCCGGGGCTGGGCTCGCCACGTTGATCGCCGTGAACCCGCCGCTCTGGTTCGTGGAAGGGATGGCGGAGTACCTGTCGCTGGGGGAGATCGGTCCGGAAACCGCCATGTGGCTCAGGGACGCCTCGGTCGAGGGCACCCTCCCGTCGATAAGGGCGCTGACGTACGACCCGTTCATTTTTCCCTACCGGTTCGGCCACGCCCTGATGGCGTACGTGGGTAACCGCTGGGGCGACGAAGCGGTCGGGGCGCTGCTCAAGACTACGGTGACGGGCGGCATGGAAGGCGCCTTCCAAAGGGTCCTGGGGATCTCGACGGCGCAGCTGTCGGCCCAGTGGCGGGACCACGTGCAGAAGACCTACCTGCCGGAACTGGGAGACCGTGAGAAGGCGTGGTCTATGTCCGAGCCGGTGCTCACCAAGCGGCGTTCAGGCGGCACGCTGCACGTCTCCCCGGCGATCTCGCCGGACGGCACCAAGATCGCCTATCTCAGCGAGAAGGACTTCTACTTCGTCGACCTGTACCTGGCCGATGCGCACACCGGCGAGGTCATCCGCCGTCTGGTCAAGTCGACCTTCGACGCGGACTATGAGACATTCCGCTATCTCAACGCCAGCAGCAGCTGGTCGCCGGACGGCCAGTTGTTGGCCGTGGCCGCCAAACGGGGCGCACAGGACGATCTGGTCTTGCTCGATGAAAAAGGAAAGCAGAAGGTGCGGATCAAGATCGCCCTGAACGGCGTGTCCAATCCGTCCTGGAGCCCCGATGGTTCGCAGCTGGTATTCACCGGATACGATGGCGGGATCTCGGACCTCTACATCATCAACGCCGACGGCACCGGCCTGGTCCAACTGACCAAGGACAAGTTCGCCGATCTGCAACCGGACTGGTCGCCGGACGGCAAGACGATCGCTTTCGTGACGGACCGTGGCCCCGATACCGACTTCAACAGCCTGGAATTCGGCAATTACCGGATCGCCATCTACTACCTGGAGACGGGCATTACCGAGGTGCTGCCCCAGATGGACGAGGGCAAGAACATCTCGCCACGCTACGCACCCGACGGGCGGTCGATCGCCCTGGTGTCTGACCGTACCGGCATCAGCAACCTGTACCTGTACGACCTGGACGATCAGGCGCTGTACCAGTTGACCAACTTCTACACCGGCGCCCAGTCGGCCACCCGGTTGTCGCCGGTGCTGACCTGGGCGCGCGACGCGGACCGCCTGGCCTTCGTGTATTACGAGAGACAGCGAACCGACGTCTACGCGATCGACAACCCGCGGGCACTCAAGGGCAAGCCGTTCACGGCGCCCTCTGCGGCGGACAGTGCGCTGGCCGACTTCGCGGTCGCCTCGGGCCAGCGGGCCCCTGGCGGAGAAGCCCTGCCGCCGTCGCCGTTCGTTCCCCAGGTCATAGCCGCAGGGCCTCCGCCCGATGGAGGCCAACCCGCGGCCACGCCGCAGGACACGACCGCCGCCCAGCCGCAGGTCCTCGAGGGCGGATCGGTCTATCGCACGACGCGAGGCTTCCGGGCCGCCGGGCAGATCAACGACCAGATCGATTCCATCACTCCCGATCGCCGGCCACTCAGCATCACTTCGCTGCTCGACTCGGCCGAGTACCACCTGCCCGACACGACCCAGTTCTCGATCAACAAGTACAAGCCGAAATTGGCCCCGGAGTACGTCGCCCGCCCGACGATCGGCTATACGCGCGACAACTTCGGCCGCGGCCTCTACGGCGGCAGCGCCATCGTGCTGGGCGACATGCTGGGCAACCACCAGCTCATCCTGTCTGCGGCCATCAACGGACGCATCAAGGAGGCGTCGGTCTTCGCCGCCTACGCCAACCTGTCGCGCCGCATCAATTGGGCGGTCGGCGCCAGCCAGCAGCCCTATTTCTATCGCGAAATAGGGTTCATCCAGCCGGGCCCCCCCGGGTCGAACGAGGCGTCGAGGGTGTCGAACACGCGCCGCATCATCCAGCGCGAATTCTTCGCCAACGCGTATCGGCCGTTCAACAGGTTCAAACGGCTGGAGTTGGGGCTGGGCGTCGTGCACGTCAACGACGCGCTCCTGAGCTTCATTGAGCCGTTCGATATCAACACCGGGCTCCGCACCGCCGACCCGTTCCAGACCGAGACCACGCTCGACAACACCCTGTATTTCCGGCCGTCGATCGCGATGGCCTACGACAACGTGCTGCACGGCTACATCGGCCCGATCTACGGAAAGCGCTACCGCTTCGAGTTGTCGCAGTCGATCGGCGGGTGGCAGTTCACCCAGGGTCTGATCGATTTCCGGCGCTACGACGGCCTGGCAGGGCCGGTGCTCCTCGCCACGAGGTTCATGTACTACGGCCAGTTCGGCCGCGACGCCGAGCGCTTCAGAACCTTCCTGGGCATACCCGAGTTCGTGCGGGGCCACACCTCGGGGTCCTACTTCCGCA
>JAZFYL010000298.1:0-9255 GCA_036443495.1 Gemmatimonadales bacterium | reverse complement strand
TCGCTGTTGGCCCGGGATCTCATCGACACTTTCGGTGATGGCTGGGCCAGGCAGAACAGCGACCAAATCCTCTCGGTCTTCGCCGACGATGCGGTTTTTCGTGAGGGCCCCTTCGGAAAGCCCCTCGAAGGCCCGGACGCGATCCGCAGCTATTGGGGGGACCTCTCCTACCACCAGTCCGAAGGCACCTTCTCGGCGGGCGAGATATTCGTGGTCGGTCCCTGGTTCTCAGTCGAGTTCAAGTGCGTCTTCAGACGCCGCCGGACTGGCGAGTGGGTGGACGTGCGCGGAGCCCTGTTTTGTGAGACAGCGGATGGCAAGATCTCCGAGATGCGAATGTACTGGCATCGCTGGACCCGGGGGCAGGAGATCAGCAGCTCGCCCTGAGCATCCTGAAGCCACCCAACCCAGGCGTCCTTCCCCGCTTATCTCTGACCTCAGAAGAGGACAATCGTAGGCTCTGCTCTGTGGTGTAACTGATTACAAAACAGTAGGTTAGGCTTTGGCACAGCCCTCGCTCTTGTTCTGGCTGGTTTGATGTGTTCGCGCCTGTTACATTTGGCGAATCCTCCCTGAACGAAATTCCGGAGGCACACGATGCTCGCCGAAATCATGATCTCCATGCTCCTGCCCGGTGCCGTTGCCGGTCCCGCCGGAATAGCCGCCGAGCCCGACGACCAGGATCCACCGGTCCGCGTCTCCCTCGACGAAAACGGGGACTACTATCCGGGGCACTTTGCCCAAGTGGATGTTCGTACCGATTTTGACGGGTTCCTCCTGGTACTCCACCTTGATCCCGCGGGCCAACTTCGCGTGCTGTTTCCGCTGGAGCCTTATGACGACGGCTTTGTTGAGGGCAGCAAAGGCTATGAAATCGTCAATCGCAGCGGCCGCGGGGCCTTCTATGTCGGCGAGAGCCCCGGAATCGGAACGGTGTTCGCGGCCTATTCGGAATGGCCCTTTCAAGTGAAGGGCTACGCCCACGATCGGCGCTGGAACTACGACGCGCTGTGGATCTCTCCAGACGGCGATATCGAAACTGCCATGGTCGACCTGGTGGCCGAAATGGCCTACGACGGTTGGTTCGATTATGACCTGGTCGACTACGAGGTCTACGGCGAGGAGGACACCTACGCGCAGGCAGGGTATCGGATTGCCTATGAGCCGGTCTACATCTGCTGCCGCCCTTGGTACGTGGACCCGTGGGTTGGGTTCGGCATTTCCATCAATATCGGATCGGGCTATCCGTATTACGGGTACCCATACTACTTCAGCTACTATCCGGCCCACCACTACCGGCCGTACTACGCACATCGGCCGTGGTATGCCCACCACCATCACTACGGCTACGGTGGCTACTACGGCAGTCGACGCTACCGGTTCAAGCAGCCGTACAACTACGATCGCGGCCGCGGCGTCGACCCCTACCGTCCGCGCGGTGGAGTGGGCATCCGGCCCGACCGGTACGCGCTGGGGCCTGACCGGGACGGCATCGACTATCGCGGCAGACGCTCTCCCTCGAACCCCTCAGCGGGCGCATCCGGCGGCCGTAGGGTCACCACCGTATCGACCGGGGGCACTCAACCGGGCGGCGGAAGACCCGGACGCACTCCGTCCTACGGCGGCCCGGAGCGGGTCAGGACTAGCCCGCCGATCCTCATCGATCGAGGTGCCACGGCGCCGCCAGGGCGGCGCACGCCCCCGGGAACGGGGTCTGGGGGGGGGACCACATTGGGGCGGCCAGGCCGGGTAGGAACGAGTCAACCGATTCTCATCGACCGAGGCAAGAAAGCTCCTAGCGGCCGCCGGGCCAGCCCGAGCGGCACCGGGTCAGGGACCACATTGGGGCGGCCAGGCCGGGTAGGAACGAGTCAACCGGTGCTGATCGATCGAGGCAAGAACGCTCCGACCGGCCGCAGGGCCAGCCCGAGCGGCACCGGGTCAGGGACCACATTGGGACGGCCAAGCCGGGTAGGAACGAGTCAACCGGTGCTAATCGATCGCGGTACCAGCGGATCGAAATCCCGCCGCACGGTCGGTCAGACCACCCGCCCGCGGCCTGGGTCGGTGGGTCGCACGGAACCGAGGGTACGACCGAGAACCGGTCCGTCCGGCGCTAGACGGTCGCCCACGCGGTCGAGTAAACCGACCCTCAGCGTGCCGCGTCAGTCACGCTCCGTGGGCCGCCCTGGCGGTGGATCGTCGCGATCGGCGACCCCACGCCCAGTATCGCGCCGCCCGAGTGGCGGAGTTTCGCGGCCCTCTGCCGCCTCGCGTCAGCCCAGCAGGAGTGCCAGCCGGCCGGCGCCTCAGCGTTCCGCCAGGCCGTCCGCCGGCAGGACGTCACGCGCACCGGCCAGACGGAGCAGCTCTAAACGGGACAACTGAGATTCTTCTCCACACGGTATCCCTGATTGGCGGCGGTGAGCTGCCGGTCAGGGATACTCATGGTGGATCCTGATTCTGCGGCCGGTAAATGATGACGTTTGCCTTCTCCAGCGTGATCAACCCTCCGCCAATCATGGTGTCCAATTCCGGGATGATCGCCTGAATCTTCTCGTCGGTGTCGACACATTCGATGACGATGGGAAGGTCCATCGACAGACGCAGCACCCGGTCAGTGTGGATCCGGGCGCTGGCTCCAAAGCCCATGATCGCCCGGATAACCGTGGCGCCGGCAAAGCCACGTTCGCGCAGCAACTCCACGATCGCCTGATACAGCGGCCTGCCGTCGTGCTTGTCCGCCTCACCCACATGGATCCGCATTAGTACCCGTTCTCCCACCAATCCGTGCATGGTGCGCCTCCGGTCAGGCCTGTCGGCCGTAGATGAGCAACTGATGCGCGATGATCCATCCCGCGAACACTGCCGCGAGCGATAGGACGACGCTGCCGGCCATGTAGCTTCCCGCACGAGCCCATTGCCCGTCCTGCATCAGTGCCAGGGCCTCATAACTGAATGTCGAAAAGGTGGTGAAACCACCGCAGAATCCAATCGTCAGCATGGCACGGACCGACGGACTGATGCCGGCCTGATCGATGGTATAAGGCAGCAGAAACCCCAACGCGAAGGACCCCGCCACATTCACTACCAAGGTCCCAACGGGGAACGTCCCATCCGTCAATTGCTGGGCCCACCCTGCCAAGGCATACCTCGTCATGCCACCCAGGGCACTGCCAAGTCCGATGTACCAGATCATGAGGCCACCATTCACAGATGAAGACGCAGGCAGGATACCTTAGATTTGTGCCCATGCTCCACCTTGCCATCGCCCAACTCCGGCCCCAAAAGGGTGCCTACCGGGACAACCTCGATCAGGTCGAGGGTGTCTTCCGGGAGGTCGCGGGGTGGGATCCCACGCCGGACCTGGTGCTTTTCCCTGAATCGGCTCTGACCGGGTACTTCCTCGAGGGCGGCGTCCAGGAGCTTGCGGTGTCGGCCGATCAACTCCACGCCGACCTGTCGGAGAGGCATACGGCGAGCGGGGCTCCCCCCCTCGATGTATCCATCGGCTTCTACGAAGTGTGGCGCAATCGTCTTTACAACTCGGCTTTGTATTCGACGCTCGGCGGCACCGACAGCGGTATCCGGCACGTCCACCGGAAGGTGTTTCTGCCAACCTATGGTGTGTTCGATGAGGAACGGTTCGTCGAGGCCGGAAGCAACGTCACCGCGTTCGACACGCCGTGGGGCAGGGCGGCGATGATCATCTGCGAGGATGCGTGGCATTCCATCATGGCGACGCTGGCGGCGTTGGACGGTGCGCAGTTGTTGATCGTGCCAAGCGCCACGCCGGCACGCGGACTCAAGTCGGACGATGGAGCCGCAGCCCCGGCGAATCTCGAGCGGTGGGATCGACTCGCCCAGGACAGCGCCGAAGAACACGGCGTGTTTGTGGCCGTGACGCAGCTGGTCGGATTCGAGGGCGGCAAGGCTTTTGCCGGCGGCTCGATCGTCGCCGGCCCCAGGGGCGATATTTTGGCACGGGGGCCGGTGTTCGAGCCGGCCGTGATCCCCGTTGCGTTGGACTTCGATGAGATCACCCGGGCCCGGGCCGAGCTGCCGCTGTTGGCCGACCTGGAGATGAAGTGGCCTCATCTGCTGGCGGCCAGTTCACTCCAAGGGAACACCGTCACGCCTCGTGCGGTCAGGGCCCATCGCCCCGCCGCCCGCTCGCCTCGCAGCGTTCCCCGGGACCAGACCGACCCGTTGGCCATCGACCCGGAACTGACCCGCCGGTGGCTGGTGGAGTTCTTGCGCGACGAGGTTCAGCGGCGGCGCGGATTCGAGAAGGTGGTCATTGGCCTGTCGGGAGGAGTGGATAGTTCGCTGGTTGCATATCTCGCGGCGGAGGCGCTCGGGCCGAGCAACGTCATCGGCGTCAGGATGCCGTATCGGACGTCGAGTCCCGAAAGCCTCAGTCATGCGGAAATGGTCATCGACCATCTCGGTATCCAGGAACGGACGGTGGACATCTCCAGTGCTGTCGATGGCTTGGTGGCGGCCGTCGGCGATGACAGCCCGGCTCGCCGTGGCAATGTCATGGCCCGCATGCGGATGATCACGCTCTTCGACCTGTCAGCCGAGTACGGTGCCCTCCCCATCGGCACGGGGAACAAGACCGAACGGCTGCTCGGCTACTTTACTTGGCACGCAGACGATTCACCGCCGGTCAACGCGATTGGCGATCTCTTCAAGGTCCAGGTATGGCAGCTGGCGCGCCATTTGGGTATCTCGGACGAGATCGTCGACAAGCCGGCCAGTGCCGATCTCATCAAGGGGCAAACCGACGAGGGCGACCTCGGTATATCCTACCCCAAGGCCGATGCGATTCTTCACCGACTCTTGAGCGGGTACCGCCCGGAAGACATCATGGAGTTGGGGTTCGAGGAAGACGAGATCGCCTTGGTACGGCGGCGCCTCGAATCCACCCACTGGAAGCGGCGGCTCCCGACCGTGGCGATGGTGAGCCAAACGGCAATCGGTGAGTACTATTTACGTCCTGTGGACTATTAGGTGAGGCGGGAGTGAGAGGGCGCGCTGCGCCTTCTCTCCCCTTACCTATCACCTCTCACCCTCACCCATGACCGGCCCCGATTATGTCACTCCCTGAATCCCGCCCCATGTCGTACTCCAGGGGCGAGTTGACGACCACCACCATGCCTTATCAGCAGAATATCCATGGTGACTTGTTCGGTGGGGAGATACTGGCCTTGATCGACAAGGCCGCGGCGGTCGCGGCGATCCGGCATGCCGGCGGCGCGGCCGTGACGGCGAGCATCGACCGGGTGGATTTCCGCTATCCGATCCCCATCGGGGCGCTGGTTACCGTAGCGGCCACCGTGGACTACGTCGGCAACTCCTCCATGGAGATTACCGTGGAGGTCCATTCGGAGACGGTCAGCACTGGTGAAAGAACACACACGCACACCGCGCACGTAGTCTTTGTGGCTGTGGACGAGCAGGGAAGGCCGCGACGAGTACCGCGCCTCATTCCGGAGACCGACGAAGAGCGCGAACGTTACGAGAAGGCGCAGGCACATCGCGAGAGCCGCCCCAAGCGATGACGGGTTTGCGGGGAGTCGTGGTGATGAGTGGTGGTGGGGCCAAGGCGGCCGCCCACGTTGGAGCGTGGCGCGCCCTGCGGGAAGCCGGGGTGGAGCCGAGTCACATCGTGGCGACGTCGATGGGAGCCGTAATCGGGGCCGCCCTGGCCGCAGGGCGCTCACCGCAAGATCTCGCAACGGACCTGGCCACGGTTCGCCGCCGCGACGTCGCCGGACTGAATCCGGTCGCACTACTTGGGGGCTTCCGGGCGCGCTCGGTGCTGAGGGCGAGACCCCTGCACCAGACAATTGCCCGTCTCGTACCGGCCCGGCGGTTCGATGAGCTGGTCATTCCGTTTACCTGTACCACGACTGACATGGACACTGGCGAGCAGGTAGTGTTTGGGTCTCTGGGTGAGGACGCGCCGCTTATCGATGTGTTGTACGCCAGTTCGGCCTTGCCGGTGTACTACCCGACCACCGTCATCGGGCATCGGCGGCTGGGTGATGGAGGCATCCGGGGCGTCCTGCCGCTCGACGTTGCCGCGAACATCGAGTGCGATGTTGTCGTCGCGATAGACGTCGGGCCCGGGTTCGAGGAACGGCAGGAGCCACCGCCCCGGGGGATTCCCGCGCTGCTCCGGGCCCACGGCGACGCGACGGGCATTCTGATGGCCGCTGCCACCGAAACCGTATTGGCCCGCTGGCACAATCGTTCGGACCTTCCGCGTCTCATTTACGTCCGACCGCAGGTGGAACGCGCGGTGACCTTCGAGGTCGACCGGCTCCTCGAGTACATCGAGCGTGGCTACGAGGCGACCCTGCGGGAACTGCGAGGCGATGAGCCATCACCCTCCGGGGTTGACCGGGTCTGAGCAGCGGGGGAGATTGCGGCAGGGATCCGCATGCTTACCTGGATTTCGGTCCGTTCGACTCGATGTACCCGTCATTGACCCTGACCGCATCATCTGATCGGGTCGTGATCGCGGATGTCGGCATATGTGCAGGAGCTGTATGAAGATCTTCACCGTGGCCGAAGCAGAAGAAACACTGCCACTGGTTCGCAGAGTGGTGCAGGATCTGATCCGGGAGTATCCGCAGTGGCGCGAGGCTGTGGTTGCGTACGAGATCCGGACCGGTGGCCTCAAGGCCGAAACCGGCGAATCCGAGGAGCTGGTGCAGGAGCGCGAGCAGGTCATGCTGCACGCCGAGTGTATCAACGACTACCTCAAGGAACTCGAGCAGATCGGATGCGTCTTCAAGGGATTCGAAAACGGCTTGGTCGATTTCTACGCGTTACGAGAAGATCGGTTGGTGTTTCTTTGTTGGCGGTTAGGGGAAGGGCACGTGACTCACTGGCACGAGGTCGACGCCGGCTACACGGGACGCGAGCCCATTGATGACATCATGCTGTTCAGTGGATCCCGAGTCGGAGGATAAAGCCTCATGCTGCAATTCGCCGTACTGCTGCACCTGCTGGGATTTGCCCTGTGGTTAGGTGGTGCCCTGGCCTCGATGGTCGTCGGGATCACCAGCCGAAGTGAGCCGCCCGAGTCCTTCGCGACCGTGGCTCGGCTCCAGTCGGCGATCACATCCCGCTTGGTCGCCCCGGGCGCGGCACTGGTGCTGCTCACTGGACTCGTGCTCACCGCCAAGGTCTATCCGGGTGCCGCGATGGCTCAGGCGAGCCTGTGGGTGTTCGTGATGCAGGCCACCGGTGCCATCGGTGCCCTCGTGGTGCTCTTCGTGGCGCTGCCCACCGCGAAGAAGCTCGCCCGCCTCGACCCTGTCGGGGAGACGGCTCCTCTGTTCCATCTTCTGCGGAAGCGGCAGAGTCTGGTAGGCTCGATCGCCGGCGTGTTGGCGCTGGTGGCGCTGGTGGCGGCGGTCCTGGCATAAGATCCGCCAACTTTGTCGCGCTTTCTCAAGTTTGTTTGCCGGCCCCGCGCTCACTCCGTACCGGTCATTCCCGGCGTCGGGGGGATCCCATTCGGCGGTTGAGCGCGCCCCGGGAGGGCTAGACTTCCCGGCCCGGATGGGCGACAATATAGCTCCTCAAGGTTCCGGCGACCTCGAACTCCATGTGATTGACTACGTGCGTGTCAACCAAGGTTTTTGACGACCATGAATTCGACTTCGGCTGTATTGGCCCTCCCGCACGCCGTTGGGCGATGGGTGCTGCATGCCTTGGGACACCTTGGGCGCGTCAGCCTGATGTTGGTGGAGTTCGTCCGTGGGTTGGCCCAGTGGCGTATATGGCTGCCGCGCACGATCGAAGAATCGTGGAATGTTGGTGTCGGCAGCCTGTTCATCATTGTCCTGGTTTCGGGTTTCGCCGGGGCGGTGACGGCCCTGCAGACCGGTTACCAGTTCACCGGCGCGATCCCGTACTACGTAGTCGGCAGCCTGGTGGTCGAGTCGGTGGTGCTCGAATTGGGCCCGGTCCTCACGGCCCTGGTCCTGGCAGGCCGGATCGGCGCCCGGTACGCCGCGGAGTTGGGGACGATGCGCGTAACCGAGCAGATCGATGCGCTCGAGAGCCTGGGCCGGTCGCCGGCGTCTCATCTGCTGGTGCCACGCATTCTGGCCTGCCTTCTCATGATCCCGGTGTTGACCGTGATAGCCGACGTCATCGGCGTGTTCTCGGGTTGGTATTTCTCCAAGCAAGTGCTGCCGATCACCAACGCCGACTTTACCTATGGGGCCAGGGCCTTCTGGCGTGAATTCGACGCATACTACTCCGTGATCAAGGCATTCTTCTTTGCCGCGTCGATTGCCGTGACCTCGACCTACATGGGGTTCAGTACGCAGCACGGCGCGGAGGGCGTGGGGAAGGCCACGACGGTCGCCGTAGTGTCGAGTTCGGTCCTGATCCTCTTGCTTGATACCCTGCTGGCACGGCTGTTGTTGCACGGATGATCAGCGTCACCGATCTGTGCAAGCGCTTCGGCGATCAAATCGTACTGGACGGCGTGTATTTTGACGTCCGCGACGGGGAGACCGTGGCGTTGCTGGGGGCTTCGGGGACCGGGAAGAGTGTGTTGCTCAAGCATATCAATGGCTTGATTCATCCTGACCGTGGGAAGGTGATGGTTGACGGTCTGCACGTCGCCGCTCTCAAGCGCAAGGAGTTGGCCGCGCTTCGTACCAAGATCGGCTACGTGTTTCAGAACGGTGCCCTGTTTGATTCCATGAACGTCTTCGAGAACATCCGTTTCGGAATCGTCGATGAGGACCGCTACAGGGATAGCGCCTACGTGACCGATCGCGTGGAGCGCTGCCTGGGACTGGTCAACCTGGCGCAGGCGACGGCCGACAAACTTCCGGCCGAGTTGTCGGGCGGTATGCGCAAACGGGTCGGGATTGCCCGGGCCATCGCGGGCGACCCCAAGTACCTGTTGTACGATGAGCCCACCTCAGGACTGGATCCGGTCAACGCCGACATCATTGACGGTCTGGTCACTCGGCTGGCCGGAGAATTGGGGGTTACCAGCATCACGGTGACTCACGACGTGCGGGGGGCGTTCAAGGTGGCGGATCGAATAGCCCTGTTGGCCGATGGGCAAGTGGTACTCGAGGGTATCAAAGAGGAATTCATGGATTCCGACAATCCGAAGGTGAAGGAATTTCTCGAGCGCGATTTCCAAAACTCTTCATTTGCTGCGTGAGCGAAGCGTATGGATCTGCACTATAAACAGGCGACGGGCGT
>JAZFYL010000297.1:0-3588 GCA_036443495.1 Gemmatimonadales bacterium | reverse complement strand
CAGCCGCATCTCTACTCCCGAACTGAGCGGGAAGGTGCGGCCATGGGTCGGGCATTGACAGGGGCTGATCTGGTGTTGGTAACCGACGTGTACGCCGCTCGGGAGGAGCCGATTCCGGGCGTCACAGGAGAGGCTGTGGCCGACGCGGCCCGGGCCGGTGGAGTGGAGACATTGTATCAGCCGGACGGCAAGGCGCTGCAGCAGCAGCTACGCCAGATTTTGAAGCCGGGGGATGCCCTGCTTACGTTGGGCGCGGGCGACGTCACCCGCGTGGGACGGGCGTTGGTCGAGTGGCTGCGCGCGGCCTGAAACGAAGCTGGTGGCTGGCAGGTAGCGCGGCCGGCGTGCTGGGTCTGTGGCTGCTGGTCCCGTGGATGCTGCGCCAGGCCGATTTTTTTCGGCTCAGGCGGATAGAGGTCGTGGGTGTTCGCTATCTTCCGGCGGACGCCATTCTCCGAGCTTTTGCCGCCCCGGATTCGGCAAACCTGTTCGACGATTGGAATGAAAACCGGGATGAGATCCTGGGTGTAGCCGGGGTCAGGAGCGCCAGTGTGGACCGGCGTCTCCCGGGCACGCTGCGGTTGATCATCACGGAAACTACGCCGGTGGCTCTGAGTCCGGGATCGGACCGGATGGCGCTCATCGACGCCGATGGGGTGGTGTTGCCGTTCGATCCCAGCCGATCGGCGCCTGATCTCCCGGTGATGCTGGCTGCTGATCCGGGGACGGCACGATTGTTGGCCCGAATCCGGATGGTGGCGCCGGGGTTTTACGGTCGCATTTCCACCGCACGACGGGTAGAGGACGACGTCTTGCTCACATTCAATCGCAAGCGACTGTGGCTCAGTCCTGGATCTTCGTCATCGACTATCCGGGCGGTTGTGGCCGTGGAGCGAGACTTGGTACAGCGCAGCACGCCGTTCCAAGAAATCGATGGCCGGTTCGCCGATCAGGTCGTGGTACGCCAGAGGCCCACGTGACGGCATCGCCACCTCGTCTCGTCGCAGGCCTGGACCTCGGGTCGACCAAGGTCGTTGCCGTCATCGCCGATGCGGCGGGTGACGCCCGCGACAGTTACGCCCGCATTCTGGGTGTGGGGATGGCCAGCAACTCGGGACTGCGCCGCGGGGTGGTGCGGGACATCGAGGAGACGACGCGGGCCATCGCCAAGGCCATGAAGGACGCCGAGCGCATGGCGGGCGTCGAAGTCGAGCAGGTGTACGCCGGCGTGGCGGGGGAGCATGTTGCCGGTCGGACGTCGCATGGCGTGGTGTCGGTCACTGGCGACGAAATACGAACGGGTGATGTGGCTCGGGTGAACGATGTCGCGTCCAACGTCTCGTTTGGGCGGGATCACGAGTTGCTGCACGCCATCCCGCTTGACTACCTCGTCGACCAGCAGGCCGGAATCAGCGATCCGATTGGCATGACCGGGACCCGTCTGGAAGCAGAGGTCTACTTGGTGACCGTCCTGTCGAGCGTACTCCAAAACCTGGGAAAGTGCGTCGAGCGGGCCGGCTATCACATTGGGGAGTTCGTGTTGGAACCGCTGGCGGCGTCCCGTGCGGTTCTCACGCCCGACGAGCGCGATCTTGGCTGTGCCCTGATCGACCTCGGGGGCGGTTCCACCAACGTCTCGATCTTTTCGGGGGGGAAGATCAGGCACACGGGTTCGCTGCTGTGCGCCGGCGGTCACGTCACCAGCGACATCGTTCACGGACTGCAGGTTACCCAACTCGACGCCGAACGCCTCAAGCAACGGCACGGCGGTGGGTTCGAGCCGATCATCGCCGAGGACGAAGTGGTGGAACTGCCCAGCACGCCGGGACAGGGGCAGCGGACGGCCGAGCGGAGAGTACTGGCCCACATCATGCAGGCTCGGCTGCAGGAGATTCTCGAGTTCGCCGCCAACGAGATCGCCCGTGCCGGGTACCAGGAGCGGTTGCCCGCCGGCGTGGTCCTGACGGGCGGCGGAGCCCTGACGCCGGGTATGGTCGAGTTGGGGCGGGAGGTGTTCGCCATGCCGGTCAGGATCGGCAGCCCGGGGGACCAGCTGTCGGGGTTGGCCGACAGCGTGGAATCCTCGCGGATGACCGTGGCCGCGGGACTTGTCTTGCATGGCGCTTACGAGGTAGCGTTGAGCAACTTTGCCGGGGTGGGGGGTCGCCGGTCGCCGGCGGTGGAGAAGCTGCTGGGACCGGTCAAACGGTGGCTCCAGGATTTTTTCTGATCCTTTGGGCCAGAGAGGACTCACTATGATGTTCGAGTTGGAAGAAGACAGCGCACAGACTGCTCGCATGAAGGTCGTAGGTGTCGGTGGCGGCGGTGGCAACGCGGTGAATCGAATGATCGACGAGCGCCTAGCGGGTGTCGACTTCATCTCCGTCAACACCGATGCGCAGGCCCTGAGTCATTCCAAGTCCGACCACCGGGTGCAGATCGGCAAGAGGCTCACTCGGGGGCTGGGTGCCGGTGCGCGTCCCGAGATCGGGCGACAGGCCATCGAAGAAAACAAGGACGAAGTCCTGCACGCGATCCAAAACTCGGATCTGGTGTTCGTGACCTGCGGAATGGGTGGCGGCACGGGCACGGGCGCCGCGCCGATGGTGGCCCAGTTGGCGCGCGACATTGGGGCGCTCACGGTGGGCATCGTGACCAAGCCGTTCCTGTTCGAGGGACGCAAGCGGATGCGCCAGGCCGAAATGGGCATCGCGGAGATGCGCAAGAACGTGGACACCATGATCGTCGTGCCCAACGAGCGATTGCTGGCCGTGGTCGGGAAGGGCATACCGTTCCAGGACGCGCTCAAGAAGGCCGACGAAGTTTTGCTCCACGCCACGCAAGGTATCGCCACGCTCATTACCTCCACCGGCATAATCAACGTGGACTTCGCCGACGTTCGCACCATCATGCAGAACGGCGGCGCCGCCCTGATGGGCACCGGCATCGGCCGGGGCGAGAACCGGGCACTCGAAGCGGCCCAGCAGGCCATCGCCAGTCCCCTGCTGGACAACGTGTCCATTACCGGCGCCACTGGGGTGCTGATCAACATCACCGGCGGCGAAGATCTTACCCTGGGCGAGGCCACCCAAATCAACGAGATCATCCATGACGCTGCGGGTGAAGAGGCCGAGATCATCTTCGGGTCCGCCAGCGATGCCGCCATGGACGGCGAAGTTCGGGTGACCGTCATCGCCACCGGGTTCGACAGGCAGGTAACCGGCGAAGCGGCCAGCCGGAGCGCGGGCATTCTGAGCTTTCCGTCGCAACAGCGTGTGACCCAGCCGGCGATGTCTCCCGCCAAGGCGGAAACCAAGGGGACCGCATCGTCGTCCAATAGTGCTAGCGAGGTGCCCGAAATGGAGATTCCCACCTTTATCAGGCGGCAAATGGATTGAAAAAACAGCACGCCTTACTGCTTACCGTCGGTCTCGTCGCCGTCACCGGGGTTGCCCTGTGGCGGCGTCCTCGTCCGCTCCCGGTAGCGCCGCCCATAGTGGTGAGCCGGGCGTTCGACACCGTGACCGATACCCTCCGATGGGGCCAGACGATCTCGGAGTTGTTTGACAGGCAAGGTGTTGCTGGGCT
>JAZFYL010000296.1:0-2171 GCA_036443495.1 Gemmatimonadales bacterium | reverse complement strand
GCCCAGAACGCGCACGGCGCAGACCACGGCTGGTTCATCGGCTTTGCCCCGGCCGACGATCCGCAAGTTATTGTCGGCGCCATCATGGAGTTTGCCGAACACGGATCACGAGTGGCGCCGTTCGTGGCCGACATCATCAGCCGCTATGTCCTTGGCCCCGACGCGGTGGGGCAACAGCGGTTCCTGACGCCGGCCGATTCCGCGCCCCGCGCCGTCCAAATCGATCCGCAGGCGAGTGTCGATCCCAACCCGTCTCCCCCGGCGGATTCGACCTATCCCTTCATTCCGTTCGTGGCCCCGTTCCCCTTGCCATGAAGACACGACCGATCCGTAGCGGCGGGCTCGACCGCCGGCTCATCGTCAGTACCATCGCCTTGATCGCGTTCGGACTGGCAATACTATACTCGGCGGGACAGACCGACGTGGCCAGTGCCGCCTACGGGGTGTGGAAACGGCAGCTGGTTTGGCTGGGAATCGGGTCGGTCGCGGCCATCGTGGCCTTTCGCGTTTCACCGAGGATTCTCGAGTGGCTCGCTCCCGGCGCCTACGGGTTCGCGCTGCTTCTCCTGGTCCTGGTGCTCGCCACCGGCACCGGTGCAGGCACCGCGGCGGGGTCGAGAAGCTGGTTGTCGATGGGGGGCGTGCACCTCGGCCAGCCGGCAGAACTCGCCAAGCTGGCGGTGGTCCTGATGCTGGCGCGCTACCTCTCCGGGCGCCGCGAACCGCCCGGGACACTGCGCGAGTTGATCGTGCCGTCGGTCATTGCCGGGATTCCATTCCTACTGGTACTCCAGCAACCAGATTTGGGGAGCGCGCTCGTCTTCGTCGGGATCCTGTTCGCCATGCTGTTTTGGTCCGGAGTCAAATTGTCGCTGTTGTTGCTCTTCGTTTCTCCGGTAGTGAGCCTCCTCCTGGCTTTCCAGACCAATGCCTGGGGCCTGTGGATGATTTTCCTTCTCGTCTTTCTGCTGGTGCTCAGGCCATACGTCGTCGAAGGGATCGTGATCTACGTGACTAACGCCGCCATGGGGGCCATTCTGATCCCTCTATGGCAGCGCCTGGCCCCGTACCAGCAGAACCGCTTGCTCGTTTTCATGAACCCAGAAAGGGATCCCAGCGGCGCTGGGTACCACTCGATTCAGAGCAAGGTCGCCATCGGCTCCGGCGGATGGCTGGGGCAGGGGTATCTGCAGGGTCCCCAGAAGCGCCTGGCCTTTCTGCCCGAGCAGCACACCGACTTCATCTTCCCCATAGTGGGCGAGGAACTCGGGTTCGTGGGGGTATTTGTGGCCCTGATGCTTTTTCTGGCACTGTTCCTCGTGTTGTTGCGCATCGCCAGCCGGGCCATTGACCCCTTCGCCAGCCTGGTCGCATTCGGGGTGCTGGGGTTGCTGTTCACCCACGTGTTCGAGAACGTCGGCATGACGGTCAACCTGATGCCGATTACCGGGATCCCATTGCCGTTCTTCTCGTACGGCGGGTCCTTTTTTCTGACGAGTATCATTGGGATTGGGCTGGCCCTGCGGGTCGCTTGGGACAGCCGTTTCGCTGGCTATGTCGATGTCTGACAATCGGTTACGATATTCACTCTGGCGCGGGAGACCCTCGAGTGTGAGATTAGGGGGTCTCAGTCGGTCCGCTGGTGGGCGATCTCCAACACAACTCGGTAACTATGGCGATTATGGCCTGGTTTAAGAAGGAGCGGAGAACCCGGACCTCTCAGCGCGAGCGGCTAGAGATTCCAGCCGATGCGTGGGAAAAATGCGACGTTTGCGGACACGTTGATATTCGCGAACGGTTCGAACGGGCGCTGCGGGTGTGTCCCGAATGCGGAAACCACCGTCGGTTCCAGGCCCGGGAGTACATCGAGCTTCTCAGCGACGAGGGTACTTGGCGCGAACTGTACGGCAACCTTCGATCGAAGGACGCCCTGGAATTCGAGCACTACCTGGACCGCCTCGAAAAGGCGTGCGCCAAAGCCGGTGAATGCGATGCCGTCCTGACGGGGACCGCCCGGTTGGAAGGCATGCCGATCCATCTAGCAGTCATGAACTTTGCCTTCATGGGAGGCTCGATGGGGTCGGTCGTCGGCGAGAAGATCGCCCGTCTGGCGCGGCGCTCAGCGGAGAAGCGGATTCCCCTCATCATAGTGTCGATGTCGGGCGGTGCCC
>JAZFYL010000295.1:0-8224 GCA_036443495.1 Gemmatimonadales bacterium | reverse complement strand
GTTCTCGCTCACCGGTGTACTGAGCGCTGCCAGCTTCGTCGGCATCGGGCTCGCGTTTCTGGGCGCGCCGCAATTGCTCATCCGGTTCATCTCCGCCAAGAACAAGCAGGCGATCGTCGACGGCGGGCTGATCGCCGTCATATGCATCATCGTCTTCGACGTGGGTGCGGTGCTGACCGGTATGACGGGTCGGGCCCTGTTCGACGGCCTGGCCGATCCGGAGACGATCTTCCCCACGATGAGCGCCGAATTGTTCCCGGCGGTGTTCACCGGTCTGTTCCTGGTGATGGTGCTGGCAGCAATCATGTCGACCGTGGATTCGGTGTTGATCCTGGCGTCGTCTGCCGTGGTGCGGGACGTGATCCAGAAGACGTTCAACTCCCCTGCGAGTGAATCACGCCTCACCGTCTACGGCAAGGTCACGACGGTGATCATCGGGTTGATCGCCCTCGTCTTTGCCTTCGGCGAGACCCGGGTGCTGTTCTGGTTCGTGCTGTTCGCCTGGTCCGGCCTGGGCGCCGCCTTCACCCCGGTGGTGCTGGCCGCACTGTTCTGGAAGGGGACCACGCGGGAGGGCGCCATCGCCGGGATGGTCGTTGGGTTTCTCACCACCGTCATCTGGGTGGTTGCGTTCAAGGCGGACGTCTACGACCTGTACGAGATGATCCCGGGGTTTTTGGCTGCGTTTCTCGCGATTGCTGTTGTCAGCAAGGTGACGGCGGACGGACGGTCCGGCGGTCCGGCGGCCGGAGGGTAAGTCGCTATGCGCTATCAGGTGTCAGCCGTACCTAGTTAACTTGCGGGCCGACAGCCGACAGCCGACAGCCGACAGCCGACAGCCGACAGCCGACAGCCCAATGCCAAACTCCCTCGACCGACTCTTCCGTGCCCTTTCCGCCCGCTACCGCATTGAGCGGGAGTTGGGTCGTGGCGGCATGGCGACGGTCTATCTGGCCGAGGACCTGAAACACCATCGTCAGGTGGCCATCAAGGTCCTGCGGCCCGAGCTGGCGGCCTCACTCGGTGCCGAGCGCTTCCTGAGGGAAATCGAAATCGCGGCCGGGCTCGAACATCCCCACATTCTCACGCTCATCGATTCCGGTGAAGCCGACGATTTCCTTTACTATGTGATGCCTTTCATGGAGGGAGAATCGCTCCGCGACCGTCTCAATCGTGGCGATCAACTCTCCCTCGATGAAGTCGTGCGCATTCTCCGTGACGTGGTCGACGCCGTGGCCTACGCCCACCGGCACGGGGTCGTGCATCGCGACATCAAGCCCGACAACATCATGCTGGCCGACCGGCACGCGTCCGTGATGGACTTCGGGATCGCCAAGGCACTGAGTTCGGCCACCGATGCCCATCACATGACCACCGAGGGGGTGTCACTCGGTACACCGGCGTACATGGCGCCGGAACAGGTTGCGGCAGATCCCAATGTCGATCACCGGGTGGACCTCTATGCCATCGGGGCGTTGGCCTACGAGCTGCTGGCCGGCCGGCCTCCGTTCGTGGCCGCCACACCGCAGCAAGTCCTGGCCGCGCACGTTACGGCGGAACCGGAGCCGGTCGCCGTCCACCGGCACGACACCCCGCCGGAGCTGGTCGAAGTGGTCATGGCGTGCCTCCGGAAGCAGCCCAACGAACGGCCCGCCGGCGCGGAAGACGTTCTGAGTGTCCTGGAAGCCCCTGGGGTCACCACCTCCGGTGCGGCGGCCCAGATCCCGAGACGTAGCTCCCGCATGGGGACGCTCATCTTCTGGATGATGGCCGCCACGGTGGCCGTCGCCGGTGTGTTCGCCTGGATCAGGACGCGCACGCCGGCCATCGTGCTCGACCCCGCGATTGTGGCGGTGTTGCCGTTCCGGGTGTCCAGTCCCGATCCCTCGCTCGACTATCTCCGCGAAGGAATGATGGATTTGCTGGCGGCGATGATGACGGGTGAGGGTGGCCTGCGCGCCGCCGATCCCCGCACGATCATGGCCGCCATCGCTCGACACGCCGACGGCGGGGAAATCACGGAAGCGATCGCCCGGGACGTCGCGGCCGATGTGGGCGCCGGCCAGTTGATTCTCGGCGAAGTCGTGAGCCCACCAGGGCAGATGATCGTCACGGCGACGCTGGTCTCCACGTCGGACGGTGCCACCCACGCCGAGGCCCGGGTGGTTGGAACACATGATGAGCTTCAGGGGGTATTGGATCGGTTGACGGCGCAACTGCTGGCCCAGGAAGCGGGCGAGCAGCAGTATCGCCTGAGTTCGCTCACGACCACCTCGCTCGCTGCCCTGCGGTCGTACCTGGACGGCCAAGCCGCGTACCGGAAGGGTCGCTATTACGATGCGGTCCGTTTGTTCGACGCCGCGCTCGAAGAAGACCCGTCCTTTGCCCTGGCCGCGGTGTGGAACGTATTCGCCGTCGATTGGATCGGCACGCCACTCGACGTGGATCAGGCGATCCAGAGTGCCTGGGCACAGAGGGACCGCCTGAGTCCGAAGGATCAGGCGTTGCTGGAGGGATGGGCGGGACCCAATTATCCAACTCGTGGGTCCACTCAAGATCATATTGCCGCCTGGAGCCGAGCCCTGCAGCTGGTGCCCGATCATGTAGAGGCCTGGTATGCGTTGGGCGATCATTATTTGCATGACGGGGCCATCGCCGGCATCGATGACTGGCAGCAACAAGCCGAAGCGGCATTCATCCGGGCGGTGGAGTTGGATTCGACCTTCGCACCAGCGCTGGGTCACCTTGTCGAGATCTATGCCGAGCAGGGCGATACCGCCCGCTTGCGCCAGCTGGACCGGCTCTACACTCAGGCTGCAGCGAGCAGTGAAATGGCCCCGTTCAACGAGTGGCTGGCCGCATGGGCACTCGATGACTCCGCCCGCCTACAACGGCTCCGCGAGGACATTCCATCGATGCACTTTGAGGCGGCTTGGCGCATTGCCGGGCACAGCCTCCTACTTGGTCAACGCCTGGACGATGGCGATCGTGCGGTGGAAAGCCTAAGAGGGGAAGGGTCGGACCCGCTCGCCCGGTACATCACGTCTCTCCTGGCGAGTGGGTACTGGCTGGATCGTGGGCAGCCAAACGCCAGTAGAGAAGCGCTCGATTCGACGGTCGTGGGCGCCACTGTGTATCACGCTGTCACCGTACTCAACGCTATTTTTGGTGATGGTGACCCGATCGCTGCATCGACGGCCGCTGCGCGACTGGCCGGGTATTTGGCTCGGCCGGCTGGTACTGATCTCGAGACGCAGGTGGATTGGATGTTCGGCCGGTGCGCCCTCGAGCTGTGGCGGGTTTCGCTGGACAACTGGTCATTCATCGACCAAGCCATCGATGATCTTGCGCGTATGTCCCGGGAGTTGCCTCGATATCCTTACAGTGGAACAGGCACCGTCTGTTCCGTTGTCCTTACGGCCATGCGGGGCCACTACAGGAATTTACCTGACTTTCCGGATGCCTTGGCTCGGCTCGACTCCCTGATGCTCGCCTCGAGCAAGATGGGATACCGGACGTATTTCAGCCTCCACGACGGCGCAGGGCTGGTGCGTGCCGGTTTGCATGAGAAGCAGGGAAATTACGCGGCTGCGCTCGCGGCTACCCGCCAACGCTTCAACTACTGGTGGTTCGGTGTTGACTATCTATCGACCTACCTGCGCGAAGAAGGCCGGCTCGCTGCCATCGTGGGTGACACAGCCGGCGCCATACGAGCCTATGGGCACTACCTGGCCCTTCGCTCGAAACCTGCGCCGATCGTGCAGCCAGAAGTTGACCAGGTGAGAGAGCAGTTGGCTGCGTTGGTGGGGAGGTGAGCCGGGAGCAAGGAGCAGGGGAAGAGAACAAGAAAACAGAACACAGCCTTCAGAAGCCAGAGACCAGAACCCGACAGCCGACGGTTGATTGCCCCCATAACCCATAGCCGCTTTGCACTCAATAACACCGATAGCCGCCATCCGTTCCGACTTTCCCGCGTTGGAGCGAACTCACAACGGCCACCCGATCGCCTACTTCGACGGGCCGGGCGGGACGCAGGTGCCGCGGGCAGTGACCAACGCGATGGTGGACTACCTGCACGGCCACAACGCCAACACCCACTGGCCTTACCCCACGAGCGTGGAGACGGACGCGGCGCTGGCGCGCGCGCGCTCGGTGTTCGCCGCATTTCTGAATGCGGACCCCGGTGAAGTCATCTTCGGCGCCAACATCACGACGCTGACACTGCACGCGTCGCGCGCCTTGGCACGGTCGTTTCCCGCGGGCGCGGAGATCGTGGTCACCGAACTCGATCACCACGCCAACATCGACCCCTGGCGCGAGCTGGAAAAGGACTACGACCTCGTGGTGCGGACGGCGCCGATGATTCCCGAGACGGGCCAGCTCGACTGGACCGAACTGCAGCGATTGGTAACCAAGAAGACGGCGCTGCTCGCCATCGGTGCCGCGTCGAATGCCATCGGAACAATCAATAATTCGAAACGCGCGGCCGACCTGGCCCACGCCGCCGGGGCGCTCGTCTACGTGGACGGCGTGCATTACGCCCCCCACCGCCTGCCGGACGTGCAAGCCTGGGATGCGGATTTCTTCGCCTGCTCACCCTACAAGTTCTACGGCCCGCACCTGGGAGTATTGTACGGCAAGCGGCATCTGCTGGACCGACTCGATCCCCCACGCCTGTTGCCAGCTGGACAGGAAGCGCCGGAACGATTCGAGTCGGGGACGCTGAATCATGAGGGGATCGTCGGCGCGGCCGCCGCGGTCGAGTGGCTGGCCGGACTTTCCGGTGGAGACCGGCCCCTCCGCGAGCGCCTCGACGCCGCCTACCGGGAACTCCGGAGCCGGGGCGAGGGACTGTTGGAAAGGCTGTGGTTGGGGCTCGGGGAGATCGATGGTGTGACGCTCTACGGCCCTCCGCCGGGCGAACCCCGCACCGACACCGTGGGCTTCACCGTCGCCGGGCATCGATCAGAGGACGTCACCCGTTCCCTGGTCGAGTCGGGCGTGTTCACCTCCTGCGGCGACTTCTACGCCCAAACCGTGGTCGAGCGCCTGGGTCTGGCGCCCGACGGCCTGGTCCGGGCCGGGTGTGCGGCGTATACGACGGCAGGGGAAGTAGATCGGCTGGTGAGGGGGATCGATGAGATTGTGAAAAGGCGAGGGTAACTGTTCATTGCTATCAGCTATCCGCTATCAGCTACTCCTCGCTGACAGCTGACAGCCGACAGCCGATAGCCGACAGCCGATAGCCGACAGCCGATAGCCGCAGTACATTTTCTCCGAGCACCACAGTATATCGAGGACGCCTCATGCCCTTGCTGATTCAGAATGGCGAGATCGTCACCGCCGTCGATCGCTATCGCGCCGACATCTACTGCGCCGACGAGACCATCACGCGTATCGAACCGTCGATCAACGCAGCCGGCCTCCCCAAGGACACTGAGGTCGTGAATGCCAAGGGCAAAGTGGTGTTCCCCGGCTTCATCGACCCTCACGTCCACATCCACCTGCCGTTCATGGGCACTTTGGCCAAGGATGACTACGAGTCGGCCAGCAAGGCCGCGCTGGCCGGCGGCACCACGACTCTGATCGAGATGATCTGCCCCGGTCCGCAGGACGAACCGCTGGACGCGTTCGAGGACTGGGCCTCCCGGGCCGCATCATTGGCCGCTGTCGACTACACCTTTCACATGTCGGTGGTTCGTTTCGACAAGAAGGCGCAGCAGCAGTTCAAGACTATCGTCACCAAGAAGGGGATCCCGTCGTTCAAGGTGTTCCTGGCGTACAAGGGTGCCCTCAATCTTTCCGACGAGGACCTGTTTGGCACGCTCCAGCTGGCCCGGAAGCTGGGAACCATCGTCACAGCCCATTGTGAGAACGCCGAGGCGATCGACGCGATGCAGCAGGCGCTGCTGGCGGAGGGGAAGACGGGGCCGGAGTACCATTATGTTTCCCGCCCGCCCATCGTAGAGGCCGAGGGCGTGCACCATATCCTCACCTTCGCCGACCTGACCGGCGCGCACGTCTACACCGTACACACCAGTTGCGATGAAGCGGTGCGGGTTGCTCTGGGTGCACGCTATCGCGGCACCGATGTCTGGATCGAGGCAGTCGTGCCGCATCTAGTGCTCGACAAGACCTACGCTGAGCTGCCCGACTTCGAGGGTGCCAAGTACGTGATGTCGCCGCCGCTCCGTGACAGGCGCAACCAGCCGGTCTTGTGGAACGCCATCGGCGACAGGTTCATCTCTACCATCGGCACCGATCACGCGCCGTTCGATTTCGTGGGGCAAAAGGATCTGGGGCGCGACAACTTCGCCAAGATCGCCAACGGCATTCCCTCGATCCAGGAGCGGGTCAACCTGGTCTACACCCATGGCGTGGTGCCGGGCAGGATCGACCTCAATACCATGGTCGATGCCTGCAGCACTCAAGCGGCCAAGATCTTCGGCATGTACCCGCGGAAGGGGGCCATAGCCCTCGGCAGCGATGCCGACCTGGTGGTATGGGATCCCAAATATCGGGCCACCTTCTCCATCGCCAACAGCCACTCGAATGTGGACTACAACGCCTACGAAGGGTGGGAGATGCGGGGCCGGGCGGAGGTAGTGACAGTCCGTGGGGAGGTCCAGGCTCGGAAGGGCGAGTTCGTTGGGACGCTGGGCCGGGGACGGATGGTGGAGCGAGAGGCGGGGCATTAGAGCTTGGAGCGGGGAGCAGGGAGTCTACAGGCCCCTCGCTCCTAGCTCCCAGCTCCATTGACTTCCCCCCGATTTCTCCCCAGCATTAAAGCTCCCCCCGGTTCTGGCGCCCCGCCTCCCCCTCGCGCTGGGCCGGTTCCTCTTTCAGACGGTGCTTCCATGACCACTGTGCTGAGCAATTTCATCGGCGGAGAGTGGGTCGCTTCCTCGGCGACCGACACTCACGTGGTGGCGAACCCAGCCACGGCGGATGTGCTGGGACAGACGCCGCTGTCGGGTGCCGCCGAGGTCGACCAGGCGGTGGCCGCGGCTCGAGACGCCTTCGGCTCCTGGCGCCAGGTGCCGCCGGTCGTGCGAGCCCGTTATCTGTTCAAGCTCAAGATGCTGATGGAGGAGAACTTCGAGGAGCTGGCGTCGATCTGTACACGGGAAAACGGCAAGACCTTGCACGAGTCGCGCGGGTCGGTCCGGCGTGGCATCGAGAACGTGGAACACGCCTGCGGCATCCCCAGCATGATGATGGGCCGTACCCTGGAGGACATCGCCGCAGGAATCGATTGCGAATACGTGCGCCAGCCGATGGGCGTGTTCGCGGCGATCACGCCGTTCAATTTTCCCACCATGGTGCCTCTCTGGTTCTGGCCCTACGCCATCGCGACCGGCAACACCTTCATTCTGAAGCCCAGCGAACAGGTGCCGTTCAGCGCCACCCGGATCATTGAGTTGGCCACCGAAGCCGGTATTCCGCCGGGTGTGCTCAACCTGGTGCATGGCGGCAAGGACGCAGTCAACGCCTTGCTCGCCCATCCGGGGATCGCCGGGATTTCGTTCGTGGGATCGTCGCCGGTCGCCAAGCACGTCTACACCGAGGCGGCTGCCACGGGCAAACGGGTGCAGGCACTGGGCGGTGCCAAGAACCACATCATCATCATGCCAGACGCCGACATGGACCAGGCGGTGGCCAACATCACCGAGTCGATCTTCGGCTGCGCCGGCCAGCGCTGCCTGGCGGGGAGCGTCATGATAGCCCCCGGGAAGGCTTACCAGCCGTTCCGCGACAAGCTCCTCGCCTCGGCCAAGGACCTCAAGATGGGCTACGGCCTGGACGAAGGCGTTACCATGGGGCCGGTGGTGTCGGCCCGGGCCAAGGAGCGAGTCACCGCGATGATCGACGCTGGCCAATCGGAAGGCGCGGAACTCTTGCTCGACGGCCGCGGCGCCGCCGTGGCCGAGTATCCCGGGGGATCATTCGTGGGCCCGACGGTGTTCGACAACGTCGATCCCTCGATGAGGATCGGCCGCGAGGAGATCTTCGGGCCGGTCGCCTCGGTGACCCGCGCCGACGACCTCGACGACGCCATCGAGAAGGTCCACGCCTCAGCCTTCGCCAACGCCACGTCGATATTCACCACCAGCGGCCGGGTGGCACGCGAGTTCCGCTACAGTGTGGGCGTCAGCATGATCGGCGTCAACATAGGTGTGGCGGCGCCCATGGCTTTCTTCCCCTTTGGCGGCACCAAGGGGTC
>JAZFYL010000294.1:0-2276 GCA_036443495.1 Gemmatimonadales bacterium | reverse complement strand
GCCATCCCGCCACGGCAACCGAGCAGTTAAGAGATCGTAGCTCCACCGTTACCCGGGTCGCTCTGGCTGGGCTACCCTTACGTATTTAGGGATATTGACTCGCCTCACACAGAGGCCTAGCCTCTTTGACAGAGAGGAGCTGGTCATAGGGTGATCGGCGCAAAAATGAGTCCTTGCATATCAGGACCGCTGAGAAAGGCCCTTCGGGTGAGTCTGTGCCCGAAGGGCTTTTGTGTTTGGCAAAGGGATCTCCGGGGTAGGTGTCTGATACCTCGCAACAGGTCATAAGGGAACAAACATTCATGTAAAGCAACGCCATAGTACGTGCGATAGAGGGTAACAACTCGGCTCAATCGCCGCCGCAAAGGAGTGGCATATGCGACTCGTGAGTCTTTCGCGTGCCGGGTCCGGAATAGGAATGCTGGCATCGGTAATTCTGCTCGCTGCGACCCTAGCGTCAGCCGAAGACGGACGTGACTTTGCCGGGTTCTACGGCCTCTCGAATGTCGTCGACCTCGGTGTGGAAGTGGCCGCGACGTTCACCTTGGAGATCTTTAACTACAGCGGGGCGGATGTCACGAGCGCAACGGTCACGGTGGAGAACTTCCTACTGCCTGGGGAGATTTATGCCTCGTTTATGCCGGTGGATATCCCATACCGCCAAAATGCCCAACTCGTCCAGGCAGTTCTCGTGATTCCCCCGTGGGAGTATGACAACTGGCAAAACGGGGGGAGCCCCAATGTGCAGATTAGCTTCACGGATGCTGCCGGTAATATGGTCATCAGGGGCGTTGAGCTGACGTGGATGCTTTTTGAATAGGGAATAGCCATGCGCCACCTTTGCCTTGTCCTGGTCGTTGCCCTACTAGGGGCCTCACAGGCCATTGCCCAAACCATCAGCACCGTCGCCGGGGGTGGGCCGAATAACCTCCCAGCTACGCAGGCGAACCTGTTCTCACCGACTGGGGTCGCCGTCGACGCCTCCGGGAACTTCTATCTCGCTGCGCAGGGACTACACCGCGTCTTCAAGGTGGACATTAACGGCACCTTGACGGTGGTCGCCGGGAACGGCACCCGCGGCTTCTCAGGCGATGGCGGCCCCGCCACCACCGCCGCGTTGAACAGCCCCTTCGGCGTGGCGGTCGACGCGGCCGGGAACCTCTTCATCGCTGACGTGATTAACAATCGCATCCGGAAGGTCGACACCAGCGGGATCATCACCACCGTCGCCGGGAACGGCACCGTCGGCTTCTCCGGCGATGGCGGCCCCGCCACCACCGCCGCGTTGGCCTTCCCCTCCGGCGTGGCGGTCGACGCGGCCGGGAACCTCTTCATCGCCGACCAGATCAACCAGCGCATCCGGAAGGTCGACACCAGCGGGATCATCACCACTGTCGCCGGGAACGGCACCCTCGGCTTCTCAGGCGATGGCGGCCCCGCCACCACCGCCGCGTTGGCCAACCCCTTGGGCGTGGCGGTCGACGCGGCCGGGAACCTCTTCATCGCCGACAGTAGCAACCAGCGCATCCGCCAGGTAGCCGGCGCAGGCGCAGGAGGAGACACGACCCCGCCGACACTGACCCTACCGGGGGACATCACGGTTGAGGCGACAGCGGCGTCCGGCGCTGTCGTCAGCTTCAGTGCCACAGCCACCGACGATGTCGATCCGTCACCCACCATAAGCTGCAGTCCGCCTTCAGGGAGCACCTTCGCGTTGGTGCCCACGACCGTCACCTGCACGGCCACTGATACGAGCGGGAACACAGCAAGCGCCAGCTTCACAGTGACCGTTGTCGACACCACGCCGCCGGTGCTGGGGCCGCTGCCCGCGAACCAGACGCTGGAGGCCACCTCGCCCGCCGGGGCCCTGGCCACCTACGTAGCTCCCACGGCCACTGACACGGTGGATCTGGCCCCGGGCGTGAGCTGCCTGCCCGCCTCCGGGAGCACCTTCCCGGTGTTGACCGGCTCGACCACCACGCCGGTCACCTGCACCGCCACCGATGCCTCCGGCAACAGCAGTAGTGGCACCTTCACCATCACCGTACAAGACACGACCCCGCCGGTGATCACGGCACCCTTGGATATAACGGTGGGGCAGGGTCTGGCCAGCACGTCCCGCGTGATCACTGCCTTTCTTGACGGGGCCACGGCCAGTGACCTTGTAGATGGGCTGCAGATAGCAGACAACAATTTCACGGCTCCCTTCCCCTTCCCCTTGCCCTTGGGTAGTATTACGGTGATCTTCACTAAGACGGATGCGGCAAACAACCCAG
>JAZFYL010000293.1:0-2605 GCA_036443495.1 Gemmatimonadales bacterium | reverse complement strand
TGCTGTTATCGATGACCACCGCCGGCTGCGCCGACACCGGGCCCAGATCCAGACTGCCCGAGCTGGGAAAGGTGTCCAGCACCTCCGTGGGCTTCCGCGTGCCGGACCCACCGTCGATGCCCCACGTGGCCGTCGAGCAGGGGCTCGTGCAGTCGTTCATCGTCAACCGGTGCAGCTTGCCCCGCCAGGGAAGAGTGCCGTCGTGAATGACGCTCCCCATGTAGGCCGTGTCTACCCGGTAGTCGTAGTTAGTATCCACGGTCACCGGGCTACCCATGAAGGCATTAAATGTTTCCGCCGTCATGGTGATTACGTTGCTGTTGTTCGAGCCGGGGCCCGCGTCGAGGTCGATCACGAAGAGCTTGCCGCTCTGCGCAATGCTCCCATCATAGCCCGTCGGGCCTGAGCCCATCACCAGGTACCACAGCGCGTTGGTGTCGTCCGTAAGCGAGTCCGCCGCCGGGCTCACCCGCAGCATCGAGGGTATGCCCGCCGTCAGCCCCAGATCCGAGCTTGAGAAGCTCCACAGCAACTTTGGATAGCTCGAGGACTCCGGGTTGGTGATGTCCAGCACAAAGTAGGCGCTGTAGAAGGTCCGGGTATCGTCCCCGTCGGTCGTATCCCCGTCAGGAGGCGAGCTGAAGTCCGCGTTCACGGTCATGGGCGGCGCCCCGGTTCCCGCGACGCAGGCCCCGCAACTGCCCCCCAGCCTAAAGCCCCCGATGAGGATTGTCCCCCAGCCGTTGGGGTGATCGGTATCCGCGGTGAAGATCCGCGCTTCCGTGACCTTCGGCTTCATGTCCACGTAGTAGACATGGGTGTAGTCCGTCTGTGTGAGCCATTTCAGTTGCGGCAGCAATTCTTGGGGAATGAACCCGAAGAGCTCGTCGCCCAACAGCGCGCCGCCGCTGTTGTCCGTCGGTGTGCGGGTAAAGTAGCCATGCTCGACGTCGGACGTCCCGGACTTGTCGCCCGCATGGTAGTAGCCGCCGTTGAGGCCGTGCAGCATGCCGTCGTTGGCCCCCACGTAGACGACATGCCGGCGGTCGTAGTACTTGGCGAAAAAGGCGGTGTAGGACGAGTCGCCGTAGAGCACGTCATACCGTTGCGCGGGCGCGCCGACCACGACGGGCTGGGAATGGATCACATCGCCGAGCTTCCAGACCTCCAAGCTCCCCCCGACCGTGAGCTGCCGGTTGCGCATCCCGGTCACCTGGTCGCCGCGGATGAAGTTGATGATGTTGGTGGCCGTATAGGTCCCCGACGCATCGGCTCGCAAATAGGGGTCCAGGGCCGAGGCATTGCCCGTCGTGAAGTCAATCTCCTCGCCGCCGTCGACGCGCCCATCGTTGTCCTGATCGATCCAGGTCTTGATCTTCCGGGCGCTGGAGGCCGTGAGCGCCAGGCGCTCGCCCCCTTTCCAGATGGCATTCACCGCCGTGAGCGCGACGGTGGAGGACGGGGTGGAGCTGTCCGCCAGCCCGTTGCCGTCGCTATCGTCGAACCGATCCACCACGATCTCGTCCGTGACTGTATCCAACCGCGTGCGAATGATCTTGTCTTCATCAAAGACCAGCTTGGCATCCCCGTTGGAATCCTCACGGAGGTTGCCGAAGGCATCCAGGAAGAGGCTCTGGGCATGGCCGGTCCATGTGATTTCGTTGTCGCCTTCGATGGTGCTGGGGAAGAAGAAAGACTGGTACAGGGCCCCCTCGCCGGATGTCGAGGCGAGCACCGACGCGGCGCTCCCCGAAAAGCCCCGCTGCAGAATGCTCGTGAACGCGGCTATCAAGCGGTTCCGCATGGTGGACGCATCGTTCGACTCGAAATACGCGTCGGCCACGCAGTCCTGGTCCGTGTCCCACTCCACGCTGCTGGTCGAGTCGCCGGACCCGAAGGGAGAGCCGGTCGGATAGGTGCAGGTCTGGCCGGTGGCGTCGGGGAAGTTATCCCCGTCCTTGTCGATGAACGCTCCCGCCTTGGCCGTCGAGTGGAGCAGCTCGCGGGCGTTGGCGTTGCCGAAGGCATAGAAGGAATAGACGGTCAAGGATTGATCCCCGCTCAGGTCGTTCCCGGATTCGGCGAGGACCGGAATCGTGGCCTGCCTGAGGTCGGTGGTATGCGCCCAATAGGCAATATCATCCAGGTAGTGGGTCCCGTCGAGGCCATAATCATCCCGGTGTCCTGAGCAGCCTGACCCGGTGCAGTGGCTTCCGTGGACGGCATCGGCGACGTCCTGGAGGCCCGACGGGATATTCTTGTCCTCCGTGGATTCCCCATCCGTAAAGACGATGGCGTAGCTGTTGCAGCAGGGGGCGTACTGGGCCGTGCCGGCCCATTTCGGCGCGACGAAGTAATAGGGGTCTTGAGCCGTCACCGTGTAGGTATAGTCGGCCGCGTTGTAGGCCGGCACGATTTGGGCAAAGTACCGGGTGGCCTCGTAGAGGGCCTCCCCGAGCGGCTTCCAGGTCTCCCCTCTGATTCCCTCGATCGCCGAGATCACGTCGACCTGGTCGGAGCCCACGCCGGCTAGCACGGTACCGCCATCAGTGCCCAACGTAGAGAACGCCATCACCCCAAACCGGGCCCTGTCCCCGACCTGCTG
>JAZFYL010000292.1:0-6184 GCA_036443495.1 Gemmatimonadales bacterium | reverse complement strand
CCGGCTACGAAGAAGGATCCTCCCCCCACAGCTGGTCGATCGTCGATAATGCCGAGTTGGTCGAATGGTTTCTGGAAATGGGCGGACGGCCTCGGCGATGAGCTATGAGCTGTGGGCAATGGGCTTTCGATACTCAGGCTCACAGCCCAACCGCCCATAGCTCACAGCCCATAGCCGTCTTCTCCCGTCCATTTGACGCCCCTCCGCCTTCGCTGCAATCTTGAATCATGCACATCGAGCACCCCACCCGCGTGACCCACCGCTATACCCAGCGGCTCGACGCCAGGCCGGATGTGGTCTTCCCACTGCTGTGTCCGGTCCGGGAATGTGAGTGGGTGGCGGGTTGGGATCCGCCGCTGGTGTTGTCCCGGTCCGGCGTCGCGGAAGAGGACTGCGTTTTCACTACCCACGACCGGCAGGGTAGCGCCCTGTGGATCGTCACGGATCACGATCCGCGCGCCTTCCAGCTGCGCATGTACAAGATCGTTCCTGGGATGGTGGTTACTCGGCTCGACATCCGGCTCCGGCCGGACGGGCGCCGCCGGACATCGGCAGAGGTGAGCTACAGCTACACGGCCCTCTCGGAGGCTGGTGGGCGCTGGGTCGCGGACCGCACGACAGAGTGGTATGAGGAGTTCATGCTCGAGTGGGAGCGGGAGCTCAACGCCTATCTCCAGAAGCACACTACGGTGACACGCTAGTAATTATCCCCGCTGTGGCAATGCTATGGAAGCCGCGCAACCTTGATCGCCAGGGGCCAAGATATCGTCCGTGGAACCGATGGATCCCCCCAGACACGTGCCATGGCTCGCTCGGTCTCGGGCAGCGGGTCGTGGCCGGTCCGTTTGCGAAATTGACTGACCCCCGACCAGGTCCCGATGTACCCCAGCATCTGGCCAAGAGTCCAGTTCCCTTCCATGGCGAACGATGGGACCTCGAGTGCATTGAACGCGTCGGGGAAGATGATTGAGGCATAACCCTCCTCGACCAGGCGTCGCTCTGGCGGCCAGAAGCCCCGTAGCGTTTCGCCGTAGAGTCGCTCCACAACTTGCTGGACTTCGGCATCCGTACGCATCAATCCGTAGGTCCAACAGGCGACTATTCCACCTGGCCGCAATACCCTACCAGCCTCATCGAAAAACGCCCGCCAGTCGAACCAGTGGAGGGCTTGGGCGGCAACGACCAAAGAGCACGTCCTGCCAGCCACCGGGAGTTGCTCCGCCGGCGCGACGACGTAGTCTATCTTCGGGTGAGCTTTGGCCGAATGGAGTTGGGGCCGGCTGGCATCGCAGGCAAGGACCCGGTCTACCAGTCGGGCCAGGCCGGTGGCCGCCTGACCGCTTCCGGTGGCGCAATCCACGGCGAGACGACGGTCCGGAGCGACCGCCGACAACCACTCGAACAATTCATCCGGGTATGCCGGCCGATAGGTCGCGTACGCCGGCGCATTATCCGAGAAGTGATCCTGCCCGAAGTGTGTCTCTGCCATGGGACGTTAGGCGGGCTGGTACCCCTCGTCAGCCGCACTGCCCTCGCTGCCCTCGCTGCCCACGCCGCCCTCGCCGCCCTCGCTGCCCTCGCCGCCCTCGCCGCCCTCGCTTTCATCGGGTTCTTCCAAAACCAGTTGTGCGATCAGCGCGGCTGCGCCCAGTACCAGGATCACCGGGAACAGCCGCGGCAGAAAATGATTGAAGGGATGCATAAGGACCTCCTCGCCTCCGCGAACTAGGCGTGCTTGCGTTTGGGAATATCCAGTTCGGCGAGTGTCGCCTGTACGGTTTCAATCTGGTCCCACGAGTCGACGTGGTATTGTAGCTCCGCGATACCGGCCGTGGGGAGATTCTCGATGAAGTGCTTGGTGGCCTTGTTGACAAAATCGGTAAAGCCGGGGTTGTGGCCGACCAGGACCACATGCTGCCAGGTGTCGTCGAATGCGGCGGCGATGTCGTTTAGCACGGTGACATCCGCCAGGTATACCCTGTCATCGACCGTGATATTCTCCAGGGCATAGCCGGCGGCTTCGGCGAACAGCCGGGCGGTGGATATAGCCCTGCGTGCCGGGCTCGATATCAGGACATAGTCGACGTCGGGATACCGCTTGGCGAATCTGAGTCCCATTTCCGGCGCGTTTCGCTTGCCCCGGTTGTTGAGGGGGCGTTCGGCATCGGGCTGGCTGAGGTCCTTCCAGCTCGACTTGGCATGACGGAGCAACGTGAGTCGTTTCATCGTGGTATCAGGGCGATGACACGCACCGGACCACCGGAACCGCCTTCGATCTTGATCGGCAGTGCGATGACCCAGGCGCCTGTCGCCGGCAGTTGATCCAGGTTGGTGAGGTTCTCCAGCCCGGGTACGTTGGACGATGCGGCGATCCGGTGGACCATGAAATCGGTGGATCTGCCATAGTCGGTGGAGGCCGCGTCGATTCCCAATGCGGCGACGCCACGTTCTTTGACCAACGCGCGGGCAGCCGCGGGTCCGAAGCTGGGGAAATGCAGGTTCGACGCGTCTCCTGGGGTGTCATCCCCCAGATAGGCCTTGGCGTCGGGCCACCGGTCGCTCCATCCGGTACGGAGCAGGACGATCGCGCCGGACTCGATGGTCCCATGTTGGGCCTCGAAGACGGCCAGGTCCTCTTCGGTCAACCGGTAGTCGGGATCCGCCGAGGCTTGGGCCCGCACATCGATTACGACGGCCTTTCCCATCAATTGAGTCACCGGGATTCGATCTACCGTCCGCCCGTCGGCGTCGAAGTGGATCGGGGCGTCGACGTGGGTGCCGCCGTGTTCCGGCGTCGAGAAACTATTGGCCGAGTAGAAGTAGCCGGCATCCGTCTGACCATAGGCCAGTTGTTCCAATTCGAAGCGAGTTGGGGAGGTCGGCCAGAACACCGTGCCGGCGTTGAGCGCGTGCGTGAGGTCCACGACCCGATAGCGGTCCAGGTCGATAGCCTGGGAGTGCGCCGGGGAAGCGCTACATATCACCAGACCCCAAAGGACCAGGGCCCCACCCATCCGTACGGATCCGCTCGACAACCACATGACCAATTCTAGGCCTCGTCTAAGGGTGGGGCAACCGCGGCCGACCTCGTACGCCAGGCGGCCCTTGATTAGCCACACACGAGCTGGAGCCCGGCGACCACCATCCCCCACTGCAGCACCATCTGATCCCGGACGGGCATGGCACGGAGCCCGGCGCGATCGCCCGCCTCGGTAATCGCATCGGGAGTCCCACCTCCCCGCACCATCGTGCGCCACCCCTCGACCCGGTCCTTCCAAGCAACTGCCACGGGATCGGGTGGACCCAGGGTCTCGCCTACCCCAGGAGTAATGAAAAGGGGCATCTCCGAGACGAGGGTGAGCGGATCACCTCCCAATCCGCGGATGGTCTCCATGGAACTCGGACGGAATCGGGAAGCCATTCCCGGGTCGTTCTGGTCCAGGAAATAGCGACGCATGGCGCCCGAGTCCGGGCGGGTGCAAAAGCCCCGATCGAGCCGGACGAACCCCTTCTCCCCGTGCCGCTCGACATCGTGGAGAACATAGCCCTGCCGCCCGACCTGTTCGCGACATGTCGCCTTGAAGGGCTCCACCCGATCTCGCCACGCCTCCTCGAGCAGGTACCACGGCCCGGCCGCGAAGCCCATGCCGTGCAATGTGGCGTGGAGGGCGAACGGTCCATCGGCAGAACTCCACCATTCGTAGGCGGCCCGATTCTCCGGTCTGGCCCCGGTGTCTGTGTCGTCGCGCGGGAACCCGAATTCGATATCGTCTCCGGGAAGCTCGCGGACCACGTGTTGCAGGTACCGGCCCAAGTCGTAGGCCGTGTCGGCATCGTCGTACCACGCCCGGTTGCGTTCTTCACCGTCGGGATTGATATGGGGGATGATCCACCACTGGTATTTCTGTAGCAGCGGATCGGTGGCAGGCAGCGCCCGCAAGTACGCGGCGAGATGCCGCAACAGCAGCGGACCCACGGGCTCGTCCGCGTGGCAGCCACCCAGGAGACTCACCCGGCACTGTCCGGCCCCCATGAGGAACCCCTGCACGGGCCGCCCTTCACGACTCTCACCGATCACCTCACCGTCGAGTCGCCTGACCGGCTGGGAGCGAAGGATGTCGTCGATCAGGGTAAGCATCGGCGAACACTACCGTCGCGCAGCCTCGGTTGCCGCATCCGCCGCACGCACTTTCTTCACGATGACCTTGTTGAACAGGAGCAGCGCCGCCAACACCACTGCCCACTGAAACAGGACCGTACCGACGTTCGCTTCCGCGAATGGTGCCAACCACTGCGGGTCCCAGCCGCGGGCCTGGTACAGCCACCAGACGAGGAGCACGACCGCCTGAACCGGGATCATCACCATGATCACGAAGTCCCACCAGCGGCCCACGTGCCACTTCGAGTCCTCGTGATTGAGCTGTTCCAACCGGAAGCGGCGGACACCGTAGCTGATGATGGCGATGGCGAAGAAGAGACCACTCACCATGAGGCCCACGCCCCAGACCCAGTCCTGGTTCCGCAAATAGGCCAGCGAGTAGACGGAAGGCAGACCCAGCAGGAAGCCCACCGTCCCGACCAACCGCACCGCCCGAAGGCGACCCATACCGGCATCCACCAAGGCCCGTGTTCCCAGCTCGACCATCGCAATGAGGCTGGTGATTGCCGCGAACGCCAGCGCGAGGAAGAACAAGGTCATGAACAGGCGGCCGAAGGGAAGAGTGCCGAACAACTGCGGCATCCAGACGAACGTGAGTCCCTCGTTGCTCTGCGAGAAGATGGTGTTCCGCATCAACTCCGGCGTCAGGGTCGCGCCGCCTTCGATAGCCTGGACCAACGACGGGTAGGCTGCGAGGGCCTCCGGGTTGGCTTGCATGTTCGCGACCAGCCCCGGGACCACCGAGAAAATGGTGCACATGACCATGATCCCGGCCGTGAGCGAAATAGCGTTGTTCGCCGCCGGCAGGATGAACGCGTTCTGCACCGTGTCTTCCCCCGGTGGCAAGTACGCGGCGTAGCACAGCACCAGCCCCCAGCCCGCTCCGGTATCCCACGCGTTCTGTGTCAGCCCTTCGATCCACAGCCGTGCATTGGCCAACTGGCCCCAGTCGACCCCGAACAAGTACGACAGCCCCTCGCCGGCTCCGGGAAGTGTTATCGCGCGTACCGTCAGGATCACTACGAGCACCAGCAGCGTTGGCATGAGGATCTTGGCGACCCGCTCAATGAAGTTGACGCCGCGCGCGACGACGAACGTCGCCAGGCCGATCGCCATGCCGTGGGTGAGCGCGGGCCACCAAGAGGTGCTGTACCTGGTCCAGAATTCCCCCGGGTTGGCCTCGGGAATCTGGCCGGTAATCGCCGCTGCAGTGAACCGGAATGTCCATCCCGCGACGACCGAGTAGTAGAACATGATCATCATGGTGACGGCCACCGCGAAGGCGCCCATCCACGCCCAGCGTGGACCGATGAGTTCCATGAACGCCTTGATCGGCCCGCACCGGAGTTTTCGGCCGATGCCGAACTCTATCAGAATGAGGGGGATCGACCACAGGAACAAAAACACCACCCAGGTGACCAGGAACTCCCCGCCTCCGTTTTGCCCCGCGATGCGTGGGAACCGCCAGATGTTGCCGGTGCCGACCGCCATGCCGAGCATGGCGAGCATCATGCCGGTGCGGGAACCGAAGTAGCTCTGACTCATCAACGCTCCTGGTCTGTGGTGAGGCGCTTGTGGCGTGAGGCTTCCCGGTCCAACTTTTGGCTAGTGGCTAGTGGCTCCTAGCTCCTGGCTCCTGGCTCCTAGCTCCTAGCTCCTAGCTCCTAGCTCCCAAAAGGAATCCATCAACGATGCCCCGATTCATCGAAAACGCAACCATCATCGAAGCCGCCGGGACCAAGCCCAAGCGTATCCCCATCACAGAAGATCGGCGGGCCGAGTGAACCGGGCCGACACCCTGCTGGCACGGCACGCGGTCATCTGGGACTACGACGGCACCCTGGTCGATTCGTGCGAGAGAAACCTGAGTGTGACCCGCGAGATCATCACGACCGTTACCTTGCGGCCGGCCGATTCCGACGAGGCGCTTGTGTCGGTCGCCTCGTACAGGGCCGCCACGGTGCGGTCACGCAACTGGCGTGACCTATACGCTACCGAATTCGGTTTTTCTGAACAGCACGTCGA
>JAZFYL010000291.1:0-9536 GCA_036443495.1 Gemmatimonadales bacterium | reverse complement strand
CAGCGTTTGGCTTTCGATGAAGCGCTTACCTGGCTCGATCTTGCGGCAAGCCAAGCAGACGCAGAGGAGGCCGGTGAGGTTGATCGACTGACCGGCGAGATCCTGCGGGTGGCCGGATGGACCGAAGTGCCTGTCGTCCGCCCGCACCGGGATTCAATGATCCAACGCCTGGAGGTTGGGGACCTGGACCTACGTGGAGCGAATGGCGTTCAGGAGTCTGGTTCCCCGAAGGCACCTCCCACTCAACCGGGTAAGGTCTGACCCGCCTGGGTGGCTTGCAGTATCGCCGCCTTCATGTCACTCGCGCTTTGCCAGCGATCCGGTGGGAGTTTGGCCAGGGCCTTGGCCAGGACCGGGGTCAACGCCTTCGCCTCCTTCCGTAGTTTGGTCAGATCGGGTGGCGGCTCCCTTTGGTGGAGCTCCAAGACGACGGCCTCGCTGTGGTGGCTGAAAGGGGGCTTCCCGGCGAGACATTCGAACAGGACGCAGCCAAGGGAGTAGATGTCGGAGCGGTGGTCCAACCCCTTGAAGGCTGCCGCCTGCTCCGGGCTCATGTAGGTGGAGGTGCCGACGGTGAAGCCCGAGCGCGTGAGTCGCTGGCTTCCGGCAACCTCGATGGCGCGGGCGATGCCGAAGTCGAGCAGCATGGCACCATGATCGGTGATGACGATGTTGTCGGGTTTCACGTCCCGGTGTACGATGCCACGATCGTGCGCATAGCCCAGGGCGTCGAGCAAGTCCTCCGCAAGTCGCACGACGTCGGCAACCGGGATCTGACGGACACGATCCAGGTGGCATCGCAACGTCGTGCCTTCCTCATACTCCATGACGAAGTAGACCACCCAGTCGGCTTCACCGTAGTCGAGCAGGCGGGTGATCCGAGGGTGGTCCAGTCCCGACAGGACCTTGATCTCTCGCAGGAAACGGTCAGCGGCAACGCTGACCTGGAGTTCCGGGTGCAGCACCTTGAGGGCGACAGCCTTGCCGTCCGGATCGTGCGCGAGGAAAATCCGTCCCGACCCGCCCCGAGCAAGCTCCCGATCGATTGTGTACTGGCCCTTTAGTACGGCCTGCACCAACGGTAGGAGATCCTTCCGCATCCGCCTCCCCCGAGAGTCTTCCTCAGCAAAGTTGCACGATCTTGACGTCGCGCGCCAGCAGTTTCCCCAGGAGATTGGATTTCCGTTCGGCAGACCAGCACTCCAGCGACAGGTCGGTGCTCGGTTCTCGTGGGGTCACTCCGATGGCCAGATCGTCGGCGCCCAGGGTCGTCGAAAGGTCGGCCACGGTGGCCGAGCCGCCCCGGTCGAGTCCGTCAGCGACCCGCAGGAGTGAACTCATGCGGCGCACGACAGCCCGCTGCTCCGGGCCCAGGGCCGCGAACTCGGCGTGCTTCCGCGATGGGGCGCCCTTTCGGTGGTAGCGGCAGATGTGGGCCACCAGCAGGCGGTCCTCCGCCCGGAGATTCAGCCGCTCGGCATGAAGCACCAGCTGGAAGGTGTGTTTGTGGTGGTTCTTGTAGTTGACGAGTTGGCCCACGTCGTGGAGGATGGCGGCGGCCTCGAGTAGGGCGGCTTCCTTTGGGGTGGCGCCCAGCGGTCCCGCCAGAGTGTCGAACAGCTTCAGCGCCAGAACCCGCACCTGCTCGGCGTGGCCCCGGTCTGCGCCGCTGCGCTGGGCGAATTCGCGGACCAGCCGCATCGGGTCGTCGGAAGCGGGGATCGCCTCCGCGCCCGCCATGTCGAGCAACAGGCCTTCGCGCAAGCCGAAGGCGCTCACCACAACGCCGCGGGCGTCGATGCGAGCGAGGAGTTCGGTGGTGACGGCCAATCCGGCGAGGATGATGTCGGCCCTGGACGGGTTGAGACCCGGAACCTGGGCTCGCTCCTCCTGAGGCATGTTGCTCAGACGCTCGAGCAGGTGCTCCACCTCGGCGGTGGAGACTTCGAGGCCGTGCACCGGCTCCTCGAGCGGGATACCACGCCGTGCCGCGGCCATGCGACCCAGGTTGGTGAAGGTGCCGCCCGAACCGATGACGGTCGCTCCGGACCATTGGCGCCGAGGGGAGGGGAGCACCTCCCGCAGTGCGCGGCGGACGTGTTTCCGGAGTTTCTTGATGCGGCGGTGGACGTGGTCCTCGTCCGAGAGAAACAGGTCGGTCAGTCGGACCGCACCGAAGGGCAGGGAATCGGCGAACTCCACCAGCCCGTCGACAGCCCCGATCAACTCGAGGCTGCCGCCACCGATGTCGGCGACGAGTACCTTGGTGTCTTCCAGTGGGAAGTGGTGCGCCACCGAACTATAGGACAGAGCCGCTTCGGTGGCGCCGTCGATGATCTCCAGGCGCAAGCCGAGCTGCTCGTCGATGTGGTCCAAGAAGGCCTGGCCATTGCCCGCTTCCCTGACCGCGGCGGTGGCGACGGCCCTGATTCGTGTGACTTTTCGACGTTGGCACAGGTCCAGCATGCGCCGGAGCGCTTGGATGGCGTGTTCCATGGCCACGTCGTCGAGTTCTCCGGACGTGGCGACCCCGGCGGCTAGCCGGGGTTGTTCCTTGACATCCTCGATGATGGTGAGGCCCGAGGCGTGGTCGTATTCGGCGACGACGAGCCGAATGGAATTCGACCCGACGTCAATGGCCGCGAGGCGCTCTGGTGTGGGCAGTGTCGCTGGTTTGGTCAAGCTCCGACGGGTGTCACCGAGTCCGTGCCACCGTTTCCCGCGTCCTGCCGGTCCTCGGCGTGGTGCTTGATCGACACGCCCTCGACCAGGAAGACTACCTCTTCCGCGATGTTGGTGGCCAAGTCGGCGACCCGCTCCAAGTTTCGGCTGACGAGTGAGAGTTCCATCCCCGTGCTGATAATGTGGGGGTCTTCCATCATGTAGGTCAACAGTATCCGGAAGAGAGAGCGGTGGATCGCATCGACCTCGTCATCCCGACGGACCAACGCCCGGGAGGCCTCGGCGTCCCCGCGAATGAATGCTTCGAGCGCGTCAGACAGCATGGCACGCGCCAACCGGGCCATTTCCTGGATTTCCGGCTCGGGGGTGACCGATCGCGCTCCCTCGATTCGTTGGGCGGACTGGGCGATGTTCACCGCGTGGTCACCCACGCGCTCCAGGTCGTTTGATATCTTGAGTGTCGCCATGAGCATGCGGAGGTCTTTGGCCATCGGCTGCTGCAGGGCGAGGAGGTTGAGGCACATCTCCTCGATCTCGACCTCCATCCTATCGATGACCCTGTCGCCGGCGATAACCGTCTCCGCCTGATCTCGATTCCGGTGGATGAGCGCGTCCACGGCGTTGGCCAGCGCGGCTTCGGCCTCGCTCGACATGGACAACAGCCGGACCTTGACCTCGTGCAGTTCGTCGTGAAAATGCCGCTGTCGATCGAGGTTCATCCGAACCTCCCCGTGATGTACGCCTCGGTACGTTCGTTGGTAGGAGTGGCAAAGACCTGGTGCGTCTCGCCAAACTCGATGAGATTGCCGCTCTCGAAAAAGCCGGTGTGGTCGGATACCCGCGCGGCCTGTTGCATGTTGTGGGTCACGATCACAATCGTGTAGTTCCGCTTGAGTTCGATGATGAGTTCTTCCACCCGTTGCGTCGCTATCGGATCCAATGCCGAGCAGGGCTCGTCCATCAGCAGGATCTCGGGCTGGTTCGCCAAAGCCCTGGCGATGCACAGCCGCTGTTGCTGGCCTCCGGACAAACTGGTGCCGAACTCGTCCAGTCGGTCCTTGACCTCGTCCCACAGGGCCGCCTGCCGGAGAGAGCGCTCCACGAGATCAGGCAGGTCGCGCCGGACCACCAAGGCGTTGAGCACCGGTCCGTAGGCCACGTTGTCGAAGATCGACTTGGGGAACGGGTTGGGGCGCTGGAACACCATGCCGATCCTTTGACGCAGCGAGACGACGTCGGTGTCCGGCCGGTAGATCGACACGCCGTCGACCAGGATGTCGCCGGAGGCTCGTGCCCCGGGAGTCAGCTCGTTCAACCGATTGATGGAACGCAGGAACGTCGACTTGCCACAGCCTGACGGCCCGATGATAGCCGTCACGGCGTGTCGTGGGATGGCGAGATCGATACCATGCAGGGCCTCGACCGGTCCGTAGGAGAATCGGAATTCCTTCGCCTCCACGGCGGTCTCAGCCAGGGCCGGGCCGCGATCCCGAGTGCGCTCGCTCAGCGTAGCCTGGGTGCCGGACGGTGGCCCCATTGTGGGCCGAAAATCGACGGCGCTCATCCGAATCTCCCCGTGATGTACGCTTCCGTCTGGTCGTTGGAAGGTGTCGTGAACAGGTCCTTCGTCTGGCCGGTTTCAACCATCGTACCCAGGTAGAAGAACGAGGTCGTATCAGACACCCGTGCCGCCTGCTGCAGGTTGTGTGTGACGATCACGATGGTCAGTCGCTCCCGCAGCTCGAACAACAACTCCTCGATCCTTTGGGTGCCCTGCGGGTCCAGGGATGCGGTCGGCTCGTCGAGCAGCAACACTTTCGGTCGCGGCGCCAACGCGCGGGCGATGCACAGCCGCTGCTGTTGGCCCCCGGAGAGCGCCATGGCACTCTTCCGCAAGCGGTCTTTCACCTCGTCCCACAGCGTGGCCTGCCGCAACGCGGTTTCGACGGCGTCCATCAATTCGCTCTTGGGATAGCGCCCGTTGACGCGAAGCCCGGCCGCAACATTGTCGAAGATCGACATGGTGGGAAACGGCGTGGGCCTCTGGAACACCATCCCTACATTGCGACGCAACGCCGTGGGGCTCACGCCGGGGGCGTAGACATCCTGTCCGTCCAGCAGCACCCGGCCGGTGATCCACCCACCGTAGGATAGTTCGTGCATCCGGTTCAACGTCCGGAGGAACGTCGACTTGCCGCAGCCCGACGGCCCGATCAGCGCATGCACCTGATTGCTCGCGAACCGCAGCGATACCCCCTTCAGCGCCGTGAATTTGCCATATATCGCGGTGACCCGGTCGGTCTCGATGCGGGGCACGCCGTTGGTCGGATCAGCCATGGCGCTGCCGGGTGACGATACGGGCCGCGATACTGAGCACCAGGATCACCAGGATCAGAACTAGCGCCGTCGCCCAGGCCAGCCGGTGCCACTCTTGATAGGGGCCGGTGGCATAGTTGAACACAACCAGCGGCAGCGCGGCCATGGGCCGGTCAATGGCCAGCGAGAAGTACTGGCTCCCGAGAGCGGTAAACAGGAGCGGCGCCGTTTCTCCGGCGATCCGCGCGATGGCCAGCAGACTGCCGGTCACGATGCCGGGCAGTGCCGTCCGCAGCACCACCGCCACTGTCGTGCGCCACCGAGGGTATCCCAACGCCAACGCCGCTTCCCGGAGCGAATGGGGCACCAGTTTGATCATCTCTTCGGTGGTGCGCATGACCATTGGGGTCATCAACATAGCCAGCGCCATGCTGCCGGCGAAGGCGGAGAAGTGCCCCTGGCGGGCGACGATCATGGCCCAGGCGAACACGCCGACCACGATCGACGGCGTGCCGTTCAACACGTCGGCGACGAACCGCGTCGTCAGGGCCAGCCTGGTCCCCGGGTACTCCGCGGCGTAGACGCCCGCGCCGATCCCGAGGGGCAGGCCCAACAGACAGGCTCCGCCCACAATGATCAGGGTGCCGATGATGGCGTGACCTACTCCGCCACCAGTCTGGCCCGCGGGTGCCGGAGCGGAGATGAAGAACGCCAGATTGATACTGCTCGCACCGCGAACGACCAGGGTACCCAGGATCAACAGCAGCGGCAGGACGGCCACCAGGACCGCGGCGGCCATGAGTCCCACCATGATGGTGCTCTTCCCTCGACGGATCGCTCGGCGGTTCACAGCGCCCGACTCCCGCCGGGACCGCCGCGGGCCACCCGCCAGATCAGCAGCCGGGCGCCGGCATTCACCAGCACGGTTATGACGAACAGCAGAAAGGCCACGTAGGCCAGCGCCGACAAATGAATGTCGGTCACCGCTTCGGAGAACTCGTTGGCGATCACGGCTGCCATGGTGTAGCCCGGCGCGAAGAGCGATGCCGTGATTTCATGCCGATTGCCGATGAGCATGGTGACGGCCATGGTCTCGCCCAGCGCCCGCCCCAGCCCCAGGATGATTGCCCCGATCAGGCCCGACCGCGCGTAGGGGATCACGGCGGTCACCACGGCTTCCCAGCGGGTCGCTCCCAGCCCCAGGGCGGCTTCGCGCTGGGTGGTTGGGACCGCCAGCAACACTTCGCGCGACACCGACATGATGTAAGGCATGATCATGATGGCCAGGATGATGCTGGCCGACAACACGGACGGACCGTAGATGGGACCCTGGAAGAACGGTAGGAAACCCAAGGCTCCCTGTAACCACGGGAAGACGTGATCCTTGAGGACAGGGATCAGCACGAAAATGCCCCACAGCCCGTACACCACGCTGGGGATGGCGGCGAGGAGTTCGATCACGAACGCCGTTGGTTTTCGTAGCGCCATCGGCGCGAATTCCGTGAGGTAGACGGCCACACCCAGGGACAGCGGCACCGCGATCAGCAAGGCCAGCGCGGACGAGAGCAGGGTCCCAAGAATGAGGGGCCAGGCGCCGAACTGTTCCGTGACCGGATTCCAGGCGCTGCTGGTGACGAAGCCAAGTCCGAAACGGGAGATGGCTTCGCGAGACCCGCTGTACAACTCGAAGATCAGGAATCCCAGCAGGATAGGAACGCTCGCCGCGGCGACGGTGAGCACGCCCTTGAACAACCGGTCTCCCCGGCTCCGGCTCCCGAGGGTCAGCGACGGACCTTCCGTCCGGTCAAGGGGGGGGGTGGTCATCTGCGCCATGCAGGCTCCGTAATCGCCGGCGTCATGTCACTCAACCTGCTCTGCACCCAGATCGTCGATTCGCATCCGCACCAATTCGACGACTTCCGCCGGCAGCGGCGCGTACTTGAGTCCGCCCGCGATCGTCTGGGCTTCCTCGCTGATCATCCAGGTCAGAAAAGCCTTGATCGTCCGGGCACGATTGGTGTCGGAATCGTGTTGCTTCACCAGCAACCAAGTGAAGGACGTGATCGGATACGCGTCCGTCCCATCCCCATTGGTGATCGAGATGCGGAAATCGGTATCGGGCGAAAAAGTGGCGCCGGCCGCGGCCGCGCTTGCGGTTTCCAGAGATGGGTCGACGACCTTCCCGGCGGCATTCACGATCTGTGCATGCGGCAACCCGTTCGATTCGGCGTAGATGTATTCGACGTATCCAATCGTGCTCTCCAGCTGAAGGACCTGCTGGGTGACGCCCTCGTTGCCCTTGGCTCCCAGGCCCACCGGCCATTGCAGAGACTTGTCGGCGCCGACTGCCTCGGCCCACACCGTCGACACCTTGCTCAGGTAATCGCTGAAGATGAAGGTCGTTCCCGATCCGTCGGAGCGGTGGACAACCAGAATGTCCGCGTCGGGTAGCGATACGCCGGGATTCAGGGCCGCGATCCGCCGGTCATTCCACTTGGCGATGCGGCCCAGGAAGATATCGGCCGTCGTGGGGCCATCCAGGATCAGCTGCGTTTCCCCCAGTTCGGGGAGATTGTAGGTCAGCACCACAGCGCCGATGACGGTCGGGATATGTAACACGTTGCCATCCAGCGCAGCGATGGCGTCATCTTTCATGGGCCCGTCGGTGGCCCCGAAATCGACGGTTTGCTCGCTGAACTGGCGGATGCCACCGCCGCTCCCGATCGACTGGTAATTGATCTGGACCCCGGTCGACCGGTGATACTCGTCAAACCACCGCTGGTAAACCGGGTTGGGGAAGGTGGCGCCGGCGCCCGTCAGCGACATCGTCGCTGCGCCGCCGCCGTCTCCGGCGCAGCCCGCCAGGGCCAACGTGGTTGTCAGGGCGAGTCCACCCAGCGCCAATGGCTTTGTGAATGTCATGCAGTGATTCCCTCTCGGCGTAACCGTTACCATGAAATCGTGATGCCGGTGCGGATCCCGAAGATCGACTCGGCGCCATCGGCCTGGAAACTCATGTTCTCGAACATGAACCGGAATTGGGTCTGGGGCGTCAGGTAGGCGTTAAGGCCGATGCGCCACAGATAGGTTCGATCGTTGTTCGTATCGGTGGCGGGATCACCCATGTCGAGTTGGCCCGCCGGCTCCAGGGCGTAGAAGACGTGGCCTTCCGGCATCCGGATGTGGTAGGCACCGATCAGCGTGAGGCCCAGCATCCATGGCTCGGCAGTGGTGAATGCCTGACCGTACATGGCCTCGAAATCGAGCCACAGACCGGGAGCGGCCAAAGTGCCCCACTCGGCCTCGAATCCATAGGCTATGTTGGTGAAGCTCGAGTCGGCGCCGACGATTCCGTCATGCCGGTAGACCGCCGCTCCCAGATCCAGTTTGGGCAGTACCCGGAAGCTGCCGCGAGCGCCGAACGATTTGGTGTTGTTGACGTCCGATGCGCTGGCGCCCTGGCCGTTGAACATGGAGATGGCCAGGCCCCAAGGATGTTTCGAGGGCTCCCCTCCGCCGGCGGGCTTGCCGTGCCCCCAGTGAGCCGGGGAGGTCGTGCTCCCAAGGAAGAAAACCGCACCGACGTCCCGGCCGAGGAACCCGGCGCTCTTGAACAGGTCGTTCGATGCTCCGCCAACCATACCAGCGCCGCCCCCCCGCTCCAGGGAGGGGAGGTTGGTAGAAGACTTGTTCTCGTAGCGTCCGAATCGGGTCTTCAGTTGACCCACGCGGAAGAGGGCGTAGAGCCGCGAATCTTTTCGGGACAGGCGCAGATCGATGTATGCGTCCTGGATGCGGACCTCGGCGGGAGACCCTTCGAATGAAGGGTTGAGCATGACGCTCAGGTCGTCCCGCAAGTAGACCCGGAACCGGAACCTGGCCCGTCGCAGGAAGATCTGGTTGGTTGGGCCGACCTCGTCACTGTAGGGCTTGTTGTCGAGATAGTAGAACTGCGGTTGCATCCGGCCCTGGATCCGAATCCGGGGGTACTCACTCTCTCCCTGTACGGTTTGCCCATACGCAGCAGTGGGGATGGCGGCCAGTGCCGCGAGTCCCAATCCCATAGCTGCCGCCCGAACGCTTGGGTTCATGGCCAAGCTGCTCCTCTCGAGTAAACGTCCTCGGTTTAGTTGCGATTGAGCCACCGGCAGACGGTCCGTGTGGCACGCCTACAAGAAACCGCAGGCGATTGACATCCTGGCGACAGAATTGTCACGAACAGGTAACGAAACTCTGCCCCGGACACGGCGGCTCGCGATGGGGTTCGATTGGTGGTGGGGAAGGGACGTACCAGCGCCGGGGTAGGCTAGGAGCGCGGAAACCAGCAGGTGATTGTGGTACCGTCACCCAGTCGGCTGTGGGCCTCGACGCGGCCACCATGGGCATCCATCAGATGCTTCACTATGGCTAAGCCAAGCCCCGTGCCGCCGTGCGCCCGTGAGCGGGCCTCGTCGGCGCGGTAGAACCGCTCGAAGATACGAGGCAGGTGCTCCGCGAGGATACCGGTGCCGTTGTCGATGACGTTGAGCTTGACGGCC
>JAZFYL010000290.1:0-3563 GCA_036443495.1 Gemmatimonadales bacterium | reverse complement strand
TGGGCTATCAGCTATCGGCGCTCGGCCAGCAGCTGGCGACCTCTCCAACGGAGGTCTGATCAAGCAATGCCGACAGCTGATTGCCGATAGCTGAGAGCCGTCCGGCTACCGTCCTACCACGTCATTCCAGTTTCCGCTGATGGGCGTACCATGCCAACAGGATGACGTACGCCACTGCCAATCCCACCACGACGAAACGAAATCGGTAGCAGGTAGGAAGCGTTGCTGCCGTCGGTCGCGATCAGGTATACCCATTCGTCGAGTGTCAGGCCCAACCCGATCCCGAAGAGAACCAGGGCGATGTCGAGCCTCCTGGTGTTGCCTCGAAACACCGCCAGGGGTATCCCGCCGGCGACGATGAACACGAGGCCGGTGAAGAGGTGGTGCACGTTGTACCCAGCGACGTCGAAATCGGCGTTCGGCACGAGCCACAGCCAAAGCCTGAGAGCGACGAACGTCCCCAGCACTACGGTGCCCAGGACCACTGCGTTCCTGAGGGCAACCGCCCGGGGGGTCTGGTAGGTGTCCATGGGCATCCTGGTAGTCGGGGTGAACTCTCTACAACCGGTAAACTGGGGTCCCTAGGCCGAGGTACCAATCCCCAGACTTGACTACAAGATAGACTTGGTCTACTTTGTCTACTCCTACTGACGACTGCAACTTCGAGGGCCGGGTCATGCCGCCAAAAGCCTTTCTGGGTGAGTTCGAGCAGATGGTCCTGTTGGCTATCGCAAAGCTGGGCGCCCAGGCGTACGGGCCGGACATCAGCGGGGAGCTGGAAGCCAGCGCCGGCCGGAGCGTATCCCGCGGGGCGCTATACACCACCCTGGACCGGATGCGGGCCAAGGGGCTCCTAGACTGGGCCGTGGAAACCGGCGACGACAGCCGCTCCGGCCTTCCCAAAAGGCTCTTCGTGGTAACCCCCGAAGGGGTGGCCGCCCTGCGCACCTCCCGCAACGCCCTTCTCAACCTGTGGCACGGCCTGGAAGACATCCTGGGAGAGCCGTCGCGGTGAGCTCGCACGCACCACGCCGGCCCCCGTGGCTGGCGGATCTCCTCCTTCGCCTGACGCTGCCGTCGGATCCCGTCGGGCAGAGCATTCTCGGAGATCTACGCTCGGAGCATGCAGACGCCTCGCCGCTCGACGCCAAGAGTCGCCCGGGTTGGTACTGGCGCCAGGCCCTCGGTGTGAGTGGCCGATACGGTTGGCGCAAAATGCGACTGGCCGCCGGCCTGCCGCCGGAACCCGATCCGCACCAAACAACGGCCAAGACCAAGGGAGCATTGTTCATGGAAAGCATCGTGCGCGATATCCAGTATGCGTTGCGTTCGCTCAGGAAGAACCCGGGGTTCGCCGCGGTCGCGATCCTGATCCTGGCGCTGGGGATCGGCGCCAACACCGCGATCTTCAGCGTTGTCGACGCCGTCCTCCTGCGGTCGCTTCCCTATCCCGAGGCAGACCGCATCGTGCGAATCTCACACGGTGACGTAGAGCAGGGGTTCGATAGAGGCCGGGACTTCTCGCCACAGGATTTCGAGGACCTGCGAGCCGGTTCGGTCACCTTGGAACAAGTGGTCAGCTACTTCTATTGGCCGGGGAGCGCCACGGTCAACCTGACGGGCGACGGCTCACCGGTACAGCTGCAGGCCATCCCCGTGTCCGAGGATTTCTTCACCTTGCTGGGAGGACAGGCGGCGATCGGCCGTACCTTCGCGCCCGACGAGTTCGTCGAGGGCCAGGACGGAGTCCTGGTACTGAGTGCGGGGCTGTGGCGCCGCCAGTTCGGGTCTGATCCCGGTGTCGTCGGCCGCTCGATTACGCTGGGAGGCATGCCGTTCACTGTGATCGGGGTCATGCCACCAAGCTTCAGGTATCCAGACAAGGACGCCGACATCTGGGTGCCGATGTCATACATCACGGAGGACATGATCCCCAGCCTCCGTCACATCCGCTGGCGGTCGGTGATCGCGCGGTTGGCGCCGGGGGTGACGGTCGATGCCGCTCATGATGAAGTGACCGCCATACTCCAGCGATTGGCCGATGAATACCCGGACTCCAACGAAGGTATGACGCTCGCCAAGGTCGAGCCGCTCCGTGACGACATCGTGGGCAACAGCCGGACGGCACTGTGGGTGCTGCTAGGTGCGACAGGACTGGTACTGCTCATTTCCTGCGCCAACGTCGGTAACCTGCTGCTGGCGCGGGCAACCGGGCGCGGGCGAGAAATCGCTATCCGCATCTCCATGGGCGCCAGGCGTAGCCGGTTGGCGCGCCAGCTGATGACCGAGAGCATCGTGTTGGCGTTCGCTGGCGGCGTTGCCGGTGTGGCCCTGGCCTACATCAGCGTCGATGTGTTGGTAGCGATGAGCGCGGGGACGATTCCCGAGGCCGAGCAGATTCGGTTCGACGGCCGCTTGGCCGGGTTTGCCGTGGCGGTCACGGCAATCACCGGCGTCATTTTCGGACTGTTCCCCGCCTGGCAGGCAGCCCGTATCCAGCCGCAGGAGATGCTCAAGGACGGTGCCGCCGGCGGGAGCCGCGGCCGCTTTGGCCTGCAGAGCGTCCTCGTCGTCGCCGAGATGGCGTTGGCGGTGATGTTGGTGAGCGGTGCCGGCTTGATGATCAAGAGCTTTTACCAACTCGTGCGGGTCGACCCCGGGTTCGATGTGGAAAATGTCCTCACGGTGAATCTCAGGGTGTCGATGGACGAGTTGACCTCCGCCGAGGTGCCCTACCGGCAGCAGGCGTACATCGACGCCGTTGCCGCGCTTCCCGGGGTGATCGCCGTGGGCGGTAGCAAGACGGCGCCGCTCGATGGAGGCGGCGAGCCGTACGTGTTCCGCTATGTCGACGACAATGGGGAGTCACGGCGGGCCGATCCCGAGTCAGGCCTGTACATGGTGACCCCGGGGTACTTCGAGGCGCTGGGGATTCCCTTGCTTCGCGGACGGAACTTCACCCTGGACGACGAACGGCACGTCATACTCAATGAAGCTATGGCCCGCATGCTGTGGGGACACACCGCCGTCGCCGGCAAGTACATGACACTCGGCTCAACTGAGATCGAAGTGATCGGGGTGGTAGGTGATGTACACCACGACGGTATTGCCAACGAGGCCAGGTCCGCCATGTACGCGTTGCCGTATGCGTTTCCTCGGAGTGCTGTCACTCTCTATATCAGGACGACAAGCGACCCGCTGGCGGCCTCGAGCGACGTCCGCAGGGCGGTGTGGTCGGTGGACCCTGATCAGCCACTCGGCGAGTTCGCGACGCTCGGGCAAATGGTCTCGAACGACGTAGCGACGCCGAGGTTCTTCACCACACTACTAATGGTGTTCGCCGGTGTGGCCCTCGCATTGGCCGCGCTCGGCATTTATGGAGTCGTCTCCTATGCCGTCGGGCGTCGCACCAGCGAGATGGGGCTGCGCATGGCGTTGGGAGCCCAGAGCGGCAGCCTGTTGCGCCTGGTGTTGGGCCAATCCATGGCGCTGTCGCTCGGCGGTCTGGTGCTGGGTGTCCTGGGTGGACTGGGCCTGAGCGGATTCCTCAGCAGCCAATTGTA
>JAZFYL010000289.1:0-7569 GCA_036443495.1 Gemmatimonadales bacterium | reverse complement strand
AACATGGTCATGGCGAATTCGTTGATCCAGAAGTGCAGGTCTTTGGTGAATACGGCGTCGCCTAGGCCGATGGCAAAAGGGGTGTGCCACAACGCTTCATAGCTGTGGTACCACGGCGAGTTGGCCCAGACGATGGCAACCACTGCCGGCCGGGCAGCCATGCCTCCGGCGGGTGGCGCAGGACAGAGGTCAGGCTGCGGAAGACGCCTGAGTGTTTGGGCATTGGATCGGTTGGACGACCGATGCCAGGCAAGTAGTCAGTAAGCGCCGCGGGCAACGTGGCTGGGCTCAGCCATCGTGTGCACGACCGTGAGAAAACGCTTGGCGAGCTTGTCGGCTTCGCTTTCGCCGACCTGGTTGGTTTCCACGACGATCAAGGTGTAGTGACCGCCTTCGGCCTCGACCGTCACCGTCACCAGGCCGATCGACCCGGCGAATTGCCGGCGGCCGGGCCCCTCCGCCGCCGGGGTGAGGCGTGCCCCGAAGAAGGTCGTGGCGCGTTCCATCACCTGGTCGGGGCTGACTGAAGTCCTGTGGAAGTATTTCATGGTGCCGGAAAGGTAACCGGGGCTGCGGCCGGCGGGCCGAGGCACGAGGTCTCGTCCCGCTTGCCGCTGGACCGATCAATCATCCTGGCCATACTCGATTCCCAGATGGGTAATCTGATCCTCGCCCATCAGGTATCGGAGTGTGTTCATGAGCTTGGTGAGCTGGATGAAGAGATCGTGCTCCGGATAGAGGCCCGGGACCGTCTGGGGACTCTTGAAGTAGAACGACAGCCATTCCTGCACACCGCCCATACCCGACCGTTTGGCAAGGTCACCGAACAACGCGAGGTCGAGCATCAGCGGGGCCGCCAGGATGGAGTCCCGGCATAGGAAGTCGATCTTGATCTGCATGGGATAGCCCAGCCATCCGAACATATCGATGTTGTCCCACCCTTCCTTGTTGTCCCCCCGGGGTGGGTAGTAGTTGATGCGCACTTTGTGATACAGGTCCCCGTAGAGATCGGGGTATTTCGGCGGCTGGAGGATGTGCTCCAACACTCCCAGCTTGGATTCCTCTTTGGTCTTGAATGATTCCGGGTCGTCCAGTACCTCGCCGTCCCGGTTTCCCAGGATGTTGGTGGAGAACCAGCCGGACACACCGAGCAGCCTCGCCTTGAACATCGGGGCCAAGACGGTCTTGATCATGGTTTGACCGGTCTTGTAATCCTTGCCGCAGATGGGCACGCCGCGGTCCTCGGCCAACTTGGCCAGCGCAGGCGTGTCGACCGCCAGATTGGGGGCTCCGTTGGCAAAGGGTACGTTCTCCATGATCGAGGCATAGGCATACAGCATGGCCGGAGAGATCATGGGATCGTCATCGTCCATGGCCTTTTCGAACGCTTCGATGGTCTCGTGCACGGGACCCGGTGCGATGAACACCTCTGTAGAAGCCGACCATACTATCACTATCCGGTCGCAGCCGTTGTCGGCCTTGAAGTCCCTGATGTCCTGTCGTAACGCCTCCGCCAGCTCGCGCTTGGTGGCGCCCGGCTTGACGTTGGTACCTTCGAGGTTCTTCACGTATTCGTTGCTGAACACCGCCGGCATCGGCTTGATGGCTTCCAGTGAATCCTTGATGGGGTCGAGGTGTTCCCACTTGTTCAGCACGCCGCAATGGAGGGCCGCCTCGTAGGCATTGGCGGACACCGGATCCCAGGCGCCGATCACCAGATCCTCCAGCGTGGCCAGGGGCACGAAGTCCTTGATCATTGGGACCCGTGATTCGGTCCGTTTGCCCAGACGGATCGTCCCAATCTGAGTGAGTGAGCCCACGGGTTTCGCCATACCGCGACGAACGAGTTCCACTCCAGCAATGAACGTGGTGGTAACCGCGCCGAGCCCGACGCATAACACACCCAGTTTCCCGGTCGCCGGTTCAATCGGCGTTTTCGATGATGGCACTGCTATGATCCTTTCGCGATAGTATCCAGCGCCGCGGACTCACCTTCGGAGTCCGCCGTTCCTGTAGCGCCTTCGGTAATGGAATAGATATGGAAAATGCGCTGCCAGATAGTGATGATGGAAAGTAGCGTGAGAATGGCGATAATAGAGGACAGCACCAGACCCCGTGGTCCCGCCCCCACCAGCAGCGACGCCCCGCCGACCGCGACGATGCGTTCGGCGCGCTGGGCGATCCCGACCCGGCATTCCAGGTCCAGACCCTCGGCTCGGGCGCGGGTGTAGGACACGACGAGCGAGGCCATGATCGCCACCATGCACAACACCACCACGGCGTTCCGATACGCGATGTCCGGTGCGTTCATGAAGTAGATGGCGATCCCGATGAAGGTGGCCCCGTCCCCGATGCGGTCTAGGGTGGAGTCGTAGAAAGCCCCGAACTTGGAGGACGCGCCGGTGCGCCGTGCCACGGCCCCATCCAGCGTATCGACGACGCCGCTCAGCAGCAACAACAGCCCACCCAGCCGAATGGAACCCATGCCGAAGGCCACCGCCGACGCCACCACCACCCCTGCCCCGATCGTCGTGATCGTGTTCGGGCTGATGCCACTCCGCACCAGGCCATTAATGGCCGGGTCTACTACAGCATAAAACACCCGCTCCAGCACTTTGGGTACGAGCTTCATCGAGAGCGTGGCTCTTGGGGCAAGGTTGTGCGTATCAACGGGTTTTGCCCTCCATAATCGGGCCGAAAGGATAACTCCCGGCGGTAGGAAGGGCAATCACGGCCCAGCCGGACGCTAGTAGAGCAGGTACGGAGCTACGCGGGCCTGGAATGCATCGAGTTCCGCTTGCCAGGGCTGTACTATGGCGGCGGGATCCGTCCCGGAGATCAGGCTCTGGCGCAGGCGCGGCCCTCCGGCCAACCGGTCGAAATGGCGATCGAACCAGCCGATCTGGTCGGGATGCCGGCTCAGGACAGCGCTCAGCAGGTAAACGGCAGTCACGGTCGGGTCGTAGACCTTGCGGTCGCTCACCCGGAGCCGGATGCCCGTCAGATTCCGATCGGGAAACTTGGCATCGCCGGGGGCGCTGGGGGTGAAGGTGACGCCGTGAAACTCGACCCCCGGCAACCTTGACCGGCGAATGATGGCCAAGACCGAGAGGGTATCCAACCACGGTGCCCCGATTTGCTCGAAGGGCGCCTCACTACCCCGGCCCACCGACAGGGCGGTCCCCTCGAAGAGGCACAGCCCCGGATAGTGAAACAGGCTCTCCAACGTCGGCAAGTTCGGGCTGGGACGCACGAACGGCAAGTCGGTGTCGTCGAAGGCCATGCTGCGATTCCAACCATCGACGGTAACCACGGCAAGATCGACATCTATGCCCAACTCGCCGCGGGCGAGCAGCGCCTGCTCTCCGAGAGTGAGCCCGTGTCGCATGGGAACCGAGAGCAACCCCACAACCGATCGATGTTCCGCCTGGGTGATATTGCCCTGTCGATAGCCGCCGATGGGGTTGGGCCGATCGAGCACCACGACGGGAATCCCCAGCTCGCCGGCAGCCCTCATTACCGCGGCTGTCGTGGTTATGTAGGTGAAGTACCGGGCACCCGCGTCCGGCAGGTCCACGACCATCACGTCCACTTCCTCGAGCATCCGGGGCGTCGGGGAGGACGTGCGCCCGTACAGGCTGTAGATTGGAAGGCCGGTGGCGCTGTCGACCGAGTGCTCGACCGCTTCGCCAGGCGCGGCGGCGCCCCGAAACCCGTGTTCGGGACTGAACAGGGCCGTGATGGTGAGGCCGGCCGCGCGCAGGCGCTCCACGTCATGGACGCCACGGGAATCGACGCCGGCATGGTTGGTCACCAGGCCGATGCGACGGCCGGCCACCAGGTCGACGCGATCGGACAAGAGGACCTCGATGCCGGGCCGCACCGGCGGGCTACGCCGGCTGGTCTGGTCGGCGGAACCGGCACAGCCCATCACCAGGCCCATCACCCCTAATCGTGTGAGTGTGTAGTGCAGCGTTTTCATCTTTCCTTGGTCTTCGCGTGTGGCGTCACACTAATGAGCACCGGGGCCCTCCACGGCCAAGCGAATTCGAGCCCCTCCAGCAACGCCCGGACCCCCGAAGCCCGCCTCGAGGAACGGTTGGCATCACTGACGATCCGGCAAAAGGCCGCCCAGGTGGTGGTCCCCTGGCTCTCCGGATCCTACGCCGCGTTCGACGCGGAGGCCCTGGAGCAGGCCCGCCTGTGGGTCGATTCGCTCGAAGTCGGAGGTCTGATCATATCCATCGGCTCGCCGCTCGACATCGCCTCCAAGCTGAACTACTTGCAGCTGCGCTCGCGCCTGCCGCTGCTAATCGCCGCAGACCTCGAAGCCGGCACCGCCATCCGGCTGCTGGGAGGGACGCCGTTCCCCCGGAATATGGGGGTGGCCGCGGCCGGAAGTGAACTCGATGCCTACCAAGTCGGCCGGATCAGCGCGCTCGAGGGACGAGCCGTCGGGATCCACATGGCCTACGCCCCGGTGGCCGACGTCAACAACAATCCCGACAACCCCATCATCAACGTCCGGTCCTTCGGGGAGGATCCCTACCAGGTGGCCCGTTTGGTCTCCGCCGAGATCCGCGGCATGCAGGACCATGGCTTGCTGGCCACGGCCAAGCACTTCCCCGGCCACGGCGATACCGGCACCGATTCCCATTTGGCCCTGCCGGTCATCTCGGCTGGGTGGGACCGGCTCGATTCGCTCGAACTGGTGCCGTTTCGAGCGGCGATCGATGTAGGTGTAACGGCGGTGATGAGCGCCCACATCGCCCTGCCCTCCTTCAATGGCAGCAGTTCCACCCCGGCCACCTTGGCGCCGGATATTCTCACCGGGGTGCTGCGGGATTCCCTCGGGTTCGATGGCATCATCGTCACCGATGCCCTCAACATGGCCGGAGTGGTGCAGGCCTACGGCGAGGGGGAGTCGGCGGTGCTGGCGTTCCTCGCCGGGGCCGACCTGCTGCTGCAGCCCGGCGACCCCGCGGTGGCCATCGACGCCGTGGTCCAGGCGGTGGAGCAAGGTCGGATCACCACGGAGCGCCTCGACCAGTCGGTAAGGCAAATGCTGGCCCTCAAGCAGCGGCAGGGCCTGTTTCACACCCGGACGGTATCACTCGAAAGCATTCCCAACGTGGTCGGGTCGGCAGCATTCGAGGCGATCGCCAGAGATATTACCCGACGGTCCCTGGTGCTCCTCAAAGACAGTACCGGTCTGGTGCGGGCGCTGCCGCAGGCCAGGCAGGTGTCGATCGTGAATGTGTCGAAGGAAGGGCAACGCAGCCTGGGGAACACCCTGGCCGCCAAGCTGCGTGAGGCCGGGATGGAGGTGGAGAGCTTTCGCCTGTATCCTGCCAGCGGGCCGGCCAGCTACGATTCAGCCCGGGCGGTCATTCGCCAATCGCCGGTCACGGTGTTCATGACGGCCGTCAGGCCGGTGTCGGGCGAAGGCGTCATCGACATGCCGGAGGCCGCCGTCGAGTTGATCGAAACCACGGCGCAGTGGAACCCCACCGTATTGGTGTCCCTCGGTTCGCCCTATGTAATCCGACAGGTATCGGGCGTATGGTCGTACATCCTAGGGTGGGTCAACCGTCGCATGACCGAGGAGGAGCTGGCAGCGGCAATGCTCGGCTTGACCTCCTTCACCGGCACGTCCCCGATCTCAATCCCACCGGATTACCCGATGGGATCCGGCATCACGCCGATCCGACCATGAGCCGGTTGGGGGCGAGGGCGGGGGCGGGGGCGGGGGCCCTCGGTATCGTCGTGGGCCTGGTCGCGTGCGGGACGAGCGCCAAGGATGTCCCTCCCCCTCCCCTTCCCCGTGCTCCCGAAGGGGCCCTCACCAGCCTGGACTGGAATGCGACGACCCGCTTCCTCGACTCGGCGGTCGCGAGCGGTGCCACTCCGGGCGCGGTGCTGGGCGTCTCCTATCGCGGCGCCTGGCTCATCTACGGGACCGGACGCCTGGGGATCGACGACTCCACCCGCCCCGACGCCAACACCGTGTACGACCTGGCTTCGCTGACGAAAGTCGTGGGTCTGACGTCCGCCGTGATGCTGGGCGTCACCGAAGGACTGCTGGATATCGACGACCCGGTTCAGCGCTACGTCCCGGCTTTCCAGGGGGAGGGCAAGGAGTTGGTGACGTTGCGCCACTTGCTCACCCACAGTTCCGGGCTCCCGGCTTGGCGCCCGCTGTACATCGAAGCCCCCGACGAGGATTCCGCTTTTGCTTTGGTGTACGGTACGCCGCTCGATACCCTTCCCGGCAGGCGATCGGTCTATTCAGACCTGGGCGTCATCCTTCTCACCCAAGCCGTCGAGACCGCCTGGGGCATGCCACTCGACATCCTCCTGGCCCAGCGGGTGTTCGAGCCACTCGGCATGACGTCCACCCGCTTCCGCCCGCCACCGGAGTGGCGCAATCGAATCGCCCCGACCGAGGACGACCCGTGGCGCGGGCGAATTGTTCGGGGCGACGTGCACGACGAAAACGCGGCCCGGCTGGGAGGCGTTTCCGGCCACGCGGGGTTGTTCAGCACGACCCATGATTTGTTGATTTTCAGCGACTGGCTGCTGGCCGAGTTTCTACCGACCATGCCGGAACCGGTGTGCTTCGGTGGCGTCCGGTGCGGTGCCGGACCGGCGATCGCGGGGCCGGCCCTCATTCGGGAATTCGCTACGCGCCAGGATCTCATCCCGGAATCCAGTCGTGCTCTCGGGTGGGACACTCCCTCGGGACGATCGACAGCGGGCACTCTGATGTCCTCGGCGAGCTTCGGGCATACCGGATTCACCGGCACCTCGATGTGGCTCGATCCGGAGCGCCAGCTGGCCATAGTCTTGCTGACGAACCGGGTTCATCCCTCCCGCGAGAACAGCCGCATCGGTCCGGTCCGGCGGGGCGTGGCGGACCTGGTGGTCGCCACCGTCGACCCGAATGCACAACCGCGCCTCGACGCAGTCGTCGAGGCGCGGTAGGCGCAACGGAGTCCCGGTATCCCGTCAATTCATCGAATAAATCTGCGCCCAAGACCTGCCCGTCATCGGGCTGGCAACTGCCGAGCCGCGTAATGCTCTGGCGATGGCACAGGACGAAAACTGTGCCACGGAATTCCCGGTCAAGGTCGAGGGATCGAGATCCGCCTGGGCGGCCATGAGCCCACCATAGATGTGGCCACCGGTGCCGGTACTGGTGACCTCGCCCTGGACGATCACGGGACCATAGAACTCCACCCCACCCGACAAACGCAAGTCCCCCTGCACCAGCAGAATTCCCTGTCCGTGGCCACCGGACAGTCGGAGATCGCCGGGTGCATACATGATGGGGAAGTAGTTGGAGCACGCACTGAAACCGGTACTGGTGTACGGCTCGCCCCAGTTCATGGAGTCGCCGGTGTTGCAGGCGCCCGATAACAATGACGGGCCGATGCCGGTCAGGGTCCCTGACACGTTGTGATCGGCCATGGCGGCCATCTCGGCGAACGTGATACCACCGAAATCATTGAACATCTGGTTGGTCACCGTGGTGTCACCGCCCTGGAGCTGCGGGGTCCCGGTGACGCA
>JAZFYL010000288.1:0-2867 GCA_036443495.1 Gemmatimonadales bacterium | reverse complement strand
CACGCGATCGGCCAACGACTCGAAGAACTCTGTCACGTCCGATCCCTGATAGGTCGAGGGCAGCGTGAGCCGCAGGGTCAAGCCGTTGGCGGTGTCGAAGCCCGGGTCGACCCTCTGCAGGCGCGCGAAACTGTTGATCATGAGGCCGGCGCCCGCCAGGAGCACGACCGCCAACGCCACCTCGAACGTTACGAAGGCCCGATGTAGCCTGTGGGTTCCCCGAGTGCCCGTCGCCTGCGTGCTGTCGCCGCGCAGAATACTCGTGAGATTCGGCCGGGAGACCTGGAGGGCCGGGACCAGGCCGAACACCATGACCGTTCCCATGGTGACGAGGCCGGCTACCGCCAGCACGCGGCCGTTCAACATGACCTCGGCGCCGGTGGGGAGTAGGTTGGCGGGAAGGGCGTTCCAGACGAACTGGAGACTGATGAAGGTCATGACCAAGCCAAGTATTCCGCCCATGATCGCCAAGGCGCTGTTCTCCGTCATTAATTGCCGCAGGATACGGCTTCGGCCGGCGCCCAGCGCGCGCCGGACCGCCATTTCCTGGCGCCTGCCGGCGGAACGCGCCAGCAACAGGTTCGCGACGTTGGCACTGACCAGAAGCACCACGAACGCCACCGCCGCCAGCAACGTCATCCCGACCGTGCGATTGGAACTCACGTTGATGGCAGTCCACGTGGCGGCCTCGAGCCGCCACCCGGCGTATTCCTCGTGTTCTCCGACGTAGTGCTGTTCGATGCGTCCTGCGATGAGGGCCAGCTCGGCATTCACCTGGTGGAGTGTGGCGCCCGCCTTGATCCGGCCGAGAATCTGGAATTGCCGCCGGTTGCGGGGGAGCACGTCCGGATCGGCCCACATCGGGAGCCACAAGTCGGTTCCGAACAGCATTGCCTGCCGCGGCATGACACCGATGATGGTATAGGGATCGTCGTTCACGGGTATCGCCTGGCCCAGGACTTCGGGATCGTTGGCATACAGGTTGGTCCACACCCGATGGCTGATGACCGCGACGCGTTCCCTCTGCCGCACTTCGTCATCGAGGAACCCCCTGCCGAGGGCCGGCTCCACGCCCATAGCGGGAAAGGCGTTGCCCCACCAGAAGGCGGTGAACACGCGTTCGGGCCGGTCGCCGGCCACGATGTGCCGGTTACCCAGGTCGAACGCCACGACGTGTTCCAACAACGTCGCTTCGCGGCGCACGTCGGCGTACTCAGGCGCCGAATGCACCTCGAAGAACCCGAGGTCGGACTGACTCGCCCGTGGGAAGGCCGACCCGACGCCAACCAGCCGATCCATGGCCGGGTAGGGGAACGGGCGGAGCACTGCGGCGTCGACGATCGAGTAGATGATGGTGGTTGAGCCGATCCCCACCGCGAGCGACAACACCGCCACAACTGTGAACGCGGGGTTGCGAAGCAGACTGCGGAAGGCGAAGCGGAGGTCTTGCCGCAAGCGTAGCATCGGTTCTCTCCTTGGGGGCGAATGGCGCAGCCGCCCGCGTCGCACCCGCTCAAAGATGTTGGGGCCGAGCGAGGCTGTGACCTGGCGCCAATACCAGAGAGTGCCCCGTAGCCGTCCCCGGCTGGTGTCGCTGTCGTGGAATTCTTCAGTGAGATCGCCCAGCATGGCGTCCCGGTCTTCCGGTCGAGCGGAGATCCGGAATAACCACTGGGCCAACCGGGGGGGAGTTCGGCGGGCCGTCATACCGCGCTGGGGTCGCGATCGAGGTCGACCCCCTCCCACATGGTACCCAGCATGTTGCGGGTGGCGCGCAGGGCGGCAGCCCCCGCGGCGGTGAGCCGGAAGTTCCGCCGGGCCCGGCCACCGCGGATAGGCACGGGATCGGTGCCGTAGGACTCGAGATAGCCCTTGTCGGAGAGGCGGTTGACCGTCGCGTAGACCGCCCCGATCGAGACCTGTCGTCCAATCCGCGCGGTGATCTCTTGGCGGACCGTGACGCCGTACGCGTCATCGCCCAGACGGTGGACCGCCAGCAGTACGACCTGCTCGAACTCACCCAGAAATCGTCCTTTGCCCATAATATGTTATACAAAATAAAAGAAATAAACGCAAGCCCCGGGTCTTTTCTTCCTGACACGATTATTCCTCAGAGGGTTGCGTGGGCGCGGCTGGACCTAGTCCCCGATGTCCTCGTACCACAGCTTGGGGTTGGCCTCGATGAAGGCGGACATCATATCGTGACAGGCGGGATCCTGGATCACCTCGACCTCGACGCCGCTGGTCCTGAGGTGGTCCTCGTCGCCCATGAAGGTGGAGTTCTCGCCTACCACGACCCGCGGAATGCCGTACAGGAGAATGGCGCCGCTGCACATGGGGCAGGGCGAGAGGGTGGTGTAGATGGTGCACTCGCGATATACGCTGGCCGGCTGGCGGCCGGCGTTTTCCAGGGCGTCCATCTCCCCGTGCAGCACGACGCTGCCGTTCTGGACACGCCGGTTGTGACCCCGTCCGAGAATGCGGCCGGCGTGTACCAGCACCGAACCGATGGGAATGCCACCCTCGGCCAGACTGAGTTCGGCTTCCTGGATGGCGGCTCGCATGAACTCGTCCATGGCACTCCCAATGATTCCGGTGTTTTGCGGATCAGGCGTTTTCGAACAACAGCGTCGAAACGTGTCGCTCGGCGAACGGGGGATGGTCGGATGCGCCCGGAGGGACTTGTCCGAAATGCCGCGAGTGGCAACGAGCGGCGACGGCCGAACGAGGGACTTGACCGGCTGCCGCGAGTGACAACGAGCGGCGACGACCGAAGCCCTCCGGGCGCGCGCAGGAAAGCGCGGCCGGAGGCCGCGCTTTCCGAGTGCGCCCGGAGGGACTTGAACCCCCAACCCCTTGGTTCGAAG
>JAZFYL010000287.1:0-5973 GCA_036443495.1 Gemmatimonadales bacterium | reverse complement strand
CTCATGGTTTCTCCGAGGTGCGCCGTGCGCGGTGCGCAGTGCGCGGTTTGTTCCATCCCAAGTGCCGATGTAGCCTCGACCGCCTGACCGCCTGACCGCCCGACCGCCTAATTCCCCCACAGCGGTATATCGCCGTGCTCCGTCACCGGAATGACCGCCGCCCGGGGGACGACACACATTTCCACCCAGCTTTCCTCGTCATACACCGTCCAGGCATAGGACTTGGCGAGGTCGTTGTCATTCGCGTTGACGCTACCGACATGCTTCAAGTCGTCGGTTTGCGTCTTCCGGGCGAACACTTCATAGATGTTATCGCTGGGCATTCCCGGCTCCCCAATTCATTGGTGATCGTCGAGTGTTGCTTCGTGATCCGTATGATCGTGACCCACACCTCGACAATCAGAAAACACCAATCACCAATCACACCTGAGCTGTCTCTGACTCACACCGCCACCCCGTGGGCAACCAGCACCCTGCGTCCCCGGTCGGTGATCCTGTCTTTGGTCCATGGCGGATCCCATACGACGTCGACCTTCACCTGCTCGACGCCCGCCAGGGCCCCCACCTCTTCGTGGATGTCTTCCCCGATCATCTCGATGGCCGGACACCCGATGGACGTGAAGCTGATGTCGACCTCGACCCGGCCGCCGTCCGAGATGCGGACGCCGTACACCAGGCCCAGATCCACGATGCTCATGGGGTACTCCGGGTCGGAGACCCGTTGGAGAGCCTGCCAAACGTCCGCCTCAGTGACCGACAACGGCCCCTCCAAAATCCCCCTGCACCATCTCGATGTAACGCTGGTTCATCGGTCCACGCGCCTTCCAGCGCTCGAAAACCTGTTCCCAGGTGAGCGGGTTGTCTAACAACCACCGCTTGGCGTCGGGGTCGTACTGGCACGGGAAGGGGTAGTCCAGTACGTACTCCTGATTGGCCTCATCGAAGTGGGCCGGCACTTCGATGCCGATGCCCTCGCACAGCGGTACGGTCGCGTGCATCCAGGTCTGCCGCAATTGGTCGTTAGTCTTGCCTTTGAGCCGGTAGTCCAGCTGGCCGGTGTGGCGTTTGAGGTCGTCGGGTAACCCGAACCACTCGAGCGTCATGGGGAACATCCAGTCTACGGCCCGCTGCAGAGCTTCGCGAACCTCGCCCCCGGCCTTGGCCAACCGCTTCATCCACGATTCGCCGTGGCGGAGGTGGAGGACTTCTTCGCGGTCCACCTTGACGAGGGACCGCTTGAGCGGCCCATAGCTGGTGTGCTGGAGGACGTCGCCCAGGAGGGTGATGCCTGCCCTATCGAAGAATCCGTTGGCCACCACCATCTCCGCCCAGTTCTCCAGCGGTTGATCGAACCCGTACGGGTGCTTGAATTCGTGCGGTTGCCGTCCGTACACCAGCCAGTGCCGGTCGACGCCCAAATCCTCCATGAGGCGGTAGGCGATGTTCGCGTGTCCCAGCTCGTCGTGAACGATGGCCGTGACGGCAATCCGGCTGTTGATGGTCGGGGCATCGCGCGATGCCAGATAGTACGCCGGCGCGCTGAGCAATTCAGTATCGCCTTGCACAGTCAGTTGCACCAACAAGGCCTTCCGGTACCCCTCGGTCATGTCCTCCCGTGACTCCACCATGAACCCCTTGCCGATCTTTTCGATCAACGCCAGTTCGGCTGGGTCGCGCTCCTTCTTGGGCGCAGTGAGGGGGCTCTTCTCTGTCAAATGCCTATCCTCCGTGAGAAGCGACCAGCGGGGCCGCGTTACGGGTCGAGGGGAGATAACCGTTCAAGAATAGCTGGGCCAATTCGTCCGCCAGCCGCGCCGGGGCGATCGGGCCGGCCGGGCGGTACCACGTGTAAATCCAGTTCATCATGCCGAACAAAGCATAGGTGGCCACTTGCGGAGTCACCCCGTCGTGGCCGGCCGCCGTCAACAACCGTGTCAACAGGTCGGCGTAGGTCCGCTTGCGTTTCCGAATCTCCTCGCGCATCGTGCCTTCCAACTCGTCGTCCTCATGGGACAACACCTTCATTTTTTCCATGTGGCCTGTGAAGAACACGACATGATGGCAGATGAACGCCCGGACCCGCTCCTCGGGGTCGGTGAGGGGGAGGGGGGCGAGCGCCTGTTCCGCGCCGGCCGTCACCTCCGCGAAGCACTGATCCTGGATCAGGAAGAGCAGTTCGTGCTTGCTGCGAACGTAATGGTAGATGCCAGCCAGGCTCATCCCCGATGCCCGGGAGAGATCCCGCATGGAGGTGGCATGAAAGCCATGCTCGGCGAAGATTGTGGTGGCCAGCTCCATCAGGCGCTGCAGCCGATCGTCCCTGTTGCGCATAACCCGTCCGAACGTTCGTTCGGGTCTGAACCTAGCGGCCTTCGCCGCACCAGTCAACTCGCTTAACGATAGGCGGTTCCGTGCGTCTTCCAGGTATCGATGGGTCACCCAACCGAGCCCGGCTCTCAGAGCGACGCTGAGCTCGTAGCGGCCTACCGGGCCGGCGACGAGCGCGCCGCCACCGAGCTGGTTACCCGGCACGCCCGGGCGGTGGCGCGGTACCTCTATGGTGCGGGTGCTGCCGATGGTGAGGTCGACGACCTGGCCCAGGAGGCGTTTTTTAGGGCCTTTCGAAAGCTCGGCACTTGGAGGGGAGATGCCTCGTTCCGGAGCTGGCTCATCACCATCGCAGGGAATCTGCTCAAGGACGAGTACCGGCGCCGGAAAGGACGGACCGTCGTTTCCATCGAGGGGCGGGATATTCCGGATCGAGCGGATCCCGAGGGTGAGTTGGCGGCACATGAGGCCGGGGACCGGCTGCGAGAGTGCCTCCAATCGCTCCCCAGGCTTCAGCGGGATGTCTTCCTCCTCCGGGTTCAGCAGGGGGCGGACTACGCCGAGATCGCGCAAGCGCTCGGAACCACCCCGGGAGCGGCGAGAGTACATTATCATCATGCCGTCAAGCGGCTGAAGGAGTCGATCAAATGACCGTGAACCACTGCGAGACCCTGCGCGAGCGCATGCCGGTGCTGGCAGCCGGCGGCGCGCAGCCGTCCGAGGACGAGCGGCGCCACCTAGGTCAGTGCCCCGGATGTGCCGCGGAATGGCAGTTGGTGCAGCGGGCGGCGAGTCTGGGCGATGACGTGGCCGCCAGGATCGACCCGGAGACGCTGGCGGCCGGCGTTCTGGAACGACTCCGCCGGGAGCCTGACGTGGTGCCGATCCGGCGCCGGGGCTGGTGGGTTGCCGGTCTGGTCGCAGCTGCCGCCACCATCGTCCTGGTGCTCAGCCCGCTGGTTCGTAGCAGGCCGGATAACGTGGAGCCGCCAGCCTTGCCGGTGGTATGGCTGGTGCCCGAACTCGATGGTCTCGAGACCAGCGAACTCCTCCTGGTGTTGGCTACGTTTGCGGGACCATCGGATGGCGATATCGAAAGCGGCTTGCCGCTCGTCGATGATCTCGAGGCCCTGGAACTGGAGCAGGTGCTTCGAGCATGGGAGGGATGACATCCATGATAGGGCGGCGAATGACCAGATCTCTGGTGGCAACGCTAGTGCTGATGGCTGTTTCGGTGCCGGCCACAGCTCAGCAAGTGTCTCAGGATCGACCCACCCGTGAACAGCTCCTGCGTCAGATCGAGCAACGGTTCATGGCCCGGGCCACCGAGAGCATGGGGCTGGATGCCGAACAGGCAGAGCGTTTGCGGTCGACCGTCACCCACTACGCCGTCGAACGCCGCAGGCTCGAACAGCTCGAGCGGGCCGTCAAACGAGCGCTCAGCCGGCAACTCCGGCCGGGCGTGGCGGCCGACCAGGATTCCCTGTTGGTGCTGCTGGATGGGCTGATGGAGGCACGGAGCGCGTACGTCGAGAGCTTTCGGAAGGAACTGGCTGAGATGGAGGAGTACCTCGATCCGGTGCAACGCGCGCAGTACCTCATGCTCCGAGACCAGTTGATCGAACAAATCCGGCGTGTGCGCTACTCCGGCAGGCAGGGTCAGACCCCCGGTGGGCAGCGGCAGGACTTCTAGCCGTCCTTGCCGGCTGCCGCCCCCCCAGACCTTCCGCTCCGCTTATATTAGAGATTGTAGGTGTTCCGCTACGAATAGGGGACACCGATCTCACACTCCCCAGGGGCGGAGATGAAATCCTTACTGGCCGCGCTCGTCTGTGCATCCGCCGGCGCGTTCCCCGTATCAGCCCAGGACCTGGTATACCGCATCCCGGTGTCGGGCGTCATCGAGTTGGGGCTGGCGCCGTACGTGGCTCGGGCTGTTCGCGAAGCGGAAGCCGCCGGCGCGACGGCGATCTACCTCGACCTGGATACACCGGGCGGCCGTATCGACGCGGCTCAGAAGATCACCGACGCGGTGCGATCCACCGACCTGCCGGTCTACGCCTTCGTCAATCCGCGCGCCTACAGCGCCGGGGCAATGATCGCGCTGGCGACCGATGGTATCTATATGCGAACCGGCGCCGTGATCGGTGCGGCAACGCCGGTTGACGGGCAGGGCACCAAGGCGTCCGAAAAAATGGTGTCGGCCATGCGGGCGGAGTTCCGGGCCCTGGCGGAAGAGCAGGGCCTCAACCCCGAGGTGGCGGAGGCCATGGTCGACGAGTCGATCGCCATTCCGGGTGTGGTCGAAGAAGGAAAACTCCTGACGTTGAGCACCGCGGAGGCCGTCGAGCTGGGCTTCGCGCGATCTCAGGTCCTGGACGAGGCCGAATTGCTCACCCAAATCGGGCAGGCCGATGCCCAAGTCGTCACCCCGGGCATCAACTGGGCCGAGCGCCTGGTGCGGTTCCTGACTTCGCCGCTGGTACAACCGCTGCTGTTGTCGCTCGGCATGCTGGGCCTGGTGTTCGAAATCAAGTCGGGCGGTTTCGGTCTGGGTGGGGTGGTGAGTCTGGGGGCGTTGGGCCTGTTCTTCGGATCGAATCTGTTGCTCGGCCTGGCAGGGACCGAGGAATTCATCCTCCTGGCAGCGGCCATCATCGCGCTCGGGATCGAAATCTTCGTACTCCCCGGATTCGGCATCGCCGGTATCTTGGGGCTGCTGCTGTTGGGTGCGGCGTTTGTGCTGGCCATGGTAGGGAATGTCCCTACCATGGCTGATTTTACCCAGGCGGTGGCTGTGGTCGGGGCGAGCGTGGTCATCACCATTGCGGTGGTCTTCGCCTGGCTCAGGCATCTTCCCTCGAGCAACCGCTTCAAGGGACTGCTGCTCAAGCGTGAGCTCGACCAGGCCAGCGGGTTCATCTCCGCCCCCGAGCGAAACGATCTCGTCGGACAGATCGGTGTGGCCTTGACCGACCTCCGGCCGGCGGGCACCATTACGATTGGGGAGGAGCGGCTAGACGCAGTGACCGAGGGTGAGTTCCTACAGCAGGGCCAGCGGGTGAAGGTGATGCGTTCTGACGGGTACCGGCATGTGGTCCGGCCGGTCGACGAGTAAGTACGACCATACTTAAGTACGACCACACTTATTAAAGAGGACATCGTGGACGATCTGAGTCAGTTGGGCCCCGCACTTTTCTTCATGCTGATATTCCTTGGCATCATCATCCTCATCACGTTCTTCCGGTTCGTGCCGATCGGGCTCTGGATCGAAGCCCTGGCGGCCAGGGTCAAGGTGCCCCTGTTGAACCTGGTCGGGATGCGGCTGCGCAAGGTGGTTCCCGCCGCTGTGGTTCGCCCGCTCATCGCCGGCAGCAAGGCCGGCCTCGACCTCAACATCGATATCCTCGAGAGCCACTATCTGGCCGGTGGCAACGTGAGCCGCGTGGTCAATGCCCTCATCTCCGCCGACAAAGCGGGGATTGGCCTCGATCTCAAACAGGCCATGGCCATCGATCTGGCTGGTCGCGACGTATTCGAAGCGGTCCAGGTGAGCGTCAACCCCAAGGTCATCACGACACCCAAGGTGGCGGCCATGGCCAAGGACGGCATTCAACTTCTGGCAGTTGCCCGGGTAACGGTTCG
>JAZFYL010000286.1:0-2754 GCA_036443495.1 Gemmatimonadales bacterium | reverse complement strand
ATAATGGATGGGCCGATCAGATGCCGCAGTCGCGGAACGCGGGGGACTTCCTGGTGGAGCTTGAACGGTGGGCCGTAGCCTCGATGGGGGAATTCATCTCCCTCGGGCGCGTCTGGCAGGGAGGTGTCGTCGAGTGGATGAAACACGCCCGCCCGGTATTTTCGTCCAGCGGTATCGGAACAGCGGACCTGGTGATCCGTCGGGGGCTCGGTCATCTGGATTCCCGGGGGAAGGATGGCTCTGCTAATTCCCCCGAAGATAGGTGTGGCCGTTGCTCACGGCCAACGGGCCCGGAGCTGGCCACACCGGAATGTGATCCGGGTCGCTGAATCAGCCCGCGGCCTCTTCACACCCCTCCCGGTGGCGCGTGTCCGTGATGCGGATGATGCTCCAGCCGTCCTTGCCGTTGAACAGCTGGAACGCGTTGACGCCGCAATGGCTCAGGTCGCCCCCGAGGTAGAAGGCGTAAGGCGTCCAGGCAGTGGCCATGCGTCCATCGATGCGCACCACCGGCTCCCATATACGCTCGTCCCACTCTTTGTCGTGCGGCGTGCCGACGGCCTTGACGAACTCGTCGGGCATGCCCGTGCGGATGACGGGATCGCCTTGCCGATTGACGAGGATCGAGGCCGTGGTCATCGTTGGATGGAACGTCGACCGGACCATGGTGCTGTCGCCGGCCCGCATGCCGTCGAACAGCCGGTTGACTACCGCCATGACCTCAGCCTCCTCGGATTGGCCGGCCAGTGGGCTGGCTCCGGCTGCCAGCAGGGCGACGAGCAAGAGTCGTTTCATGCGTGTATTCTCTCCTCAGCAACAATGGGTGTACAGTTGATCGGTATCGTCCTCATACGACGAATGACCGATGGGAGTTTCCGCCGTGGCACTGCACCAACGTCTGACGATCGCGGTTCCCCGAACCGCCACCTATTCCCTGCTGGGAGATCGCGGGACGGTACCTGCCGAGTGCTGGTTGGTGTACCATGGGTACGGCCAACTGGCACACAGGTTCCTGCGCCGCTTCGAAGGGCTCGAGCAACCGGGCCGGTGGATCGTGGCGCCCGAGGGCCTGAGCCGTTTCTACGTAAATGGGAGTCACGGGCACGTCGGCGCCAGCTGGATGACCCGGGAAGACCGTGACGGAGAGATCGAGGACTACCTCGGCTACCTCGACGCGCTCTACGCCAGTCTGTTCTCCAACGCTGCCACGGCTCCACGGATCGTCCTGCTCGGCTTTTCCCAGGGGTGCGCCACGGCGTCGCGCTGGGCGGCACGGGGGGTGGCCCGCCCTGCCCGGCTCGTCTTGTGGGGCGAACTCCAGGCCCAGGACCTGACCGACGAGGACTATCGCCGGCTGCGGGAGCATGGGACCGAGGTTCTCTTCGTTGTGGGCCGGGAGGATCCCTACGTTTCCCTCACCGCGGTGGAGCGTGCGGCGAAGGAACTCGAGGCTCAGGGCTTGACGGTCCGAACCGTCTCATTCGCGGGCGGACATGACATCGACGGTCCGACCCTCCTGCGGGTTGCCCACGGGGACAATGAAGACTGATCGACGCGTGGGCCAGGTTGCCCGGCGGTGCGCCAACCTTCTATTTTGTCAGGCAGTAGCACCCACCACTCCTCGTCACTACACCGTGACTCATCCGCCTGTCTCGAGGCTGCATGAACGCTGAGGACCCCGTCATCACGGAGTCTCGCACGACCGCCGACCGGGCCCAGGTCCGGCGGACCCTCCCTAGTCAGCGGACCATGATCTCGTGGTTGTTCGCCGCGCGCACGCTGCTGGCGGTGGTCACCTTGTTCGGCGCCGCCTTGTTCTGGACCGACGCACCGGACGTTTCGTTCATCGTCAGTGTGGCGGTGTTGATCGCCTTCACTATCACGGTTTATGGCTGGTGGTCGGTTTGGGTGCGGGAGGCCGAGCCGGGCCTGTGGTTCCTGCACGCCCAGGCGGTGGTCGACCTGGGGCTCACTGCCACCCTGGTGCACTTCTCCGGCGGTGTGACCAGCCCGTTTACCTCGCTCTACATCGTGTTTATCTCGGCCTATGCCGTCCTCATGCCGCCATGGTCCGGAGTGATGGTGACGCTAGTGGCGGGCGGCGTCTATGCGGCGGAAGCCGTCTGGTTCAACCCGGGCGGGATCGACGTCGGAGTATGGGGCCAGGCTGTGGTCTTTACCGCGATTTTCGTGATCGTTGCCACTCTGGGGCACCGGCTGCGCCAGGCTTCCATGGAGCAGCACACGCTACGCAGTGAACTGGTGCGCATTCGGCTCGAGGCTGACGACATCCTGCGCAATATTCGCTCGGGGGTGCTCACCATCGACAGCCTCGGCCAGTTGGCGTTCATCAATCCGACTGCCGAGCGGCTGTTGCTGATCGATGGAGCAGCGGCGATGGGCCTCCCGGTGCTCGACCAACTCAAAGGCCGCTCGTCGGAGCTGTGGGCAGCCATCGTTGCCGGTATCCGTCACGGGCGGAAGGTCAACCGGGGCGAGGGCTTCATCCTCCGGGAAGACGGCTCGATGTTCCCGATCGGAGTCACCACGACGACGTTCGAACACGGCTCCGCCAAGACCCCGTCGGTAACGGCCCTGTTCACCGACATCTCCGACTCGAAGCAGTTGCAGGAACTGCATTCGAGGGCTGAGCGACTCGAAGCGGTCGCGGCGCTCAGCGCGTCGCTGGCGCACGAGATCCGCAACCCGCTGGCCTCGATCCGTAGTTCTGTGGAGCAATTGGCCAAATCCGCG
>JAZFYL010000285.1:0-3925 GCA_036443495.1 Gemmatimonadales bacterium | reverse complement strand
GTGTTCGCCCAAAAGACGCATACCGACGACTTGAGGCATGTCGGCAGCGTCAACGCGAGCGACAACGAACTCGCCAAGGCCTATGCCTGGACGGTGTATGACGAGGAAAGCTGGGTGGAGATGTGTGTCGTCCCCCGGGCGGCGGTCATTCCGGTGACGGAGCACGGCGATATACCGCTGTGGGGGAATTAGGAGGTCGGGCGGTCAGGCGGTCAGACGGTCGAAGCTAGGTCGGCACCTGGGATGGAACAAACCGCGCACTGCGCACCGCGCACGGCGCACCTTGGAGAAACCATGAGTACGGTCAGCACACCGGAATACGAAACGGCAGAAGGCCTCGACGAGGCGACCGCGGCCGCGGTTCACCGGCAGCTGCGCGCCATCGCCGATACCAAGCTGCTGTTGGGCTATCACTACGGCGAGTGGACCTTCGGCACGCCGGAATTGGAAGCGGCGGTGGCCAACTGCTCCCTCTCGCAGTCCGAGCTGGGGCACGTGCGGTTGCTCGATGGCGTCCTCAAGAAGTTCTATGCCGACGACCCCGACCGGACCCTGAAAGACCGGCCCCCCGAAGCGTTCGCCAACATCGATTTTCTCGATCGCGATCTCGCGGGCTGGCCTGGCTGCATCGCCATGAACGCCGTGGTGGACTTCGGCATCACCCACCTGCTGCACGCCATGCGGGACTCCACCTTCAGGCCCATCCGGCACAACGTTGCCAAGATGCTGGATGAGGAGCTCTATCACGTGCATCACGGCCGTGGCTGGATGCGGACGTGGGGGGCGCGCGACGAGACCGACCGGAACGCCCTCGCGGCGCAGGTCGGCGAGGCGCTCCACAGCGTGGCCCGCTGGTTCGGGCCGGAGAACGAGCCCGAAGACCGGGCGCTCGTGGCCGCGGGGATCAAGGCAACATCGAATTGGGACATCGCGGCGGCAGTCCGCTCCGACGTGGAGCAACTGGCGGGCGACCTCGATCTCCCGCTACTGCCCGCCGCGGCACCGGAATTCGGGTCCTGGTCGGCGACGACCCGGCGGGTGAACGACCGCGGCCCCTCGGAGGAGATCCTGGCCCATCTCCGCGGCGACCGGAACGATATGTTCAAGCTCAGCTGATGACCGATTCATCCAAGGCCTGCCCCTTCTGCGGCTCCACCGCCACGAGCAAGCAGGCCGATTTCAGCACCTCCCTCATGGTCAGCCTGTATTGGTGCCAGAGGTGCAAAACGTCGTTCGAAGCAATAAAATGGGGGGATACCTCGGTGGACCTCGATCTACCGGAATTCCTTTCGGAACGCCCAACCAGGCCGGCCGGGAGCTAGTCCCAGGCCCGCCCGAACAGTCTTGCGGACACTAAGGAGATACGGATCATGACATCCACGGCAGCACCGACAGATACCAAGTTGATCGACTACGAGGTCAAGGATGGCGTAGGGATCATCCAGCTCAATGACCCGCCGGCCAATACCTATACCTACGAGATGTTCCGCGAGATGGACGACGCCATCCTGAAAGCCAGGATGGATGACGACGTGCACGTCATCGTCATTCGCGGCAAGGGTGACAAGTTCTTCAGCGCCGGGGCCAACATCGAGATGCTGAATTCGGTCACACCGCGCTTCAAGTATTTCTTCTGCCTCCACGCCAACGAGACGCTCAACCGCCTGGAGCACACGCCCAAGCTGGTGATAGCGGCCCTCAACGGGCACACGGTGGGAGGGGGATTGGAAATCGCGATGGCGGCGGACCTCCGACTCGCCCACCGCGGCAAGGCCAAGATCGGCCTCCCGGAGGTGACCCTCGGCGTGCTCCCGGGTACCGGTGGGACCCAGCGCTTGGCACGCATGCTCGGCAAGTCGAAAGCAATCGAGCTGATGGTGACCGGCGCCACCTTCGATTTCGACAAGGCCAAGGAGCTCGGGCTGGTGAACGAGGTGTTCGACGGCACCCCGGAAGAGTACTGGAACCAGGTCATGGAGTACGCCAAGCAGTTCGTACCGCCCAGCGGGGCCGCCAAAGCCGTCGGCAATATCAAGCGGGCGGTATGTTCCGGCCTCGAGGTGCCGTTCGAAAGCGGATTGGCCATCGAGCGGGAGCTGCAGCAGCAGCTGTTCCAAAGCCAGGATGCGAAGGAAGGCATCGCGGCCTACGTCGAGAAGCGGAAGGCGGAGTTCAGCGGCAGCTAACACACCGGTGCGTGGTGCGCCGTGCGCCGTGCGCGGGCAGCCCTGCCCCCAATGTAGGTTGGGGTTGGGTTGGGACCGGGCACAGCGCGCGGCGTACGGCGCACTGACTTTAGGAGTTTCATGCACACCGACCTCTTCATAGCAAACCAGTGGCGTCCCGCCACCTCCGGCAAAACCATCGCCGTCATCAATCCCGCCACCGAGGAACTGGTGGCCGACGTCCAGGCCGCGAGCGAGGCCGATGTCGACGCCGCGGTCCAGGCGGCGCGGACCTGCTTCGAGTCGGATGAGTGGCGGTCGATGGCGGCCCGCGATCGTGGCGCCCTGCTGCACCGGGCCGGCGAGCTGCTGGTCGAGCGCCGGGACGAAGTCGCGAAACTGGAAACCCAGCAAAACGGCAAGCCCTTCTTCGAGTCGAGGATCGACGTCGCGATGGCGGCCGAGACCCTGAAGTACTATGCCGGCTGGGCCGACAAGATCGGCGGGAACGTGCTCCCGGTGGCCACCGGCGATTTCGTGTTCACCGACCGTGTGCCCCTGGGCGTCATCGGCGCCATCGTGCCGTGGAACTTCCCGCTCAATCTCTCCAGCTGGAAGTTTGCCCCCGCCCTGAGCACGGGTTGCACGGTGGTCCTCAAACCGGCTTCGGAGACCCCACTCACCGCCCTGGCGATGGCGGAGATCATGCTGGACGCCGGGTTCCCGCCGGGCGCCTTCAACGTGATCCCGGGTGGCGGATCGAGCGCCGGGGCCGCCCTCGTGCGACACCCGGGCGTCGACAAGATCACGTTTACCGGATCGACGGAGGTCGGCAAGCAGGTCATGCGGGATGCGGCCGACACCGTCAAGCGAGTGACCCTCGAGCTGGGCGGGAAAAGCCCCAACATCATCTTCGCCGACGCCGACCTGAAGGCGGCGGTCCGTGGGGCCCAGAACGGCATCTTCTACGGCAAGGGGGAAGTTTGCGCCGCCGGAAGCCGGCTCCTGGTAGAACGCTCCGTCCACGACCAGGTCGTGGAGGAACTGGTGGCCCGCGCCGGGCGGCTCGTTCCGGGCGATCCCTTCGACAAAGCCACGCGACTCGGCGCCGTCGTCTCCCAGCGGCAGCAGGAAACCGTGATGTCGTACATCGAAGCCGGCGTAGCCGAGGCAACGTTGGTTGCCGGCGGCAAGACGGCCCAGGTCGACGGCAAGGGCTACTTCGTGGAAGCCACCGTGTTCGACAACGCCAAACCGGGCATGAAGATCGTGGACGAGGAGATCTTCGGGCCGGTGCTGTCGGTAGTGACGTTCGACGACGTCGAGGAAGGTATCGCCCTGGGCAATCAGACGATTTACGGGTTGGCCGCCGGTGTATGGACCAGGGACATCTCGAAGGCCATCCGCGTGGCGCGCGCTCTCCAGGCCGGCACGGTTTGGGTGAACACCTATAACCTCTACGACCCCATGGCCCCGTTCGGCGGTTTCAAGCAGAGCGGCTTCGGCCGCGACCTGGGCCGGGAAGCACTAGACGGCTACACGGAGAGCAAGACGGTATGGGTGGGGTTATGAGGGTGCGCGGTGCGCGGTGCGCCGTGCGCGGGGGTGTGCGGAGTGCAGAGTGCGGAATGCGGTGGGCCCTACCGCCCTTCCGCCGTACCGCCTTCCCGCCCGAGGTCGGCGCTTGATGCCCGACGCTTATATCACTGCTGCGGTGCGGACACCCGTCGGGCGCGCCGGGGGGGGGTTGGCGGCGGTCC
>JAZFYL010000284.1:0-3875 GCA_036443495.1 Gemmatimonadales bacterium | reverse complement strand
TGGCTGGTCGCGACGTATTCGAAGCGGTCCAGGTGAGCGTCAACCCCAAGGTCATCACGACACCCAAGGTGGCGGCCATGGCCAAGGACGGCATTCAACTTCTGGCAGTTGCCCGGGTAACGGTTCGCGCCAACATCAACCGGTTGGTCGGCGGCGCGGGTGAGGAGACGATCCTGGCACGGGTCGGCGAGGGCATCGTGAGTACCATCGGCTCGGCCGAATCGCACAAGCGGGTGCTGGAAAACCCCGATGCCATCTCCCAGACCGTCCTGGCCAAGGGGCTCGATTCCGGAACAGCGTTCGAGATCCTGTCGATCGATGTGGCCGATGTCGACGTCGGCAAGAACATCGGCGCCGAGTTGCAGACCGATCAGGCCGAGGCGGACAAGCGCATCGCCCAAGCCAAGGCCGAGGAACGGCGTGCCCTGGCCGTGGCCAAGGAGCAGGAGTTCCTGGCCGAGGCGCAGCAACAGCGCGCCCGGGTGATCGAAGCGGAGGCCGAAATCCCCAAGGCCATGGCCCAAGCGTTCCGCGAGGGCAACCTGGGCATCATGGACTACCAGAAGTTCCGCAACATCCAGGCGGACACGGCCATGCGGAAGGCCATTGCCGATTCGGACGACTCGGTATCCAAGAAGGAGCAATAGCCGGTGGACAATCTGGGCGCTATTGCCGTTCTGGTGATCATCTGGATCATCGGGGTGATGTTCGACAAGAAGAGGAAAGAGGAGCGGCGCAGGCGCGCCGCCAGGAGCCGCGTCCCGGCCCCTGTCGACCTCGAATCGGTGGCCAGCGAGCCCGAGGGTCGGGATCCGTCGCAGCTCGAAGGCGGCCTGCTCGACAAGTTCTTGCGGCAGCTCGATCCACAACTCGCCGATCAAGCGTTGGGCAAGCGCCGATCCGTCCCGAAAGTCGAACCGGAACCGCAAGCCTCATGGGAGGCCTCATCCCCGGTACCAGTTACTACCACTCGGGGATCGCGTCCGGCGGCCGACGACCGGGCGGAGGAAACCCGGGCCATCATCGAGCGCCGCCTGAAAGCGGCCGAGGCACGCGTCACGGGACGGACGACCCGGGACCACGCCATCTTCCACGACGCCATCCGGGAGCCGGGCAAGAAGGTGCGCAAACGCGTGCGCTATCCGACCTCGGCTATGCGGCACGCGGTCGTGTGGCGGGAGATTCTCGGGCCGCCGAAGGCAATGACCATCGACGAATGACGGTCAGGCGGACTGGCGGTCGGGCGGTCGTGATTGACGGTTAGGCGGTCTGATTTCTGATTGCTGATTTCTTATTGGCTACTGGCTACTGGCTACTGGCTCCCACCCGTATAGACTCGCATACACTCCCCGATTGGTCTGCACCTTCTTGACATAGCCGCGAGTTTCGCGAAACGGAATCCGCTCCACGAACAGTTCCGGGTCTTCGGTTCCGGCCCGGCGGCGCCACCGTCTGACCCGTCCCCCCCCGGCGTTGTAGGCCGCGAGAACATAGTTCACGTGATCCGAGCGGCGGAGCAAGCCGGCCAGGTGAGAGGTTCCCATCTCCAGGCTCACGTCGGGTTCGTACAGGAGCACCGGATCCCATAAGGGGTACCGTTCGCGCCGTGCGATCTGGGAGCCGGTGCCCGGCATGATTTGCATCAGGCCTCGGGCGCCGGCCCTGGACGTAGCCGACGGATCGAAATTGGATTCCTGACGGATGATCCCGGCAACTAGGGCAGGATCGATGTCACGCTCGGCGGCAAGTCGCACCAGCGCTTCCTCTCGCAGGACCGGGTAGAGGAGTCGCAACAACGTCTGGTCGCGAGTCGCCCCATACCACAGCGCTCTGTCCGCCAGTCGCAGAGCCTGGGCGGCGTAGCCGTGGTTCTTGAAAACGGTAGCAGTTTCCAGTAGCCGGTCGACCGTGTCCCCCGCTTGACGAATGAGCGCCAGTTCTTCCAGCCGGCCTTCCTCCCGGAAGCCGACTTCCCGGAGGCGCTCCACGCGCGCGAGGGCGGAATCGATGTCCGGGCGCACCATGGGCGCCCGACCGGGAGAGATCGGCGCGGGTGGCTGGCTGAGTCGTCGGCGCGCCAGGTCGGCGTAGTATCCGGTCGAGTCCAGTCCCAAGCTGGCCAGCCACCGTGTCCGCGCCGCCGCGGTGTCGCCCAATCGGGCCCAACTTCGGCCACTCCAGTACAGCACTCCGGGAAGCAAATCCGATTGGGGATAGCGAAAGACGATAGTGTCCAACTCCGACGCTGCGGTCTGCATATCGCCGAACCCCAACCCGATCAGCGCGGCCCGGTAGAGGGCCAGCGGGGCCAAAGGCACGTCTGGGCTTCGAGCGGCTCCCCGCCTGAGCTGGGCGCGTGCCTCGCGATCCTGGCCGCCGTCCGAGGAGAGGTCGGCCAGCAACAGGGTGGCCGCCATCGCCGCCGGCTCCAGGGGATAATCCTGCTCCAGCGACTGCAACCGTTTCCGCGTTCCGCCGATGCGCCCGCGGAGCCGGGCCATGGCTTCTTCGTAGCGGGCCTGGGCCGCCAGCGAGGCCGGTTGCTTCACACGGGCGTAGGCCCGGGTCGCGGGGCGGAAGAATCGCAGCGCGACGAGACTCTTGCCATAGTGAAACCAGTCGGCATCGTTGCCGATGTCGGCATCCAGCGCCCGGCGGTAAGCCGCCTGCGCGGCCGGATAGAAATTCCGGCGATAGGCACTGCGCGCCAATCCCAATTCGTCCTCGGGGGCCAGCGGCCGGAAGGCTTTGGTGACCAGCTCGATCGCCAGGGAGAGTTCGGGGTGTTCGGGCTCGTCCCTGACGAAGTCGAGTAGCCCTTGCCGGACCATAGCGCTATCGCTCGAGTCGGTGGCCAGGGCCAACTCGATGGCCCAACCGGTGGCGGGCCAGCCGGCGGCACGATACGCCATCGCGGCGTGGGTCGAGTCGCCGAAACGCAAGATTGCTCGGGCGTCGGTGAGGGCGATCCGGTCGCGCGCGACCGGGTGGGTGATCTCGTCGAACAGTTGGTGACGCTCCAGCGAGTCGGCCGTCAGCGTCGCGGCTCTGAGCAGCAGCCAGTCGCCGGCCGAACCCCATTCTGGCCTCGCCGTGGCAAACGCGGCTGCGGCGCTGTAGTTCTGTCCCAGCGCTTGATGGATGAGGCCCAGCCGGGCCAGGGCATCGGCCCGGGCCTCGGGGGACAGGGTGGTATCCGCCACGGCGCTTCTCGCCAGGTCGAGCGCCTGCTCCAGTTCGCCCTTGGCCATTTGAGCCTTGACGAGCAGGTCGCGGACTTCGCTTCGATAGGTGTCGTCGGTGAACTCGTGCTCGTTCAGGAGGTCGGTGACCTCATCCCAGCCCCCCCATGCCCCGGCGGCCCGGGCGGCCAGGAGCACGGCTTCGTCGCTCCGCCGGGTGTGGTCCGCGAGTATCGGCGCCAACTCGAGCGTGGCGCGCCAGGCCATGCCCTGGTCGAGGGCTTCACTGGCTGGAATGAGCTCCGGGGGGAGGTGGAGCCGCGCTGGTGGTGGCCGGGAGGATGGCTGGCGGTCGGGTGGTCGGGCGGTCAGGTGGTCGGTGGGACCACCGTCATCGCATCCGACGAAAATGGTCATCACCAACAGGATGGGGAGTAAGCACTTGCGCATCCCCGAAAACTAGCACGGCCCATGCGACGCCGATGTAACGGACCGCACACCGGTGGTCTTGCAAGGCCTGAACGGTTTGGCGATCTTCCGTGCCCTACCGCCCGGGTGGTGAAATTGGTAGACGAACCGGGACTCGAAATCATGTTGGCATTATTACAAACCCATCAACCAAGCGCCTTTTCTGGGGCCTCGCCCCAAACTTGAACCCGAGAATACCGGGACCGGATAGAGCCACCGCGACAC
>JAZFYL010000283.1:0-10977 GCA_036443495.1 Gemmatimonadales bacterium | reverse complement strand
GGGATGCGATCGACCTGGTCGAGGTGGACTACGGCCCGCTCGACGCCAGCGTCAACCCCATGGCCGCTACCGACCCGAACGCGGCCCAACTCCACCCCGACGTGCCGCACAACATCGCCTTCGAGTGGCACGTCGACGGTGGCGACGCAGAGGCAGCCTTCGCGAGCGCCGAAGTACGGGTATCGCACAAGATCGTGCATCAGCGATTGCTCCCTACCGCGATCGAGCCGCGGGCTGCCCTGGCAAGCTATAACAAAGGAAGCGGGCAGCTGACCCTGTGGGTGACCAGCCAGAACCCGCACATCCATCGGTTCCTCTGCTCCGTCATGCTCAACCTGCCGGAGCATCGTATCCGGATCGTATCCCCCGAGGTCGGTGGCGGCTTCGGCAGCAAGATCGCGGTCTACGCTGACGAAGCGCTGGTGAGCTTCGCGGCGATGGACCTGGGCCGCCCGGTCAAGTGGACGGAGGATCGCTCGGAGAACTACAAGGTGACGTCCCACGGCCGGGACCACGTGGCCGAGGTCGAGTTATGCGGTACTCGGGCCGGCGCCATCACCGGCATCCGCACCAAGGTGTACGCCGGACTCGGGGCCTACGCGTCCACCGCGGGCCCGGGGGTCCCCACGATCCTGCACGGGCTGGTGTATTGCGGAGCGTATACCATCCCCAACGTGAGCGGCACCATTATCGGCGTGTACACGAACACCACCCCGGTGGACGCCTACCGGGGCGCGGGCCGCCCGGAGGCCACTTACTACATCGAGCGACTGGTGGACCTCTTCTCCCGGGAGATCGGCAAGGATCCCGCCGAGGTCCGGCGCCAGAACTTCATTCCGGCGTTCAGCGACGGACATGAGGTGGCGACCGGAATTACTTACGACTCGGGCAACTACGAGGGAGCGTTCGACAAGGCACTCGGCTTGCTGGACTACACGGCATTTCGAAAGGAACAGGCCCAGGCACTGAAGGAAGGCCGCCACCTCGGCGTCGGTATCGTCAGCTACCTCGAGATCTGTGGGTTGGGACCGTCACAGGTCGCCGGTGCAGTGGGCTTCGGGGGCGGGTTGTACGATTCCGCTATCGTACGGGTGTACCCGACCGGGGTCGTGCGGGTGTACATCGGTGCCAAGCCGCACGGCCAAGGAGAGGAAACGACCTTCGCGCAGATCGTGGCGGACGAATTCGGCTACCCGGTCGAGAACATCGAGATCGTGGCCGGCGACACCGAGACGACACCGCAGGGGTGGGGCACCTACGGCAGCCGGACCACGGCGGTGTGCGGCTCGGCGGTCAAGGTGGCCGCCCAGCGGGTCAAGGAGAAAGTGAAGAAACTCGCGGCCCATCTGCTGGAGGCGAATGAGGACGACCTCGAGTGGGAAGACGGGTCCTTCGCGGTTCGGGGATCTCCCGACCAGGCCAAGGGGTTCGGAGAACTCGCCCTCATGGCCAACGTCGCCTGGAACATGCCGGAGGGCATGGAACCGGGCCTCGAGGCGACGGCGTTCTTCGACCCCAGCAATTTCGTCTTCCCGTTCGGTACGCACCTCTGCACGGTGGAGGTGGACACGGCCACGGGGGAGGTCTCCATTCTTCGGTACATCGCAGTCGACGACTGCGGGCCCCACATCAATCCTAAGATCGTCGAGGGACAGATCCATGGCGGGGTCATCCAGGGGCTCGGCGAAGGACTCCAGGAGATCGCGGTTTACGACGACGAAGGGCAACTCGTCACCGGTACGCTCATGGACTATGCCATTCCCAGAGCCAGCCAGATGCCCACTATCGAAACCGATCACACGGTCACCCCTTCCCCAGTGAATCCACTCGGGGTCAAGGGCATCGGTGAAGCCGGGACGATCGCCTCCGGGGCCTGTGTGGTGAACGCGGTATGTGACGCCCTTGCCCCGCTCGGGATCACCCACATCGACAAACCGCTCACGCCGTCCAGAGTCTGGGCCGCGCTCCAGGATGCCAAGGGTAATGGAGGTCCGTCATGATTCCGATGGCGTTCGAGTATGAGCGGGCGGCGTCGCTGCGTGATGCTTTGAAGGCCGTCGGCGCCAACGACGGCACCAAGGTTCTTGCCGGCGGCCATAGCCTGCTGCCGCTCATGAAGCTCCGCCTGGGGTGGGCCCCGAAAGTGGTCGACATCGCCCACCTGGAGGAATTGCGCGGGGTAGAGGAGCACCGGCGCGGCGCCCGCATCGGGTCCGGAACCACCTACCGCGAGCTATTGTCCTCCGGCCTCCTCCGGGAACGATTCCCCATCATCGGAGAAGCCGCGCGCGTCGTGGCGGACCTGCAGGTTCGGAATCGCGGGACCCTCGGCGGAAGCCTGGTCCACGCCGACCCGGCGTCCGACATGCCCGCCGTGATGCTGGCCCTGGACGCACGACTGCGCCTACGTTCCAAACGAAGGAAGCGCACCGTCGCGGCACGGGAGTTCTTCAAGGGACCGTTCGAGACGGCCATGGAGCCCGACGAACTCTTGATCGACATCGAGTTGCCGGGGCCGCCTCGGACTGGCGGGTCCGCCTACGTCAGTTTCCGCCAGCTGGCATCGGGCTACGCCATGGCCGGCGCCGCGGTGGTCATGAAGGTAAGCCGGCGGCGAATCAAGGAATGTGCGCTGGCCTTTACCGGGGTGGCGGACCGTGTGTTCCTCGCCTCGACGGACGGACTGGTGAACACCAAAGGAGAAACGGAAATCATCGCCGAGGTCGCCAGGAAGTCCGTGGATGGTGTCGACGTCGTCAGTGACATTCACGCCCCGCAGGACTACCGGCGACAGTTGGCTGCAATGGCCGCGGCCCGGGCACTGACCACCGCCCTGTCGCGCGCGCAATAGCGACCGTGCGGGACGGTTCGGTCTGGGGCGTCGTCCTGGCTGCCGGGTCGGGAAGCCGGTTCAAAGGAGACGCCAACAAGCTGTTGGCGCGGTTTCGCGGCCGGCCCTTGCTCCAGCATACTCTGGAGAGCCTCACGGCAGCCCGGAGAGCGGGAATCCTCGCTGGAGAAATCGCGGTCATTCCCGAAGGCGCTGCCGAGATGGCCCGGACGGTCCGGGAAACCGGGACGTTGGTCGTGGAGAACCCGGATCCATCGAGGGGTTTGGCTTCATCGCTCATGCTGGGGGTGAACCGGCTGGACGATCCGCCGGTCCAACCCGAGGCCGCAGCGGCACTCGTGGTTCTGGGAGACCAGCCTCTGTTGCGGCAGGATGTCATCGCCGCTCTGGTCGACGCGTGGCGCGGGGGCGAGGGCGGAGGCGCGGACATCGTTCGACCGATCTATCGGGATGCGCCCGCGACTCCGGGGCACCCGGTATTGCTGGACCGCGGCAGGTGGCCGCTGATCGAAGGATTGACCGGCGATCGGGGACTGGGGGAGATCATCGACGCGCATCCCGAATGGGTGACCACGATAGCGGTCACCGGAGCCAACCCCGATATCGACACTACGGCTGACCTGGCGGCTTTGGAGGATACCACGTAGATGCACCTCGATTTCTCGGGAGCGCCCATGATCGCCGCGCCCCGCCCCATGGTGTTCCAGCGTCTGATCGACCCGGAGACAGTTTCCGCTGCCGCGCCGGGCGTCGAGTCGGTGGAAACGGTGGGTGACCATCACTTCCGTATATCCAGCGGGTTCGGTGTCGGCGCCATCAAGCTCCAATTCATCCTGGACGTGGAGCTTTCCGATATCGTCGCGCCCGAGCGCGCCAAGATGCGGGCCCACGGCAAGGCGCCCGGCTCGATGGTCGACGTCCAAACGTCCATCCAGTTGGAAGAAAAGGGCCCCGACGAAACCCAACTCCACTGGCAGGCGCGGGCCACGATCAGTGGAACGCTCGCCAGCCTCGGCGGACGGCTGTTGGAGGGTGCGGCCCGCAAGCTGACCGAGGAATTCTGGGACACTTTCGCCCGGCAGGCTTCCGAGGCAACGGGCTGAGAGCGATCCGATACACCCCGGCCGAACTGGCAGAGGTGAAACCTGCCGATCTAGTGGGCGCGATCCTTCTCACTTCAGCACGGACCACCCGTCGGCGCTACACCAAAGGAGCCGTCCTCGACGCGGCGGCCGTCGCCGACATCCAGCATGAGGCCCGCACGGGAAAGATCGCGGGGCCCCTGTCAGTAGCGTGGGCCGACGCATCCGACGTCCACGAGGACGAGGCGGCACGCCGGCTGGCGGCCGCGGTCGCAGGGGGGAGGCCCGGAGTGACCCCGAGCACTCCCCGGCACAGCCGCATCGACCTGCGGGCGGACCTGGATGGCGTACTGCGCGTGAACACCGCGGCCCTGGCGGAACTCAATGCCCTGGAGCCATTGGAAGTATTCACGTTGTTCGACGGCCAGGCGGTGGAGGCGGGACAGACGGTTGCCGGAGTGAAAGTTGCGCCCCACCTGGTGCCCGAGGAGATCGTTGTGCGGGGAGAGGAGGTCGCGGGTGCCGTGGGAGGCGTGGTCGGCCTCATGCCTTACCGGCCGCTTCGTGTCACCGCCATCGCCGGACATCCGGTTGACGCGACGGAGTTGGAGCGATTCGATTCTGCCGCGAGGCTCCGGACGGAGGCGCTGGGTGGCATTTTCGATGGCACGCACAACGTGACGGCACCAGAGCCCGACTTGGCCAAGAGTGAAATCGAGCACTTGTTGGCCGGAGCCCTCGAGCGGAAGGTGAGCATCGTCCTCGTGGGCGGCGTCTCGGCGGGCGATCCGGTGGCACCGTTCTTCGAGGCCATGGAGGCCTTGGGGGGCAACATGATTCGGCGGGGCGTCCCAACGCACCCCGGATCGATGATCTGGCTAGCCGAGGTGGGCGATGCCATAATCCTTGGGCTGCCGCGGTGCGGGGTGTTCAGCATGGCGACCGCCGCGGACCTGTTCTTTCCCCGCTTGATGACTGGAGAGCGGCCCACGGCAGCATCGGTCGCAGAGATGGGCCACGGCGGGTTGTTGCAGGCTGACATGCGATTCCGCTTGCCACCCTACGCCCGGCACCTTGCGACCGAGCTGGATGCCTAGCCAAGCTGGAGCAGCGAGACACCGAGATAGACCCCCACTATGGCGACTTCACCAGACCCACCGGGATCACCCGACGAACTCATCGAGGCGCTCGCCGCCCACGACTATGTGGCCGACCGCGACTTGGGCACCTCGGTGTTCCTGTCGTTGTCGCTGGAACGCCCCTTACTATTGGAAGGCGAGGCGGGAGTCGGCAAAACGGAACTCGCCCGCACCTGGGCGGCGGCGCTGGGGACCAAACTCATCCGATTGCAGTGCTATGAGGGGCTGGACGCGGCGGCGGCAGTGTACGAGTGGGACTACCCCCGGCAAATGTTGGAAATCCGTCTCCTCGAGGCCCAGGGAAAAGGTGAGGAAGCGGTGCGCCACGACATTTTCAGCGAGGCGTTTCTGATCCGGCGTCCGTTGCTGCAGGCCCTCGACCCCTCGCATGCCGTCCCACCGGTTCTGCTCATCGATGAAATCGACCGGGCCGACGAAGAGTTCGAGGCCTACCTGTTGGAAGTGTTGAGTGACTTTGCGATAACGATTCCGGAAATCGGAACCATCAAAGCTCCGCGTGCGCCGCGCGTCATCCTGACCAGCAACCGGACCCGAGAGGTACACGACGCCCTCAAGCGGCGCTGTCTGTATCACTGGATCGATTATCCCACCCCCGAAAGGGAATTGGAGATTCTGGCTCGGAGGCTTCCGCACGTGCCGGGGAGATTGGCACGGGAAGTCGTCTCCTTTGTGCAGCGTCTGCGGGCGGCCGACCTGACCAAGGTTCCGGGAATCGCCGAGACGCTCGACTGGGCGGCCGCGCTGGTGGCGCTGGGAATCAATGAGCTGACAGCCGAACGGGTGGATCAGACACTCGGAGCGCTTCTCAAATACCAGGAAGACGTCGCCATGATGCGCCAAGGCGGAACTCGAGGAGTCCTCATCGAATCGCAGGCGGCCACCGAGCATGCCTGAGGACGAGCCGTTTGCCACGGATCCGACCGATTCGGTCGACGGTGCGGTCCTGACCCGGAACATCGTCGCGTTTGGGCGATTTCTGCGCCGGCTGGGTCTGGCGGTCGATCCAGGGCAAACCCGGCTTTTTCTCGAAGGCTTGGAGCGCGTGGGCATATCGAGCCGGCGCGACGTGAAAGCGGTTGGGCGAACGGTATTCGTGCGCCGGCGGGAGGAAGTGCCGATGTACGACGCGGCGTTCGACCTCTTCTGGCGGCGTAGCATGACAGGCGCCGGCGCGTCGGGACGATTGCCACGCATCCGCCAACAGGCCTGGCGCGAATCCGGCACTCCGATCGGCGCCGATTCCACCGGAAGCCCACGCGGCGACACGGTCGACGTGGTGAGCCCTCGTTCAGCCAGCGACCTGGAGGTCCTGCGGACCGCGGATTTCGCCGACATGACCGCCGACGAGTCGCGAGACGCTGAATCGATGATTTCCGCGCTGAGACCGAGGCTTCCGCTGCGACCGTCACGCCGGCGGACGGTGGCGCGGCGGGGAGAGCGCCTGGCGATGCGGCAATTGATGCGGCGCTCATCGAGCACCGGCGGAGAGCCGCTCATCTGGAGATGGCTGCGGCGGCGAGTGCGGCCCAGACCCATCGTCCTGGTCGCCGACATCAGCGGGTCCATGGAGCGATACAGCCGGTTTCTCATGAAGTTCGGCCACACCTTGGCCAGGTTGGGAGCGCCGGTCGAGGTGTTCGTGTTCGGAACCCGATTGACTCGCGTTACCAGAGAACTCCGAGTTCGCAACCCCGATGCGGCGCTGCGACTCGTCGGAAGGACCGTAGTCGACTGGGACGGGGGTACACGCATTGGCGAGAGTCTGCGAGCACTGAACCGGCGGTGGGTGCGTCGAACCATCCGCAGCGGGGCGATCGTGATCATCGCCTCGGACGGGTGGGAGCGTGGTGACCCGGCGCTGCTGGCACGGGAAATGGAGATCCTGCATCGATCGTGTCACCGTCTGATATGGCTCGACCCGCTGGCGAGCCGGGAAGGGTTCGAGCCCACCGCCCTGGGACTGCAGGCCGCGCTGCCGCACGTGGATGCCTTCTTGCCGTGCGCCAGCATAGCTTCCCTAGAGGAACTGGCGGCAAAACTCGTATCACCCACACTGGGAAACCAATCGTTTTCCCGCCCCCGATCAGGGAGGAAATATGCGTGACGTGCTGCGCGACTGGGATCGGATGACGGCCGATGGCTCTCCGGTGGGCCGGGCGGTCGTCACCAAGGTGTGGGGTTCGGCTCCACGACCCGCCGGCGCCTGCCTCCTGGCCGATGCCCATGGTAACATCGCCGGGTCCGTATCGGGCGGGTGCGTGGAGAGTGCCGCCGCAGAGGAAATCACGGCGGCAATCGAGCGCGGCAAACCACGGTTGGTGTCATATGGGGTCTCCGACGAGCAAGCCTGGGAGGTCGGCTTGGCCTGCGGCGGAACGATCGAGGTTTACGTGGAGCCGGCGGTCCGGCAGGAACTCGTCGATGCGGCCCGGGGTGACGGCGGCATCGTCTTGGCGACGGTGGTTGAAGGGGGGCCTGCCACAGGGTGGAGTCTGGTGGTGCGAGACGACGGTACAACGTCGGGCCCATTGCCACCGACCGGTCGGGGGGGAGGGGGGACGGCCAGCAACGAAGACACCCAGATCCTGGCCGGCGCCGCCGACCAGGTCAGTGTCATGGCGCAGGAGGCCCTGACCACTAACCAAAGCCGCCGCGGTACCATTCCCACTCCCCGGGGCGACCTCGACGTGTTCTTCGAGTTGATTCCCCGCCAACCACGCCTGGTCATCTTCGGCGGGGTGCACGTCGCCGCCCCGCTGGTGACGATGGCGCGGGCACTCGGCTACCGGACCATTGTGGCGGACGCGCGCGAGGCGTTCCTGTCCCGCGAGCGGTTCCCCGATGCGGACCAGCTGGTTCTGGGCTGGCCGAAGGCCGCCTTCGCCGAAATCGGACTGGATCCCGCGACGTTTGTCGTGGTCCTGAGCCACGATCCGAAGCTGGATGACCCCGCGCTGGAGATCGCTCTCCGCTCCCCGGCGCCTTATGTCGGCGCGATTGGGTCCCGCAAAACGCAGAACGCACGTCGGAATCGACTGCGCGCCGCCGGAATCTCCGAAGACCAGTTGAAACGGTTGTGTGGCCCTGTTGGGCTCGACCTCGGTGGGCGGGAGCCGGCGGAGACGGCTCTGGCCATCCTGGCGGAGATGACCGCGGTCCGGTACGGCAAAGCCGGCCGCCAACAACGCGAGAAGGGATCATGATGTTTCGGAGCCTTGCGTGGATCTTGTTCCTACTCGCGGCGTCCGCGTGCAGCCCCGACTACGATGTCATCCTGCGGAAGGGCACCGTTTATGACGGATCGGGAGGCGCACCGATCATTGCGGACGTCGGAATTGCTGACGACACCATCGCGGCCATAGGCGATCTGTCGGGCGCGCGGGGTTCGCTCGACCTCGACGTTTCCGGGCTGGCCGTAGCCCCGGGGTTCATCAACATCCTGAGTTGGGCGACCGAATCGCTCCTCGAGGACGGCACCTCCCAGAGTGACATTCGGCAAGGCGTCACGTTGGAGGTGTTCGGGGAGGGTTGGTCGATGGGGCCGCTGAACGAAACGATGAAGCAAGAAGAACTGGAGCAGCAGGGCGACATCAAGTTCGACATCACCTGGACGACACTGGGTGAATACCTCGAGACCCTGGAAGCTCGTGGGGTGAGCACCAACGTGGCCTCCTTCGTCGGGGCGACGACGGTGCGCATTCACGAACTGGGCCACGAGGATCGGGCTCCCACGGCCGAAGAACTCGAGCGCATGAAGGCCCTGGTCAGGCAGGCCATGGAAGATGGTGCCCTTGGGGTGGGTTCATCGTTGATCTACGCGCCCGCCTTCTACGCCGCTACGGACGAACTGGTGGCCTTGGCCGGAGTCGCCGCCGAGTATGGCGGCATGTACATCTCCCATATGCGAAGCGAAGGCAACGGCCTGCTGGAAGCGCTGGACGAGTTGATCGCGATTGCCGAACGATCGGGGGCGCGGGCCGAGGTTTACCATCTCAAGGCCGCGGGCAGGGACAATTGGCACAAGCTCGACTCGGTCGTGGCCCGGATCGAGGCGGCCAGGGCGCGCGGCTTGGCCATTACCACCGACATGTACACCTACACAGCGGGGGCGACCGGCCTCGACGCCGCCATGCCTCCATGGGTGCAAGAGGGTGGGCTGGACCAGTGGGTCGTCCGGTTGCAGGATCCATCCGTTCGGGAGCGCGTTGCTCGTGAGATGCGAACCCCTACCACCGATTGGGAGAGTTTATATCTGGCCGCGGGATCGCCGGACCGGATTCTACTGGTCGGCTTCCACCAGGATTCGCTCAAGTACCTCACGGGAAAGAGCCTGGAGGAGGTGGCGGAACTCAGGGGCACATCCGCAGAAGAGACCGCGATGGACCTGGTGGTGCAGGATCACAGCCGCGTGAGTACGGTGTATTTCCTGATGTCGGAGGACAACGTCAAACGTCAGATCGCGTTGCCGTGGATGAGCTTCGGATCCGATGCGGGCTCCATGACGCCGGAAGGGGTATTCCTCGAGTCCAACCCACACCCTAGGGCCTACGGGAATTTCGCCCGATTGTTGGGCAAGTACGTCCGGGAGGAAGAAGTGATCTCTTTGGCGGAGGCTATTCACAAGCTCACCAGGCTCCCCGCGACCAACCTGCGGCTGGACCGCCGCGGAGGCCTGGAGCCCGGCATGTTCGCCGACGTCATAGTGTTCGACCCCGATCGGATCATCGACAAGGCGACCTTCGCCGAGCCCCATCAACTGGCCGAGGGGATGGTACATGTGTGGGTGAACGGCGAGGCCGTCCTGATCGACGGAGCCCACACCGGGGCGACTCCGGGCCGGGTCGTCCGAGGACCGGGGTGGACTGCTACCCCGGCCCGAGGGCCTCGCCCGCTTCCCTGACGACTTCCTGGAGGTACCGCGCGCCTACCGGCAGGACCGCCTCGTCGAAGTCGAATCGGCTGGAGTGTGCCGGGTATCCTTCCCTCCCCGGCACCTGCGCGCCCAGCCGCACGAAGCACCCCGGAACTTTCTCCAGGTAGTAGGCGAAGTCCTCGCCACCCATGTTGGCGGTCGGCAGTGGCACGACATGGTCCCGCGACACCACCCTGAGCGCCGCCCTGCGCGCGATCTCGGCCATGGCCGGCGGGTTTACCACCACAGGGGTCCCGGCATCGAAGGAGATGACAATTTCCGCCTGGTGAAGTTGTGCGGTGGCCTGCGACACGCGTTGCAGTGCCTCCATCACATGCTCGCGCACGCCAGGATCATTGGTCCTGATGGTACCTTCGAGGATGGCATGGCCGGCGATGACATTGGGAGCCGATCCCGAGTCGAAGCGGCCCACCGTGACCACCGAGGGAAACACCGGATTGACCTCGCGGGACACGATGGTCTGGATGGCCATCACCAACAGGCTCCCAACCACCACGGCATCGACGCTCTCATGCGGCCGGGCAGCGTGCCCGCCACGTCCGATGATTTCGATCTTGAACATGTCGGTCGAGGCGTTGACGACCCCATCGTGCACCACGATCGTGCCGGTGGAATGGTGACGGTCCACGTGGATGCCGAAGATGGCGGCCACCCCGTCCAACGCGCCGGCTTCGATCATGGCGAGCGCGCCGGCCGCGACCTCTTCGGCAGGCTGAAAAATGCACCGGACGGGTCCGCGTTTGTCCGGATCCTGCGACATCAACTCCAACGCCCCCAGAGCCATGCTGGTGTGGCCATCGTGGCCGCACGCGTGCATGACGCCTTCAGTTTCGGACGCAAAGGGTAGTTCGGTCTCTTCGTCGATCGGCAGGGCATCCAGGTCTGCCCGGATCGCGATCAGGGGCCGTCCGGTCTCGCCGGGCAGCTCGACGATCACCCCGGTACCGGCGA
>JAZFYL010000282.1:0-16327 GCA_036443495.1 Gemmatimonadales bacterium | reverse complement strand
GACGCGGTGGCCGACCCTCGCACAGGGGTCAGCGCTACCTCCTCGGTTACCCATTGCGTCAGCAGCTCCACCGACCGCATGACGCGGCGTTCTCGACCGATGATCCTCCGGGCCCGGGCCCCGATCAGCGGATCGTCACCGTCGTATGCTCCTGGCTCGAGGCCCTGCCACACGCTCTCATCCGGGTAGGGCAGGTGGTAGTCCATGACCAGCACCGGAATGGTGTCGAATTCCGGTTGAATGGAGGTTCGCACCGTGTCCCCGAAATGCCCTTGCCACGGTGTCCCGAGATCCAACGCCGCCCACGCCGCCGAGTCCCCGGGAGCAGGCCCTCCGTCGAGCACGGCCGTCATCTTTTCTACGCGCTGTGCGCGGTTGGTCGACGAGGTCAGCGCCCGGGCGGGCCAGGCGCGGTCGTCGGCCACAGGCGGGCCCTCCTGCTGGTCCCGGCGATAGTTCTCGCTCGCCAACTCGAACGCGGAACGCTCGAGCGTGAATCCCAGCGGGGAGCTGGCGTAGACGACGTACCCGGATTGGTCCACCCAGGTCTCCAGTGGCAGCCCGTACAGGGTCTGGTCGAATCGGTAGGCACGCACGGTATCGTACGTTGCCGGAACCCATCTACCGGACACGGAATCCAGGTCGGCGCTATCGGGGACCACGAAGATCGAATCGGCGACGATCAGGGCGCGATCGATCCGCAGGCTCAACGTCGTAGGATCGACCACCCTGGTCTCGATCTCGCGGCCCACGCGAAGGTTGCCTTCCAGCGCAACCCGGAACGGGATCGCCGAGGCGAGCATGAGGAACCCGTCAATCGGCTGCCGCATGGTCTGCTCGGGCTCCAGCTGCGGCCGTCCCAGGCGGAGCGTGAGAACCGAATCGTCGGCCACGCGCCCTTCCATGACCGAAGATGGCACGGCGCCGGTTGCCCGGCGGATGAAGGTGTTGAGCCGGAGATCGCGGGAATAGACGGCATCGGTCGACGAGATGAGATGCGAGGTCTGACCAGCGAAGGGCAAGTCGAGATCGAGACGCGACACCACGCGTACGCCGTCGACGAGAGTGTCGGTGGTGATCGACGCCGTACCGATCTGGCGATCGCCCAGCGACACGGCGAAGAAAGTCGCACCAGGCGGGAGGCTCAACGCAGCGTCCAGCAGTAAGTCGGCAGATGAGGTTCGATATTCCCTGACCACCAGCCAACCCATGGCGCCGAGCCAGACCGCTACCGTGAGGTAGACAGACGCGCGGCGGCTCAGGTGCCCCTCCGGAGCACTTCGTCAATGAGATCCTTGTCGGCATCTCGATCGACCACCAGCTGGACTTCGGTGGGATAGTCGGCCTGAGGACGGGAACGTAAGGAACTCTGCAACAGTTCCGCCGCATCTTCCAGGGTCAGTTGTCCGGCTCCCGACCCGACCAGCGGCATGGCCACCCGGGCCAGTTGCCACTCGGTGGTGCGATGCCAGGCGGACTCCAGGGCCCGCCGGACCGACGTCCGGTCGGCATTGGCCTGATCGGTGCTGATCACCAGGTGCAGGACGTAGGGCGCCGCCAGCTCGCCGGCCGTGGTGACGACGGCCGATCCGATCTCGAGTGGCGTGTCCACCTGTCGGACATCGGCAAATGCCCGGCCGGCCATCTGGTCCAGGCGGTTCGACACGGAGGACGCCGGCTCCAGCGTGTGATTTGCGGGACGCAGGACGGCATCGACCTCCAGGAACGCCAGGTCATCCACCACCACCCGAATCAACGGCGGCCTACCTCCCTGGCCTTCCGGTACATGATCATTGCTTCTTCCGGCCGACCGCAGCTATCGAGGACTCGGCCAAGTAGTTGGTAGCCGCGGGATTCCCCGGGCTCACGCTCGGTGGCACGTTCCAGAGCGTCGATGGCGGGCTCGAAATCGCCCAGCAGGTTCAAGGCCTCACCCAGATAGAAGTAGGCCCCGGGCAGGTCGTCTCGGCCGGCGAGCGCTTGGCGGAAACTGGCGGCGGCACCCTGTGCCCGGCCCTTGCGGAGCTGGACCAAGCCGGAGTGGAAGAGGGCGGGGGCGTATGAGGGATCCAGCTGCAGGGCCCGGGTCAGATCGGCTTCGGCTTCCACATAGTGCTTGAGTCTCGCCCGGAGGGCTCCTCGCTCCGTCAGAACCTCGGGCTTGTCCGGGGCGAGGTCCACCGCCCGACTGAGTTGGGTGAGCGCCGCATCGATTTCGCCGGACGTTTCCAGCAGCCGGGCCAACTCGAGCCGCCCCTCGAGGCTGTCCTGGGCAATTTCCAGGAGATCGCGATAGGCCTGGAGCGCGTCACTCCGGCGTCCGCCCCGAGCGGCCCGGCGGGCGCGCCGCAGCATGCGGGCAGGGTCCGGTCCCTTGTCGGTCAGCGGTACATCCGGCAGTTCGTCGACGTGGACTTCCCGTTCGGCGAAGGGTCTGAGCGGAAAGTTGTCGTCGGGCTCCTGCGGCAGGGGCTCGGCCTCCATGCCATGGGTGTCGTAGTGCTCTTCGACGGATTGTTCTCGGCCGCTGCTGCGGCCGCGCCGGTTACGACGCATTCGGCCTCACCTACCCCCTATGGGGTCGAAAATGTGTTCGTCTCGTATGGTATGGCCAGAATCGGCGGGTGGCTAGTGGTGGGTGGCCTTTTGGCGGGTGGCTTGTGGCCAGTAGCCAACCGCATCCATTTCCAGCCACCCGCTACCCGTCACCACCCCGCCCATTGAATCTGGTGCTGGCCCCCGTCTATTTTCCTAGGCTATGCCAGATGAGTTCTTAACTGTCCGCGGGGCCCGGGAGCACAATCTCAGGGATATCTCCGTCGCGCTGCCCAGGAACCGGCTGACCGTCATCACGGGGCTCAGCGGGTCCGGCAAATCCTCCCTCGCCTTCGATACCATCTACGCCGAGGGCCAACGTCGCTATGTGGAGTCGCTGTCGGCCTATGCTAGGCAATTTCTGGGCCTCATGGAGAAGCCCGATGTCGATGCCATTGAAGGACTTTCCCCCGCCATCTCCATCGAGCAGAAGACCACCGGCCACAACCCGCGGTCCACTGTGGGAACCGTCACCGAGGTCTACGACTACCTGAGGCTTCTCTGGGCCCGGGTGGGGGTGCCCCACTGCCCCAACGATGGCGCCCCGGTAGAACGCCAGAGTGCCACTCAAATTGCCGGGACGGTTCAGGGCTGGAAACAGGGTACGCGGATCGAGGTCCTGGCTCCGCTGGTGCGGGGTCGCAAAGGGGAGTTCAAGAGTCTGTTCGAGGATATCCGCAAGCGCGGGTTCGTGCGGGTGCAGGTCGACGGCGTCACCTACGACCTGGCGGATGTGCCGACCCTCAACCGCCGCAAAAACCACACGATATCGGTGGTCGTCGACCGCCTGACCGTCCGTCCGTCCGACCGCTCCCGAGTCAGCGACTCGGTCGAGACGGCTCTCAAGGTGGCGGACGGGGTGGTGGAGGTCGTGCGTTACGACTCGAGGGATGCAGACGGGAAGTCGGTGTTGTTCTCCGAGCGCTTATCCTGTCCCCAATGCGGCCTGTCGCTCCCGGAACTCGAGCCACGCCAGTTCTCCTTCAACTCACCCTTCGGCGTGTGTCCCGACTGCCATGGGCTCGGCACCCAACGCGAGGTGAGTCCGGAACTGGTCCTGGCCGATCCGCGGATCTCCATTCTGGAAGGAGTGGTCCTCCCATGGGGTGAGCCGACGGGGTATCTCCGCCGGGCCGTCCTTCCTACGCTGGCCAAGGCGATGGCGTTCGATCCCAACACGCCGTGGGGCGAGCTGTCGGACGAGGCCCAACAAGGACTGCTGCACGGGCTTCCCGGCCGGAAACTCAAATTCAAGGCGGCGGGGAGAAAATCCTTCGAGAGCGAGTGGGAGGGGATTCTCGAAAACGTACAACGTCGCTACCAGGAGACGTCCAGCGATGCCGTACGATCATCGCTCAGCGAGTACATGGTGGAACAGCCATGCCATGCCTGCGGCGGCAAACGACTCAAGCCGGAAAGCCTGTCGGTACTCCTGGACGGGCGAAACATCGGGGAGGTGGTGGACCTGTCGATCGATCAGGCGCTGGCGTTCTTCGACGCCGTGCCGCTCGGTGACAATGGCCGTCCGGGATTGGCGGCCGACGTCGCCGGTCCGATTCTCAAGGAAGTGTGTGACCGGCTGCGGTTTCTGCGCAACGTCGGTCTGGAATACCTGACCCTGGGACGGCCCGCGGGATCCCTCTCCGGGGGTGAGGCCCAGCGCATTCGGCTGGCCACGCAAATCGGTTCGCGACTGGTAGGGGTGCTGTACATCCTCGACGAGCCGAGCATCGGCCTGCATCAGCGGGACAACCAACGTTTGCTTGGGATGCTGTCCGAACTCCGGGACCTGGGCAATACCGTCATCGTGGTGGAGCACGACGAAGAGACGATCCGCATGGCAGATCATGTGATCGACCTGGGCCCGAGGGCCGGGCGGTTCGGTGGGGAGGTGGTGGCTGAGGGCACCGTCGAGGAAGTCATCAGTCATCCCACCTCTCTGACCGCCCGGTACCTTCGACGGGAACTGCGCATCCCGATCCCGCCGGCCCGCCGCCTCCGGACCCCCAAGCGCCGGCTTCGTATCGTGGGGGCGGCCGAGAACAACCTCAAGGACCTCACCGTCGACATCCCACTCGGCCTGTTCGTGACGATCACCGGGGTGTCCGGCTCCGGCAAGTCGAGCCTGGTGACCGATATCCTGTATCGGGCATTGGCGCGGCACTTCTATCGTGCCAAGGTCGTCCCGGGCACTCATCAGCGCATCGAGGGATTGGACCAGATCGACAAGGTCATCGATATCGACCAGAGCCCCATCGGCCGGACTCCCCGGTCCAACCCGGCGACCTACACCGGGCTGTTCACGCCCATTCGCGAACTGTTCGCCGGTCTTCCCGAGGCGAAGATGAGGGGCTATGGGCCGGGCCGCTTCTCGTTCAACGTCAAGGGCGGGCGGTGCGAGGCGTGCCATGGCGACGGTCTGGTGAAGATCGAGATGCACTTTCTGCCCGACGTGTATGTCTCCTGCGAGGTATGCAGGGGCCGGCGCTATAATCGCGAGACGCTCGAGGTCCGTTACCAGGGCCGGAGCATTGCCGATGTCTTGGATCTCACCGTGGAGGACGCACTCGAGTTTTTCACCAACCAGCGACGCATCGCGGACAAGCTGGAGCTGCTGAACGACGTGGGCTTGGGCTACATCCACCTGGGCCAGTCGGCCACCACGTTGTCGGGCGGTGAAGCTCAACGGGTGAAGCTGGCCACCGAGTTGTCCAAGCGGGATACCGGGCGCACGCTCTACATCCTCGACGAACCGACCACGGGACTTCACTTCGAGGACGTCCGCATGTTGCTGGAGGTGCTCCACCGGTTGGTCGACAAGGGCAATAGCGTGATCGTCATCGAACACAACATGGATGTCATCAAGACGGCCGACTGGATCATCGACATGGGCCCCGAGGGTGGCGATAATGGTGGCGAAGTGGTGGCCGAAGGCCCGCCGGAAGAGCTGTCGAAGTCCGAGGCCTCGTACACCGCTACCTTCCTCCGAAAGGTGCTCGAGGCCGCGGGCCATGACGCCGGCCGGACGGGATGAAACTCAGGATGGGAAGCCCCAGCTGGATCGTTCGGCATCCGGAATGTCCCATTGTGCGACATTCGTTGGTACGGGTGAATCGGCCGACAGGTATTCTTCGTAGTTCCTTCAGGGCCTTTTCAGGGTCCACACATCATTCTCCACACGCCACTCAACCTACCGATATGACAATGACGAAACGGTTCCGCTTCGCCCTGTGCGCTGCACTCCTGGCCGGCATCTCCACGATCGCCCAGGCGCAGGAAACGCCCCTCACCCGGCTCACCGTAGACAGCATCTACGGTTCCCGGTACTTCGCCAGCGAGCGGTTCGGCCCGGTCAGGTGGCTGGGCGACGGTTCCTCCTACACCACCCTCGAAAGCGCAGACTCGGGAGCAGGCCGAGAGATCGTTCGTTACGACACCGAGACGGGCCAGCGCATCGTCTTCGTGTCGGCGAGCGAATTGACGCCGACCCGGGACAGCGTCCCCTTGACGATCCGGAGCTACGTATGGAGTGACGAACTGGAACGGGTGCTCATCTTCAACAACAGCCAGCGCGTCTGGCGCCAAAACACGCGTGGCGACTACTGGGTGCTCGACCGCGCCAGCGGTCTACTACAAAAACTAGGGGGTCCCCGGGCGCCGGAGTCGTCGCTCATGTTCGCCAAGTTCTCCCCCGATGGAGACCGGGTCGCTTACGTGCGGCAGAACGACCTCTATGTTGAGGATCTCCGCACGGCCCGGACGACCCGACTCACCGCCGACGGCTCGCGGACGATCATCAACGGCACATTCGACTGGGTCTACGAAGAGGAGTTCGGCCTGCGCGATGGGTGGCGCTGGAGCCCCGACGGTAAGCGGATTGCTTTCTGGCAGCTCGACGCTGAGGGGGTGCGCGACTTCAACCTGATCGACGACACCGACTCGCTCTACTCGCAAATCAATCCGGTGCAGTATCCCAAGGCCGGTGAGACGAACTCCGCGGTTCGGGTCGGGGTGGTGTCCGCCGAGGGCGGCGGGGTGACCTGGTTTGCCATGCCCGGTGATTCCCGCAACTACTACATCGCGCGCATGGAGTGGGCGGCCAACTCGGACCAGGTCGTCATGCAACGGCTCAACCGGTTGCAGAACACCCTGGATCTGTTGATCGGCGATGTGGCGACCGGTCACGTCCACACCGTGCTCACCGAGCGGGACAGTACCTGGGTGGAAACGGTCGACGACTTTACCTGGTTGGATGACGGCGCCTTCTTCCTGTGGGCCAGCGAGGAAGACGGCTGGAACCACGCCTATCGAGTCTCTCGCGATGGCCGGACCCGCACCCTGCTGACGCCCGGCGACTACGACGTGCTCAGCATCATCGGCGTCGACGACGATGAGGAATGGCTGTATTTCATCGCGTCACCCGACAATCCCATGCGGCGCTATCTCTATCGCACTCCGCTGGCAGGGCGGCGTCAGCTGGAGCGGCTGTCCCAGGTCGATCTCGACGGCACGCACAGTTACAACGCCGCACCCAACCTCGAGTGGGCGTTTCACACCTACCACGCCTTCGGCCAGCCGCCGGTCACCGACCTAGTACGCCTGCCGGGCCACGAGGTCGAACGGGTAGTTGTCGAGAACGCCACACTGAGTGAACGGATAGCGGCCCTCGATCGCGGTCCCGCCGAGTTTTTCAGCGTGGACATCGGCGAGGGGATATCGCTCAACGGCTGGATGATGAAGCCGCCCAACTTCGATTCGACTCGGCAGTATCCCCTACTGTTCTACGTATATGGCGGTCCTGGTTCCCAGACGGTCCGGGATAGTTGGGGCGGCAGGACCTATCTGTGGCACCTGCTGTTGACGCAGCAGGACGTGATCGTCGCGAGCATCGATAACCGCGGGACGGGGGCCCGGGGCCGCGACTTCCGCAAAATCGTATACGGTCAGCTCGGTGTGGTGGAGACCCACGATCAGGCCGCTGCCGCCCGGGTCATCACGGAGCGGCCGTATGTCGACTCGGATCGGGTGGGTATCTGGGGTTGGAGTTACGGCGGGTTCATGAGCCTCAACACGCTCTTTCAACACGGTGACGTGTACAGTACCGCCGTGGCCGTTGCGCCCGTGACCCATTGGAAGTTCTACGACACGATCTACACCGAACGGTATAACGGCCTGCCGCAGGACAACGCGGATGGGTACGATAAGGGATCGCCGCTGAGCTATACGGACCAGATGTCCGGCAATCTGCTGGTGGTCCACGGGGGTGGCGACGACAACGTGCATTATCAGAATACCGAAGCGCTGGTCAACTCGCTGGTGGCCGCGAACAAGCAGTTCCGGATGATGGAGTACCCCAATCGGACGCACGGTATCGTCGGTGGTGGCGCCACACTCCACCTCAGGACCATGCTGACGGCCTACATCCTCGAGCATCTGGGTGAAGACGGCCAGCGGGACGTGAGTCTGGTGCCATAGTTGAACCCCGGCGATTGGTGTAGAATTAACTACGACTTTTTCCAGGAGTGGGAGTCATGTTGAGCCACGATGTAAGGCGCAGTGTCCAACGACTGGCCATCTCATTGGCCGGCGTGGTTTACCTGGCGACACCGGTGGTGTCCCAGGAGGTCACGCAAGGGGCTACCGTAGAGGGCATCACCCAGTACACCCTCGACAACGGTCTCGAAGTGCTACTGTTCCCCGACCTGTCGAAGCAGACGACGACGGTGAACATCACCTATTACGTGGGCTCGCGGCACGAGGCGTACGGCGAGACCGGCATGGCCCACCTGCTGGAGCACCTCGTCTTCCAGGGGACGCCCAACCATCCCGACATCCCGCAAGAGTTGACCGAGCACGGCGCCAGGCCCAACGGAACGACCTGGTACGACCGTACCAACTACTTCGAGACGTTCCCGGCCTCTGACGAGAATCTCACCTGGGCGCTCGACCTCGAAGCCGATCGCATGGTCAACAGTTTCATTTCCGGTGAAGATCTGGAATCGGAAATGACCGTGGTCCGCAACGAGTTCGAGTTGGGCGAGAACGACCCGTTCGGCGTGACCATGGAACGCACCTTGTCGACGGCCTTCCTGTGGCACAACTACGGCAAGTCGACCATCGGCGCGCGGGCGGACCTGGAAAACGTCCCCATCGAACGGCTCCAGGGGTTCTATCGCAAGTACTATCAACCCGACAATGCCGTCCTGGTGGTAGCGGGGAATTTCGACGAGGCCCGGGCCCTGGAACTGGTCGTCGAGAAGTTCGGCGCCATACCGCGGCCGGATCGCACCGGCGACATGAAGATCTGGAATACCTACACGCTCGATCCCACGCAAGACGGCGAGCGCTCGGTGACTGTGAGACGGGTGGGGGATACCCAGTTAGCCATGGCGGTCTACAAGGTCATGGCGGGGTCGGATCCTCAATTCGCCGCGGTCGACGTTCTGGCCGAGGTCCTGTCCTCGGAGCCGTCGGGGCGCATGTACCAGGCCTTGGTGAAGCCGGGCCTGGCGGCCAACATAGGTTCGTTCGCGTTCCAGTTGCGCGAACCGGGCTTCCTGCTGTCCTTCGCCGAGGTGCGGATGGAGGGCGACCTCGATCAGGCTACCAACACCATGATCGATACGTTCGAGGATTTCACGGCCAACCCGATCACCGAGGAGGAAGTCGAGCGAGCCAAGACCAACCTGCTCAAGAACATCGAGTTGGGGTTCAACGCCTCCGATCGGATCGGCATGCAGCTCAGTGAATGGGCCTCGATGGGCGATTGGCGGCTGATGTTCCTCCACCGCGATCGCATCGGCGAGGTCACGGTAGCGGACGTGCAGGCCGTGGCCACCACCTACCTCAAGCCGGCCAACCGCACCATCGGTCGGTTCATACCCGCCGAGACCCCCGACCGAGTAGAGATCCCGCTCGCGCTGGACGTCGGCGTCATGGTGGCCGGATACGAAGGACGAACCGACCTCGCCGTGGGCGAGGAGTTCGACCCGTCCGTGGCGAACGTGGAGTCGCGCACCACCCGCGTCGCGTTCGACAACGGATTCAAGGTCGCCCTGCTACCCAAGAAGACCCGCGGGGAGGCAGTGAGGGTGAGCGGGAGGATTCACTTCGGTTCCGAAAGTGCCTTGATGCACCAGACCGCCGCGGCTGACTACGCCGGTGGGATGTTGTTGCGGGGCACCGCGACCAAGAGCCGGCAGGAAGTGAAGGACGAGTTCGACCAGCTCCAGGCCCGGGTTCGTGTTGGTGGCGGCGTGTCCTCAGCCAACTTCTCCGTCGAGACCACGCGGGAAAACCTGGCCGCGGTGCTGCAGTTGGTGGGCGAGGTGCTGCACGAACCCGGCTTCGACGAGGCCGAGTTCGCCGAGCTCAGGGAGGAGCGCCTGGCTAACCTGGAGCGGCGGAAGTCGGAGCCGGTTCAACAGGGTCTCCGCGCGTTCCGGAGGCACCTCACCCCGTACCCGGAGGGGCACCCCAGGTACATCCCGACATTCGACGAAGAGATCGTCAACCTCAGCACCGCGACGGTGGCAGAGGCCAAGACCTTCTATGCCGACTTCTATGGTGTGGGAGCCGGTGAATTGGCGGTCGTCGGCGATTTCGATCCCGAGGAGATTCTCCCCGTCGTCGAAACCATCTTTGGATCCTGGGCCAGCCCCCGAGAGTATCAGCGGGTCCCCGACCCGTACGAGGCGGTGGAGCCGGCCAATATCAGCCTGGAGACGCCGGACAAGGCCAACGCCATTTTCCTGGTCGGGACGACCATGCCGTTGGGCGACACCGACGACGACTATCCGGCCATGGTGTTGGCGAATTACATGCTGGGCGGAGGTTTCCTCAATTCCCGGCTGGCGACCCGCATCCGGCAGGAAGAGGGCCTGAGCTACGGAGTAGGCTCGCAGTTCTTCGCCTCGTCCCAGGACGAGAACGGAACCTTCCTCGGATTCGCCATCTACGCTCCCGAAAACGTGGAGCCGCTAGAAGTCGCCTTCATGGAGGAGATCGAGAGGGCCTTGGCGGAAGGCTTCACCGACGAGGAAATCGAGGCGGCAAAGTCCGGGTACCTGGAGTCCCGCAACGTGAGCCGGGCGCAGGACAACGAGCTGGCCGGAGCCCTGGCCGGTGCGCTGTACGACGACCGCACGCTGGAATACGACGCGGAAGTCGAAGCGGCGATCGCCGGATTGTCCTCGGACGATATCACCAGCGCGATGCAGCGCAATCTCGACGTCTCGCAGATGACGATCGTCAAGGCCGGAGATTTCGCCAAGAATATCCAGGAGGAGGAGCCGACGCCGTAAAGACGGTGGACGGTGGACAGAGGGCGGTGGACGGTAGATGGAGGACTGCTGGGGGGCCTTGGCCAGCCTCCCTGTCCACCGTCCACCGCTGTTCCTATCGCCCCTCCGGCCAAGGTCCTAGATTAGGGATATACCCTCGGCCGGAGGCTCCCATGACATACGAGGAGATAGTCGCTGTCCTTGGCTACGCCGGCGGAAACGATCAGCCGGTGCGCATTCTCACCGCCAACCAGGTGGAAGTGGTCGGAATCCCCACGAGCGTGGACACGGACATCACGGCTCATGAGGTCTATCTCCTGCCACCGGGGTCGGAGGAAACCGAGATCGCGGTTTCGCTCGGCGCCATCGAGTCGGTCGAACTCATGTAAGCGGAGGGCAGCGGGGGGCAGCGGAGGGCAGCGGAGGGCAGTGAGAAGCGGGGCGCGACCGCCCTCCGCCGCCTTCCGCAGCCTTCCGCCGCCCTCCGCAGACTCATGGTTTCAATCCTGGATATCATCGGGCCGATCATGGTCGGGCCCTCGTCGTCTCACACGGCGGGGGCTTGCCGTATCGGGTTGTTCGTGCGCCGCCTGGTGGGAGGGCAACCGGACAAGGCTCGCATCGAGCTTCACGGGTCATTCGCACGGACCGGGGCCGGTCACGGCACCGATCGCGCTCTTGCCGGTGGCCTGCTCGGCTTGGCTCCGGATGACGAACGGTTGCGTGACAGCCTGACACTGGCCGAGGACATGGGCCTGGCCATCGAATTCGACACCGTCAAGCTGCGGGGCGACGTACACCCCAACACCGCTCGCCTCACGGTGGAACGGTCCGGCTCCGAGGTCACGGTTACCGGCTCGTCACTCGGCGCCGGACGGATCCTGATTACGGATATTGACGGGTACCCCGTAGCGACCAGTGGCGACTTGCCTACTCTCATCTTCATCGCTACCGACGAACCTGGGATTGTTTCGGCGGCCAGTGGGGTCCTGGCCCGCGATGGTGAGAACATCGCCGCCATGCGAGCCTCCCGTCGCCGCCGTGGTGGCGATGCCATTCATATCTACGAACTGGATAACGTGCCAAGTGCGGTGGCCGTGAGCGACATCGAAGCGATTCCCGGTGTTGCCTGGGCCCGCGTGGTCGACCGGGTGACCTGATGTTCGATTCCGTCAACGAAGCCATCGAGTTGGCCGAGGAGGAAGGCGTTTCTCTGGCGGAGATAGTCCTCAGGGCCGAGGCCGATCGCGGCCTTGCCACCCGCGAGGAAATCGAGGCACAGCTGACCCGGGCTCTGTCGGTCATGCGCCGGGGCGTGGCACAGGGCCTCGAGGGCGACCTCGTTAGCGTCAGTGGACTCGTCGGCGGAGATGCCGCCAAACTGCGGCAGGGGAGCGGGCCGATGGCGGGGACCCTCTTCAACGAAGTGCTGGCCGGCGCGCTTGCAGTTCAGGAAGTAAACGCGGCCATGGGCGTCATCGTGGCCGCTCCTACCGCCGGCGGTGCCGGGGTTCTTCCCGGCGTGCTGCTGGCCCTTGGCAACCGCAGGAACATTGGGGACGACGTCCTGGTCAAAGGCCTGGCGGTCGCGGGACTATTGGGGGCGGTGTCGGCCGCCCGTGCCTCATTGTCCGGCGCCGAGGGGGGCTGCCAGGCCGAAACCGGGGTGGGGGCCGCCATGGCGGCAGCCGCCGGGACGGAAATCCTGGGCGGCTCACCGAGCCAGGCCGGCCATGCCGCGGCGCTCACGATGCAGGGGACCCTGGGGCTGGTGTGCGATCCGCTCGGCGGTATGGTTGAAGTCCCCTGCGTGTACCGCAACGCGACCGGAGGTGCCATGGCGCTTGCCGGCATCGAAATGGCTCTCGCCGGCATCGAATTCCCCATTCCGGTGGACGAGGTCATCGATACGATGGGGGAGATCGGCCGGTCCATGGACGTCCGCTACCGTGAGACGGCCGGCGGCGGTTTGGCGGCCACGCCGACCGGGCGGAGGCTCGCACGGGAGCGACTGGTGCAAATCAAGCCTCGGCGGACGGGCGGACGGGCGGACTGACGGACGGGCGGTCAGGCGGACCGACGGACCGGCGGACGGAATGGGGGGAGACAGGCTAGCCGGTGTGAGATCGGATCGCCTAAAGTTATGCGGTGGTGGTAGTTACAGAGCGGGTCAGACCGCCTGACCGCCCTACCACCTTACCGCCCGTCGATGAAACATTTTGAAACGTCCTGCCGTCTATGATGTGGGTTCCGTTATTGGGACGGGCACGGTCCAAACGTTATCCTTAATAGGGGAAAGCTGACGATGGTTCTGCCTCCAGACGCCTACGAGTTCCTTGCCGTCATGATTCTCCCGGTCATGGCCATGACGATGTTCTGTCTGGTAAGACTCGGCCGATCGCCGATCGGCAAGGCGCTGGCCCGCCGGATCGGCGGGGAAGGTGCGATGGATGAGAGTCACCTGGGCGAACTCGAGGACCGTTTGGAAGGCATGGAGTCGCAGATACTCGATTACCAGGAACGACTGGACTTCGCCGAGCGGATGATTGCCCGGGGTGGAGGCTCGACGCCTCCGGCAGATGAGCCGGCATGGGAGGCGACGCCCGAAGAGGGCCTCGCCACACCCGTCTAGCGAGGAGAACAGGGCTGATGCACGATCTCGTCCCACTGGCCGGCATGGCGACCGGCATGATAATGATGGGCATGTTGACATGGGGGTTCGTGCGCGTGTTCCGGGGACCGGTCGGGCAGGCTTTGGGGAGGCGGATCAGCGGCAATGCGGACCATGCGGACCATCTCGAAGACGAGGTCATGGAACTACGGGACGTCGTGGCAGGGTTGGCGGACGAGCTCCGGGAGACTAACGAGCGGGTCGATTTCACCGAACGGCTCTTGTCGGCCAGCACCGAGCGCCGCCGCGACGAGGTCGGGTCTACCACCACGGATGGAGGCTGAAGATGGAGGGCGTGCTGGCGATTTTCTTCATCTTCGGCGGTGGGACCGCCTTCCTTCTCGCTATCAGTCCGGTGGGCAAGGCGATCGCCGACCGCATTCGGGGTAGGGGGGCGGCCGATATAGATGGTGAGGTCTATCAGGAGTTGGACGACCTCCGGGCCGAGGTGGCGGAGCTCCACGAGCGCATGGACTTTGCCGAGCGGCTCCTGGCCGACAAGCGGGGGCAGGACCAGCTGACTGAAGGCACTCCTGTCCCGAAGGGGTTCCCCCATGAGTGATGCGATGGAGATGATGGCAATCCTTGTCCCGCTGTTCGGGCTTCTCCTCGTGACGGGTACCATCGGTTATCTCGCGTATACTGGCGTTGAGGTGGTCAGGCGAAGGATGTTGGGCGGAGCCTCCCCGGCCGAAGAAGAACTCGAGGAGTTGCGTAACCGGGTGGCGGAGCTGGAGGAGCATGACCCCGCAGGATCGGACCACGAGCTTATCGCGAGGGTAGCCGAGCTGGAAGAGCGGTTGGATTTTGCCGAGCGGTTGCTGGCCAAGGGAGACATGAAAGCCTTGCCGCCGGAAGCCACGGACGAAGTCTCGGTACCCTGAGGACGCAGGAGCCAACTCAATGTTTGATGAAGGCGTGCTGAGGTTCATGGGTGTGATGTTCACGCTGGCGTTGACCGGTGGCGGCATCTACTTGATGATAATGCTGCTCCATGCCATGCAGCAGAAGCTGACCGGCGGTGCCCAGCGAGCGGTTGGGGAACTCGAGGACCTTCACGAGCGAGTCGCGGAGTTGGAAGGCCAAGTCGGGGATCTGTTGGCCCGCGAGCCGGAACAGCACTTGGCGGAACTGGAAGAGCGCCTGGAATTCGCCGAGCGCCTGTTGGCCAACGAAAGGGGCAGGGCGATCCTTCCGGAACCGTCCGATGAGGTGACCGCGGCGGGCCAGGACGGAGTGGACCGTGTCGGGTGACTGGTTATGGCCGCTTTTCTGGGTGGCGATGACCGTGGTCCTGGCCGGTGGGGCGGTCTACTCGAGCACGGTGATGATGCGAGTCATCGACCGGCGGGTGGAGCGCGCGAAGCAGGAAGTATTGGATGAGCTGGATGGGGTCGAGCAGCGGCTGGCTCGGCTGGAGCAGGAAACCCTGTCGGCGGGACGACGCGACGAATCAGTCGGGTTGCTGGACAGCGCCAACGATCTGACGGGCGAGAGCTGAGCGGAGGAACAATGGATCCTGATGTCTTTTCGTTCATGGGGGTCATGGGGACGATCGCCGTGTTCATCTTCGTGATGACCATGGCCAGGGGCATGTCCCGTCGGTTGGGTGGCGGCCGTAGCCGGGGGGGCTGCAGTTGTGTCGACGGGGACCATGAGGAGTTGGAGCATCTGCGCGAGCGGGTCGCCGATTTGGAATACAGCGGCCGCCGCATCGAAGAACTGGAGGAGCGGGTCGACTTCGCCGAGCGCCTCCTGGCGGAAACCAAACACCCGGAACGGGTCGCCGGCTCCCACGACACGAACACTCTTGGCTGAGGAGTCGCGCACATGCTGATGGTACAGGTTCCTGCCCCGGTGGTCGTCTTCCCCAACCCGGGCCCTCCCGAAGAGGTTATCATCATCGTCGCATTGGGGTGCCTCGTCGCGGCCGTGCTCATCCTGCGGCCGCTGGCGAAGGCTTGGGCCCGGCGGCTCAGCGGGGCCGATACGGCGCGACTGGAAGAACTGGAACAGCGGGTGGTCGATCTGGAGGGGCTCGAGTCGGGCGACCTCAACGCCGTCCAGGGGGAGCTCAGCGATCTCCATGAACGCCTGGACTTTACCGAGCGGTTGTTGTCGCAGGCCCAGATACCCAAGGCGATGCCCCTGGAACAGACCGATGAAACGACGGGGGTTCGTCATGCGCCGTAAGGGGGTGGAACGGTGATCGGCGGTGTCCTGGCGACCGCGATCGTCCTCGCGATGATCGTCGGCGCAACCATCGTCCTGACGCCCTTGGCACGGGCGCTGGCCCGCCGCATCGACGGGAGGTCTCGGGGAACGGAACAACGTCTGGAGAACCTGGAGGCGGTGGTCGCCGATCTGCAAGACGATCACCACCGGGTGGGAATGCTGGAGGAACGGTTGGACCGGTCGACCCGCCAGGCGCTGTCTACATCTCGTCATCGGCGGAGTGCGCGGCCGGCGCGGCCGTCGGAACCGCCCAAGGTGGGCAAACTGTGGACGCCGCCGCCGTACGACGCCTGACGGGCTGCGAGTAGAGGAGCGGCGCGGGCTCCGTTACATTTCTGGAGGCGAGGATCACCCTCGCCCAGCGACGCCTTTGTGGAGGCAAACCAAGCGATGGTCACGAAAGACGATATCGCATCATTCATCGAACGGCTCGATGGCGGGGCGGCAACGGCGAAAGAAGTCGAAGACAGCCTGTGGGTGGTGGACGCCGGGGACAGCACGGAGGTGGTGGTGCACTATGCCGATCCGGTGGCGATCCTCAGAG
>JAZFYL010000281.1:0-19653 GCA_036443495.1 Gemmatimonadales bacterium | reverse complement strand
CACCGATTCCGAATCGCTGCGAAAGCACATGTACGCCGTCGAGGTGGCCATGCGGGCCATGGCGGAGGCCCGAGGGGAGGATGCCGACGCCTGGGGCATCGTCGGGTTGCTGCACGACTTCGACTACGAGCGCTACCCCAACGACGCCCACCATGCCACGGAAGAGCATCCCAGCGAGGGCGTGCGCCTGCTGGCCGACCAGGGATTCCCGGAACCCTGGCAGCGCGCCATCCTGGGCCACGCCACCTACACCGGGGTTCCCCGCGACAGCGACATGGCCAAGGCGCTGTTCGCGGTGGACGAACTGTGCGGCTTCCTGGTCGCCTGCGCCCTCGTCCGACCCAGTCGGAGTCTGGAAGATCTCCAACTCAAGAGCGTCAAGAAGAAGCTCAAGGACAAGGCCTTCGCGCGCGGCGTCAGTCGAGAGGACATCCGCCAGGGCGCCGACGAGCTCGGCGTGCCGCTGGATGACCACATCACCTTTCTGCTGACCGCCCTGCGTCCGCATGAGGGGGTGCTGGGACTCGGGCAGACGGCGTGATCGCAACGCCCGATGAACGTGCCCCCGGCGACATGGTGCTGGCCGAGCGCGCCCTAAGTCGGGCCGCCCAGTCCCGCCCCGTCCCGGGGAACCGGGTCGAACTGTTGTTCGACGGACCTGAGGTGTTCCCGGCCATGCTGGGCCTGATCGAATCGGCCACGAGCTGGGTGCATTTCGAGAACTACATCATCCGCAGCGACGAGACCGGCTGGCGGTTCGTCGACGCGCTTGTCGAGGCTGCCCGGCGTGGGGTTCGGGTGAGCGTGCTCTACGATTGGCTGGGATGTGTGGGAACCTCGCGCCGGCTATGGCGCCAACTCCGCCAGCACGGAGTGGCCGTGCGGGCCTTCAACCCACCTCGAGTGCTGGACGTCGTCGCCAACATCACCCGGGATCACCGCAAACTCGTAGTCGCGGATGGCTCGAGCGCCGTCATCGGAGGCGTGTGCATCGGGAATGAGTGGGCCGGGAACGCCGCAGCGGGCGTGAACCCCTGGCGTGACACCGCCGTGGAAATTCATGGTCCCGCCGCCGCGGTCCTGGACCAGTCATTCGCCGCCATCTGGCATCGGGCGGGCGGACTCATTCCCCCTGACGAACGGGCCACCGACATTCCCCGCATGGGGAACGTCGTGGTGCAGGTCGTGGCGGGACAGCCCGGCCGGGGTCGCATCTTCCGTATTCTGGACCTGCTCGCGGCAGGCTCCAGTGAACGGATGTGGATCACCGACGCATACCTCGTCGCTCCCCGGCGATTGCTCTACGCCCTCCGGAATGCTGCCCGGGAGGGCGTGGACGTACGGCTGTTGGTCCCCAGCACGAGCGACGTGAAGTGGGTTCGTAACCTGACTCGCATTGGGTATCGCGACCTGCTCCGTAGCGGGGTGCGCATCTACGAGTGGCGTGGGGGGATGCTGCACGCCAAGACCCAGGTCGCCGACGGCCGTTGGAGCCGGATTGGGTCCAGCAACCTCAACGCTGCCAGCCTCCTGGGTAACTACGAACTCGACATCCTGATTGACGACCACGACATAACCGAGGCGCTCGAGAATCAGTTTCGCCGGGACATCTCCCACAGCGCTGAAATCGTCCTGGCCCCGAAGCCCGAGTTGGTACGGCAACGCCGTCCCCCCGGGTGGCCGGCCCGCTTGGCCGAACACCCCCCGAAGTCGCCCCCGGGCCGGCACAAGATCTCCCTCAGAGAGCGGCGGCGACGAGTGGTCCTGACGGCGAGGACCCTGGCCAACGGGGCTCGCCGGTCCACCTTCCTGCCGATCAGCGTCGGGCTGATCCTGCTTGCCGGCCTCTTCCTGGCCGTGCCCCGGGTGATGGGGTACATCTTCGGTATCCTACTGGTATGGTTGGCCATAGGCGCCTGGATGGAAGCGTTCCGCCGGCGAGGTCCGGATGCCGGAACGACAGGCCAAGGGGTGTCAACAAAACCCGGGCATGGCACGTAGTGGCATGGGAAACAGCGATTCCGAGTTGGCGGTGCGGGCAGGGGGAGGGGACGCGGATGCCTTCGGCGAGCTGGTGGAACAGCATGCCGCGGCCGCACGGCGCTTGGCGCGTGGCATTCTAGACAACCCTCAGGACGCTGATGACGCGGCGCAGGACGGCTTCCTGGCCGCTTGGCGGCATATTGACCGCTATCGACCGGAGCGGCCCTTCGGCCCCTGGCTGATGAAGATCGTGATCAATGCCGCCCGGGACCTGCGCCGGAAACGGACCGTCCGCCAGGTCCTTCCCTTGGGCGATCATGTTCCGGGTGAAGGACGGACACCGGAGGAGACCACCGATCAAGCCCTGCTGCGAGAAGCGCTGAAAAAGGGGCTGGCGGATCTTCCCGAACGCCAGCGGCTGGCCCTTCTGATGCACGATATCGAGGGTTACTCGCACGCCGAGGTGGCGGACACCCTTGGATGCCCGGAAGGGACGGCCCGGTCCTTGGTGTTCCACGGACGGCGGCACTTGCGCGAAGGGCTTGGGGCATTCGCATCGGCCGGCCGCCCCCCTGGCCCTGAACCGAAGGCGGGTTAAAATTGCTGGCTCGGATAAGTGATGGAAATGGCCCGATCTGGGCCGCTCGCACCCCTCGAAGGGAGACGTCAGTGACCACGCTACACAATGGCGGGAGCATCAGATGAGTCCTAGAACCCTGGCTGACACCGCCGAACGGATGGCCATGCTTCCGGCCGATGTTCCCCGCGATTCGGTGATAGTCATTCGGAACCTGCACCGAGAATACGACATGGGAGGTGAGGTTGTGCGAGCCCTCGATGGTGTCGACCTCACCATCCAGAAGAACGAGTATGTCGCCGTCATGGGGCCATCGGGTTCGGGCAAGTCGACGCTCATGAACATGATTGGGTGCCTGGATACACCCACTGAGGGCGAGTATTGGTTGAATGGCCACCGGGTCTCCGAATTGAACGACGACCTGCTGGCCCGGATCCGCAACAAGGAAATCGGATTCGTGTTCCAAACCTTCAACCTGCTGCCGCGGGCGACGGCGCTCCACAATGTGGAGTTGCCGTTGATCTACGCCGGTGTGAGATCGAAGCAACGCCGCGAGCTGGCAGAGGAATCGCTTCACCGCGTCAACCTGGCAGATCGCATGGATCACCGCCCCAACGAGCTATCCGGGGGCCAGCGTCAGCGCGTCGCTGTGGCCCGCGCTCTGGTCAACAAACCCAGCATCCTGCTGGCCGACGAGCCGACGGGGAACCTCGATTCGGCCACCGGTAGGGACATCATGGTGCTCTTCAATAGCCTGCATGAAGCAGGTCAGACCATAGTGTTGGTCACCCATGAAGATTTCATCGCTGAGACGGCCGAGCGGCAAGTCCACCTGCGGGACGGGAAAGTCGAGCGCGACTTCAGCACGAAGACGGTGGCATGAAGCACGCGAGATGGGCGCTCGCTGCGGTGGCGTCGCTGGCCTGCGCCGAACCCGAAGCGGTCGTCGTCTACCGGACCGTGGCACTGGACACGCGCGACATCGAGGTCACGGCCCAGGCGGCAGGTGTGATCGAACCCGACACCACGGTCGAGGTCAAGTCGAAGGCTTCCGGCGAGATTCTGCAAATCGTCGTGCAGACGGGCCAGCGAGTGGACCGTGGCACCATGATGGTGCGCATCGACCAGCGCATCCCTCGAAACTCCCTGTTGCAGTCCGAAGCCAGCCTGGAGGTTGCCCGGGCGCGGCTGGATAACGCGGACGCTCAAAAGCGTCGCTCCGAGGAACTCTACCAGACGCAGTCGATTACCCAGACGGAGTACGAGGCCACCCTGCTCGACTATGCCAATGCCAAGGCCGGCCTGATCCAAGCCGAGGCCGGTGTCGAGAACGACCGGATCGCGATGGCCGATACGGACATTCTGGCGCCGATCACCGGCACCATCATTTCGAAAAACGTCGAGCGAGGCCAGGTCATCTCCTCCCCGACCCGGGACGTCGCGGGTGGCACCGTGTTGCTCACCATGGCCGACTTGAGCCTGGTGCAGGTCAGAACACTGGTGGACGAAACCGACATCGGGAAGATCCGGCCGGGATTGGCCGCCACCGTGACCGTCGCGTCCTACCCCAATCAGCCGTTTGAAGGGTCGGTCCTCAAGATCGAACCGATGGCTGTCACGCAGCAGAACGTGACCATGTTCCCGGTGCTGATTCAGATCGAGAACAGGGACGGCCTGTTGCGCCCCGGCATGAACGCCGAGGTCGAGGTCCGCATCGGGCGGCGCGAGGGTGCGCTCGCGGTACCCAACAACGCTCTCCGGACGGAGCGCGACGTGTTTTCCGCCGCGGAGGTATTGGGCTTGACGGCCGACGAAGTCCGAACCCAGCTGGCGGCCGGCCCGGCGCCGGCGTCGCCCGCTCCAGAACTCGCGGGTACCTCGGCTTCGCCTAGCGGGATCGGCTCCCGAGAGATGGTCACCTTGCCGAACGGCAGAGAGATCGAGCTTCCAGAAGGGGTCACGGCGGCACAGTTCCAGGCCATCGGCAGCAAGCGTCGCTCCGGGGAAGAGTTGACGGCTGATGAGCGAGCCGTGATGCAGCAGGTGTTCCGGGGTGTTAGGGGAGACGCCGGGGCAGAGCCGGGCGGGAACGGGGGGAGAGGCGGGGGCGAGCACCGCGGAGGGATGCGGGGCCCTGACTCGGAACGGCCCGCAGCCGAGCGCGAGGCAAGCGTCGCCACCGATTTCCTGGTGTTCGTGCTCCGCAATGGGGCACCCACGATCCTCCGGATCAAGACGGGCTTGACGGATCTCGACTACAGCGAGGTCCTCGAAGGCTTGAGCGCCACAGATTCCGTGTTGGTGCTGCCCAACATCAGCCAACGGGCACCATGAGTAAGGACAGGATACGGGGGTAGTCCATGTTGTTCGGGGAGACACTCGCAGTCGCGTTACAGTCCATTCGCGTCAACCTGATGCGATCGTCGCTCACCATGTTGGGTATCGTCATCGGGGTTGCGGCGGTCATCACCATGGTGGCCCTCGGCTCCGGAGCCCAGCGCGCGGTCGAGGATCAGATCGAAGCGATGGGAGCTCGTCTGCTCAGCATCTATGCCGGGCAGTCCTTCTCGCACGGCGTGGCTTCCAGCCAGCGGGTGAGCCTCCGGGTCATCGACGCCGAGGCGCTGGCGCAGGAGGCCTCGCTCCTGAGCGCCGTGGTACCGGAAATCGAATCCAGGTTGCAGGTCAAGTACGGCAACACCAACATCAACGTCGACGTTGCCGGTGCCACCGAGAACTACCCTGAGGTACTCAACTACCGGATAGCGTTCGGGCGCATGTTCACCGCGGGCGACGACGAAGCCCGCAAGCGGGTGGCGGTGTTGGGCTACGCCGTTCCGGAAATGCTCGATGCCAACCCGCAGGCCCTCCTTCAACAGACGGTCATGATCCGCGGGATCCCGTTCGAGATCATCGGCGTGTTCGCCGAGAAGGGGTCCTCGGGCTCCTTCTCCAACCCTGACGAACAGGTTTTGATCCCGATTCAGACTGCCCGGTACCGGGTCTTCGGCACCGACCGGCTGCGCCGGATCAGCGTCGAAGTGGCCGAAGGTATCCCGATGGAACTGGCGATGATCGACATCGAACAGGTATTGCGTCGGGAACACAAGATCGCGCCGGGCGGCGCAAACGACTTTCGTATCCGTGGACGTCAGGAGATCCTCGCCACCCAACAGGAAGCGACCCAGGTGTTCACCTATCTGTTGGCCAGCATCGCGGGAGTAAGCCTCCTGGTCGGCGGCATCGGCATCATGAACATCATGCTGGTGTCCGTTACCGAACGCACCCGCGAAATCGGCATCCGGAAGGCATTGGGCGCCACGCGTCTCAATATCCTCATGCAGTTTCTCATCGAAGCCCTGGCCCTGTGCCTGCTCGGCGGTGCCCTGGGCGTTCTGCTCGGCAGCGGTGGCGCCGCGGCCCTGGCCTACTTCGCCGAGTGGAACACCTTGGTGTCACCTCGTGCCATCGTCCTGGCGTTCGGGTTCAGCGGGGCGGTCGGTATCTTCTTCGGAATATGGCCCGCGCGGCGGGCTGCCTTACTCGATCCTATCGACGCGCTACGCTACGAATAGCGCCCTATCCGTAGCCCCTTGCTGATCCCCCCGACCGACCGGCATATTCGATCGACTTCTATCGCGAGACGGTATTGAGAAGTGCGTATTTCACCGGCACCGGCTTCCATGTGCCGGACCGTATCGTCACCAACGACGACCTCTCCGCCATTATGGACACCTCCGATGAGTGGATTCACACTCGGACGGGAATACGGGAGCGGCGTTGGGTCGTCGAGGGTGAAACCGGCGTAGGGCTGGCCGTGGCCGCCAGCCGAAGGGCGCTCGACATGGCGGGACTGAGTCCTGACGATCTCGACGCCATCGTATACGCCACCACCACCCCGGATCAATTCGCCCCGGGGAACGGGGTACTGTTGCAGCACGCCTTGGGTGCGCCCAGCATTCCGGCGATAGATATCCGCACCCAGTGCAGCGGTTTCATCTACAGTCTCTCGGTCGCGGACGCCTGGATCCGGACCGGGACATACCGCCGGATCCTGGTGGTCGGCCAGGAAATCCAGTCTACGGGGATGGACCTCACAGCCGCAGGCCGGGATACGGCGGTGATCTTCGCCGACGGCGCGGGGGCCGCCGTCCTCGAGCGCGATGACACCGGAGAGCGAGGACTCCTCGCGTTCGATCTGCACTCGGATGGCAGCTTGGCCACCGAGTTATGGGTTGAGAGCCCGTCCTCGAAGAATCACCCGAGGATCACCTGTGAGGACGTGCAGGCGGGGCGTCATCTGTTACGGATGAACGGCAAGGAAGTCTTCCGGCATGCCGTGGAGGCGATGCCAGCCTCGTCTTTGGCGGTGCTGGCCAATGCAGGCCTCTCCATCGACCAGGTCAAGTTGGTCATCCCGCACCAGGCCAATTTGCGGATCTCGGACATGGTGCAGCGCCGCTTGGGACTGCGGGACGACCAGATCTACAACAACATCCAGCGCTACGGCAACACGACCGCGGCAACCATCCCGATTGCTCTCGACGAATGCGTTCGCGAGGGCAGAATCGAGCGGGGCGACATCATCCTGCTGACCGCCTTTGGTTCGGGATTTCTTTGGGGTAGCACCGTCCTCCGGTGGTAGCCGCGGATTGAATCTTTTCGGGGAGGTGTTCCGTAATGGAACACCTAAACCCACACAATGGGGTATTCATGATGTTTGCAATCATCGCATCCGTGGCCGTCGGGTTCATCGGATTCGTCTTGGCCAAGACATTCGTACGCCGCCGGCTCCGCTTCGTCGACGCCGTTTATTCACCGTTGGCGCCACTTGCCGTGGGGCTGCTGGCTGCTGTGGTGGCCTGGCCGCTTGCCATCCTGCCCTTGATCACGGGTATGACGGCGGCCGTGTTCGGCATCGGCGCCGGCATGGGAACGGCCAGTGGGGTCCGGGCCCTTCGGAGGGGCGAAGCCTCCTGAGGAACCGCAGGGTTCTCCGGCCGGCGGAGTGAGTATCTTCCGCCATGACTACCATCGAGTGTGTGCGCTGCGGCCGTACCGGGAACCAGATGGCCTTCAGGCCGTTCCAGAACGAGGTCGGGGGAAGGCTCTTCGAGCAGATCTGTAGCGATTGTTGGGCCGAATGGCTCCAACACCAACAAGCCTTGATCAACCACTACGCGTTGAATGTGCAGGATCCAGAGGCCAAGAAATTCCTGCTTACCAACATGGAACAGTATCTGTTCGAGAAGCAGGACGGTTTGCCCCAGGCCTAGAGGGCCGGAGTCCGTCTCACCGTTCGTGGGGGCCTAGTTCTCCGGACACGGTGATGCGCCGCTGGTCGCGCATGATGGTCAATTGGAACTCTTCACCCAGCTCGTAGCTCCTCAGGATCCGATGGAGATGTTTCGGATCGGTTGCCGGTCGGCCGTCGACGGCCAGCACTACATCGCCGCCTTTTAAGTTCAGACCACTGCTCACCGGCGCGCTGATCACCAGCACACCCTCACTCGTGCCGAAGTAGCCCCCCAGTTCGGGGTTCATGGGCGCAAGCTCCAGGTCGAACAGCCATCCGCGAAAGAAGAAGGTATTCCCATCGGGCCGTAGCACCCGGGTCTGGACCCGAGGGTAGCTGTGTTCCATTTCGACGAACACGCTGTCTCGCCCGAAGGCTACCCCCCAGTCGCCGCGCGGTGTCCGCCATTCCTCAACCAACGTCGGCCATGCGTCCGGAACGATAATGAGCTGGAGAGTCGTGGCATCGCGCCGGAGCTGCACATCGACGGTGTCGGAAGGCTCGAGCTCGGTTGCCAGGGCAATGAGCCGGAGACCCGGAGCGGAGGATCCAGCTTCGACCTTCACCGTGTGATAGTCGTGGATGAGCGACTTGCCGTCCAACTTCACGATGATGTCGCCGCTCCTGATCCCGGCCTTGTCGGCCGGGCCGTTGGGTGACACGGACTCGATCAACGCACCGTACCGGTCGGACTCGGCGGCCAGCACGTTCACGCTCACCCCGAGGCGAGCCCGGCGCAACGTGACGAAGCCGAACATGAGATCGTTGATCGAGTCAGTCGTCTCGACTCGCAGCCGCAAGTTGTCCCCGCGCCGTATGACCTGCGCCGAGGTCACCGGCACGGCAAGGACCGCCAGCAATCCCAGAGACAGCATTCCGATCATTTTTTGCATGAGACCTACAACCCCGCGTTGGTCGCGCGGGTCAGATGCACATTCACCAGCGCGTCCATCAACCCGACTCGTTGCCGCCACAACCGCAACAGCGCATCGTCACGGCTTCGCGACTGCACCATCCCTGCCACCTGCAATTGCCGGTCAATCTCGGAAATTTGCCCCTCGAGTCCGGCGACGATCGTCGCCGTCCGTCCGTCGGTGACCCGTCGGGTGGGCCGGTAGCTATCCAGGGCCTCTTCCAGCAACTGCGACTGGGCCATCGCGGTGGCGATGTCCTCTTGCGCCCCGTCCGTACCCTGAGTGGGGCGCAAGGTCGTGCCAGTCCCGACCAGGAAGAGCGCGATGGAGGCGGCCATCGCCAGCCCGGAGATTCCGACCCATTTGGCTCTCCGCCAACGGCGCTGGGCGAGTACCTGGGCACGTACCTGGGGCCACCGATCCCGCGGCGGCCGCAAGACCGGCAAGGCTTTGAGCTGCGCCGTGAGCTGGTGCAAACTCTCCAGCTCCTCCTGGCACGCCGGGCAGCTCTCCAAGTGCCGGCGGGCGGCGTGGCTGCCGGGACTCGACGCGGGCTCCCGCAGGTCCTGTAACTGCGCCATGGTCAGGTGAGTCATGCGGTGGCCTCCCCTCCCAACCAGCCACGCAGCCGCACATGGGCGCGGGACAGTTGAGACTTGGAAAAGCTCACGGACTTCCCCATCTGCTCGGCAATTTCGTTGTGGGTGTAGCCTTCGACATCGTGTAACCATACCACGGCCCGGGAGACCTCCGGCAGTCGTTCCAGCGCGGCTTCGAGATCCATGCGGAGGTGGCCGTCCTCCTGGCGGCGGGGTACATACTCATCATGCAATTCGTCGGTATCACGGTACTTGTTCCGGCGCAGACGCATGAGCGCCTTGCTGCTCGCAATGGTGCGTACCCACGCCCACAAGCTCCCATCACCCCGGAACTTGCGGATACTCCTCGCGACCTCGAAAAAGGTCTCCTGGAGCGTGTCCTCGGCATCCTCCACGGTGCGGCAGATACGGCGGGCCAAGTTGTAAACCGGCGTCTCAAAGGCCCGGAAGATCTGCTCCAACGCCTCCGGGTCTCCGGCTTTCGCCCGAGCGACCACAGTGTCCGCATTTGCCAGCGGGAAGCTTTCCACTACTAGTGCCCTATTCATACTGTAATAAGAGATGCACCGCCCGCCCCAACGGTCGCACGGGGAGGAGGGAGATGGGGGACGGGAGATGGGAGAGGGCGAAGCCGATTGTACAACCTGTTATGTTACAAGCACTTAGATGCTCGACATCATCGGATTCGTTGTGGCATCCCCCCCTTGTCCCTCTCCCATCTCCCCGCTCCCCCAGCCCACCCCTACCCCACCACCAGATTGACCAGACGGCCCGGCACGTAGATCCGTTTCCGAATATCCTTGCCCTCGAGGAAACGCCTGGTGGTCGGGTCCGCCAGCGCGGCCTCGATGATGGGATCCTCTCCGGCGTCCCGCGGAACGCTGATCCGTGAGCGGGTCTTGCCGTTCACCTGGATAGCGATCTCCATTTCCTCGTCGACCAGGAGACTTTCGTCCCAGGCCGGCCATCCGCCGTCGAAGATCGAAGTCTCCCGCCCCAGCCGTTCCCAGCATTCCTCGGCGAAGTGGGGGCAGAACGGCGCGACCATGACGACCAGATCGGCAATGATGTCCCGGTACGCCACGGGCTGTTCCCGCAGGGTGTTGACCAGCTCCATCAGGGCCGCGATGGCGGTGTTGTACTTCTGCCCTTCGAGATCCTGTGCCACCCGGTGCTTGGTCTGATTCCACTTGACCAGCACCGATCGCGGCGCAGCGCTCACCTCCGCGGAAGATTCGGCAGCCTCGGCCAGCAGCGTCCAGATCCGATCGAGGAAGCGGCGGGGGCCGCTGATGCCTTCATCGCGGAAATCTCCACCCTCCTGGAACGGCCCGAGAAACATGAGGTAGAGGCGGAACGTGTCGGCGCCCCATTTGGCAATGTACTCGTCGGGGATCACGACATTGCCCCGGGACTTGGACATCTTGTGCCCGTCCTTCAGGATGAGGCCGTGCGCCCGGAATTTCGCGAACGGCTCATCGAAATCGAGATGCCCCATGTCGGAAAGGACCATGGCCAAGAAGCGGGAGTACAGCAGGTGCAGGACCGCGTGCTCGTTTCCACCGATGTATGTAGTTACCGGGCACCAGGTACGGGTTCGCTCGGGATCGAACGGCCGGTCATCGAAGTCGGTGCTTGGATATCGCAGATAATACCAACCCGAATCGAGAAAGGTGTCGGATACGTCCGTCTCCCGTCGGGCGCGCGCACCGCACTCCGGACAGTCGACGAAATACCAGTCTTCCTTACGGGCCAGCGGTGAAATGCCGCTGTCGTCGGGACGGAAGTCCTTCAGCGGGGGCAGCAGGACCGGAAGGTCGTCCTCGGGTACGGGCACCGTCCCACATGCATCGCAGTAGATGATCGGTATCGGCGGTCCCCAATACCGCTGCCGCGAAATACACCAGTCATAGAGGCGATACTGCACCCGGCCTTCGCCTACCCCCTGCTCCTCGAGCCAGCTGATCACGGCTGGCAGTGCCTCGCTCGCCGGCCGACCGTCGAACGCTCCGGAATGCTGCATCCGGCCGTTCTCGTCGATGACGGTAACCACATCGAGCCCGAACTCTTCGGCGAATTCCAGATCGCGTGCATCGTGGGCCGGCACGGCCATGATCGCACCGGTGCCGTATTCCATGAGGACATAGTCCGCCAACCACACCGGGATCCGATTGCCGGTCGCGGGATTGACGGCGTAGCCGCCGGTGAAGACCCCCGTCTTTTCCCTGTCACCGACCCGGCGGGACACGAGGTCCTTGGCTGCAACCTCATCCCGGTAGGCCTCGATTTCTGCGCGCCGGTCGTCCGTGGTCAGGCGTTCGACCAACGGATGCTCCGGCGCCAGGACCATGAACGTGGCACCGAAGACCGTGTCCGGTCTGGTGGTGAAGACACGGATCGGTTCCCCGGCATCAGTGGCGAAGGCGATGTCCGCCCCCTCGGAACGACCGATCCAATTGCGTTGGGCGGCCGTGGTCGACTCCGACCAATCCATCTTGGCGGGGTCATCGAGATCGTCCAGTAGACGTTGGGTGTACTCGGTGATCCGGAAATACCACTGCTCCAAATGCCGTTGCTCGACTTTGGTGTCACCGTGGCGTTCGCAGTAGCCGTTGATCACCTGCTCGTTGGCGAGCACGGTCTTGCACTCCGGACACCAGTTGACGCTCCCGGTCTTCTTGTACGCCTTCCCGGCCTTGAAGAGTTGTAAGAACAGCCACTGGGTCCAGCGATAGTACGCCGGGTCGGTGGTGGACAATTCGTGGCGCCAATCGAACATGCCGCCGATGCGGCGGAGTTGACGCCGGAAGTTCGCGATGTTCCGGGGTATCAACTCGGAAGGATGGGTGCCGACCTTGATGGCATAGTTCTCACTGTGTATGCCGAATGCATCGAACCCGATGGGCTCGAACACGTCGTAGCCTTGCAGGCGTTTGAAACGCCCGAAGGTGTCGCTGCCGGTAAAGGCGAACATGTTCCCTACGTGGAGGCCTTCGGCCGAGGGATAGGGGAACATCATCAGGTTGAAGAACGGGCGGTCCGGGTCGTCGAGATCGGGTTCGTTGGTGTGAAGCTCGGCCCATCGCGCCTGCCATTTGGCCTCGACCTCCTCGGGGATGTAGGGTGCCTGGGATGTCGCACGCGCATCGGTCATTGTGGGCCCGTTCCGTCCCTGTTTTGCGCGGACGCGCTCGAGGGGTCTACATTAAGGTCCATCCGGCACGTCCGCCGGGGGGTCAGCCAAGCGGGGAAATCTATGCGGAATCGATCCGGCCACCAAGCCGGTCGCCCCCGCGATCCTTGAGATTTCGGCCGAGGGAGCCTGACCCGCCCACCCCGCGAGCTACGATCCTTACCGAGGAGCTGATGAGCGAGCTGCACCAAGACCTCACTCGCCGTTTCCAGTGGGCCGGAGTCGCCTCTGTCCTCCTCTTGACCCTACTGGTCTACCTGGCCCTCGCACTTTGGGCCCCGGACAGCCCACGGTGGATGATCACCGGCTTGGTGGCCGTATACGGCTTCATCGCCCACTCGCTCACAAGCCGCTGGATCGTGCGGCGAGTCATCGTCCCCGCGTCTGTGGCCGAACATGTGGCGGTCCTGGTTTCCCAGGGCGACCTTCGGCCTTCGAGCAGGATTAGCGGAGTCGACGGCTCCGACCGCCTCCTCGTAGCGATCGAGACCATGGTTAGCGCCCTCCAGCGGCTGGTAGGGGCCATTCAGGTCGCCTCGGGTGAAGCCGCGGCGTTGGCCGAACAGATCTCGGCGTCGACCCAGGAGATGTCCGCTTCCACCCACGAGGTCGCCGGTACCACGAGCGAGTTGACCGAGCGGGCCAGCGCCCAGGCCGACCTGATTCGGTCGGCAGCCGACGATGCGACCAAGATCCTCGATATCGCCCAGGAGCTCGACGACGGATCCACTGAGGCGGCCGACCGAAACATGGTCCTTGCTCGCATGGCGACGGAGCACAAACGTCAACTCGAGGAGAGCTCAGCCGATCTCATGCTGCTGACGGAAGAAGCAGAGCTCGGTGTTGCCGAGGCGGATGCGCTGGCCGGATCCTCCAGGGAGATCGAGAAGTTCATCACCCAGGCCAGGACGATCGCCAAGCAGACTCACATGCTGGCGCTCAACGCCGCCATCGAAGCGGCCCGAGCCGGGGAAGAGGGTCGTGGCTTCAGCGTGGTGGCCGATGAAATCCGCAAGCTGTCAGGTCAGACGGCTCAATCGGCGAGCCTAACCGCCGAAACAGTCATCGAAGTCCAGCAGCAGGTCGACAACGCCCGAGCACGGCTTCTCAAGCTGGCCGAGGGCGGCCTGGCAGCGCGCAACACCGCCCACGCCGCAGCCGAAGGGCTGGAGCGGCTGGCGGATCAGGCCGCCCTCAGCGACACCTGGAGCCGGGCCATTTCGGAGTCGGCCGACAAGCTCAAGACTCTGGTCGCGGGGATCGCCGAGCAACTGAAGGAAGTGTCGCATGGAACCGAAGACGTCGCGGCGGCAGCTCAGGAGATCGCCGCAGCCGCTCAGCAGCTGAATGCTTCCACGGAAGAAGTTGCCGGTTCGGCAGGCCACTTGGCGGAAGCTGCGGACAAGCTCACATCCGCGGCCGGGGGGTTCCGCATCGACACCAACGGCGGGACACCGGCCGCGGACCGGTAGTGGGACCGGCGAGCACCCTAGCTATCCGCCGAGGGGAATCGCCACCGAGATCGAACCGACCAAGTCCGCCTGAAATTGGGACCCGGTCTCGAATCCACCGGCGCTCATCAGGTTGACCGAATAAAGGTAGCTCTCCACTTCGGCACGTCCGATCACGCGACCGAGACTAAACCGCAATCCCGCGGCCACATTGGCACCCACGTCCGTGGTTCCCGAGAAGGCGTTGTAGAAGTCGCCGCTGCGGATGATGATCGCCCCACCACCGGCCAGATAGAATCGGGCGCGCGCCGTCGGCGGCGCCAGAAAGAAGACAGCCCGGGCATTCACGAACCCAATGCTGGCTCCCCCCCCTGTGGCACCGGCCGACGCTTCGACGTCGCTCGGCGTGTACATCACCGTCGCCTCGAAACCGACCCTCCTGAGCGAGTTGAAACTGACACGGCCGCCAGCGGTCCAAGCCGTCGCCTGTTGCGCAGTCGTGCCATCGGCCACTTCGATGGCGTTCATGAGGGCGGTGTACACGCCCACCACCGGTGCCAACTCGACGCCGGACTGCGCGCGAAGGGACCCTATCCCCCCGACCAGCCCTCCGACACCTAGAGCCAAACACCTTCTCCACAGCAGCCACGTCATGGCGATCCTCCGAGACAACGAGACAGGCGGCCCCGGTTGGGGCCGCCACAGACGTCCATGGTGCAGGGTTGGACTCGGTATCGCGGTGAGCCAGATCACCACCGCAACCGCAAGCTAGCCTATGGGAATGGACAGGCCGAACGTGAACACGAAGTCGTTCTGGAGGCGCGGTCCGGAGGTCTCGCCGCTCGAGAAGGTAAATTCGGTCTGGTAGAGATAGTCTTCGATTTCGAGGCGTACCCGGAAGGAGGACCCTACCCGAAAGAGAGCCCCGAGGGCGAAATTGCCGCCTACATCCGTGAGTCCTTCCACGTCCTGAAAAACCTCTCCGCCGCGCTTTATCACGGCCACTCCGGCACCGGCGTAGATATTCGCAGCGGCCCATTCGGAGTTTAGCACGTAGATCAGTCGGAGATGGCCCAGGGTGACGTTGGACGAGCGGCTCACGGTGCCGGCGGAGGTGGTGATGTCGACGCCGGCGGGTGCATACATGACGCCGGCTTCGATCCCCAGCCGGCCCGACGCACTGACCAGCAACCGCGCCCCGACGACGAACGAGGTCTTTTGCCGAGCGGTCCCGATCGACCCGGGGACCTCGTAGATGTTCGCCGTGGGGACGTAGGCCCCGATGACGGGCGTGAGCATGACCTGCGCGCCCGCACCTGCTGGGCCCAGTCCAAGCACTATGACGGCGACGATGATCCACCCCCACCACCACCAGCGGCGATGCCACATTACGACCATATCGGGAACCCGCCTCTCGGTCGCGGGATGGTCATGCCTAGTGGAAGGTGACGGCTGCCATGAACTGCAGCACGTTGAAGGAGACATTCCTGATCGAACCGACATCGCCAACGCTTCCGCCATAGAAGTTGATGAGAGCGGTCACGGAAGTGTTGCGCTGAATGCGCATGTCGTAGCCCAACCCAGCCACATAGCCGATGCCCGATTCGCTCAGCGATTCGATCCGGCCGTCGCTCAATAGCTGGTCGCCGTAGATCCAGCCCAAGCCCACTCCACCCTTGATGAAGAATCCTTCGCGCCGGGACGGATACCAGGTCACTACCGCATTGGCGACTCCCATGGAGCGGTTGTCGTTGCCATCGGTCACTTTGGACCAGCCCGCAGCCTCGACACCTAGAAGAATCGCCTGGCTGAGAGCGCCCCCGACCCCCAGGAAACCAGTGAGATTACCCGTTCGATCAGAACCCTCGCACTGATCGCACGAGACCTTGGCCATGCCGTAACCGAGGCCGACGGTGGCGTACATCCCTTGGTGGTTCTGGGCATATTGGGCTTGGGCAGCGGTGGCGAGCAACAGCACACCTCCGACCAGTAGTACCATTCTGTTCACCAACCGCATGATGCCTCCACTGGAAGAACGAGCCTGCACGCCGACAGTCCGCCGGCGGCTAGAAGAAGGTAACCTCACCCATGAGTTGGCCCGCGATCAGTCGACAGGATCCAGGCGGGGGTTGGGACGATACTCACGGCCAACTTTCGCGCAGGGCTTCCCGTCCTTCAGGACCACATCGGCGGTAAAATCGAAGCGTCCCTTGAATAACGAGGATCCAACCCCGTAGGAGTCGACGGGAACACCCTCCGCCTCGAAGGCCCGAATCTTCTCCACGGTGAACCCGCCTGACACCACGATCTTGACGTGGTTGAACCCCTCCGCATCCAGGGCCCGACGGACGTTCCACACCAACTGCGGGCAGACCCCCGTGGGACTGAAGCGTCCCATCTGGGATTCGACCGACTTGTCCACCATCAGTTCGCTCGTATCGAGTCGCACACCGTACAGCCGGTCGCCCATTGCGCGGGCAACGGCCAGTGAGGTGCTGACGCAATCGTTCTCGAAATCGACCAGCGTAATGACCTGGACTTCGTGGGGAATCAATTCGGCGAACCGCATCGTGGCGAGGACCGTGTCCCCACCGTAAACGGCGATGAGCGCGTGCGGCACGGTTCCCACTCCCTCGTTGCCCCACCACGACGCCTGGGCATCCGTGGAGACACCGATGGCTCCGGCGATGTGCGCAGCGTAGCCGTCCCCCGTCTGCACCAACCAATGGTCATGGCGAGCGGGGAAGAACATTACCTGCTTGGGGTGAGCCGCTTCGACGACGCGGCGGGTATTGGTTCCGACTTTCGTACGTCGAGCCAGTACCCCGAGGTAGATGGTCTCGAGGTGGGCAAAGGCGTCATAGGGCCCTTCGATCTCGAGCACCGTTTCCCAGGGCCCGACCTCGTCACCGTCATAGAGCGCCCGAACGTTGAGGTCACTCCACTCGATGGCGCACAACTTTAGAATGGCAATGGTCTCGTCGATCCCGCCGAGAAAGGCGTGGGTCTTGCCAAAGACCTGCATGGTGACGATCGGACGGTCTTTCTCCGTCAGAAGAATCTCGCGGGCCCGGACGAAGTACTTGTCCGAATAGTATCCGGCCCGCATGCGGTCAACGGGCAGATGGAAGATGCTGGGGTCGAGGCGCTTCCGCGGAGGCATGGTTACCGATGTGGCGGAGCGGACTCGGCGTCGAATTCGCTTCCGAAGTGGGTCGTTTTCAGTTGCCGTAACACGGTCCGCATCTGCCGGATGTGCCGCGACTCGGGATATCGATCGATCAACCGGCGTAGTTCCGTCATGGCCCGCCCTGGATCATTCAGTCGGTAGTCATAGAGATCGGCCAGAGCCAACCCTACCCGGACGTCATCCTCTCCCGGCAGGGCCCGGCCGGTCCTCTGCAGCGTGGTCAACTCGGCCACCGCCATAGCCGGGAGCTGCAGCGGGCCGGCCAGCAGGGCCGTTCGCCGGAGCGTTGCCTCGACTCGGTCGGCGGGCTCGCGGGACCGGACCATATACGCCTCGGCGGCCGCGTCATACTCACCCCGGACAACCATGGTCTCGATCGCCGAGTATCCCCCGCCGGCGCGCGACAGCCCAACGTTGGAGAACAGCCGGACACTTCCCTCGATGACGGGCTCCAGCACACCGCCAAGGAAACCGGTGAAAAGCCCGTAGAGGGCCCAAAAGGCGCCCACCAAGAGCATCGCCCTCGGGGCCACACCGGTCAGGGCCAATAGGAGGGCGATGGCGGTCGCGCTCAGCAGCAGGAGCCCCACGACAAACCTGAGAAGTCGAAAGGGGTCGTCTGCGAACTGGAGACGCGCCGACGCTGTTCGGAAAAGGGAAAGTATTCGCAGGCCCGTATAATATTGGCCCCCGGCGGGCGCGGCAAGTTGACAGACGGCGAGGAGCCGTCTAAATCCCTGTCACCTAACACTGCCAGATGGAGGGCAAAGTGCCTGACCACGTCTCCCGCCGTGAGTTCCTTGGAGTGTCCTCCGCCGCCATGACCGCCCTGGCGTTGCCGGCCCCGTCGTCCAGTGTGTCGACCACTCCGGCCATCCACCTCAAGCCAGCCGCCCGACCGGCCGCGATCAGTTCCGCCAACGGCCTCCGGGCCGTCGCCCGCGCTCTGGAGTCGCTGGAAGCCGGCATGGACACGCTGGATGCGGCTGTGGCAGGTGTAAAAATTCAGGAACTCGATCCGGACGACACGTCGGTTGGCTACGGTGGGCTGCCCAACGAGGCCGGGGTGGTTCAACTAGACGCCTCGTGCATGCACGGTCCAACGAAAAGGGCCGGGGCAGTAGCCGCCATCGAAGGGATCAAGACCCCCAGCGAAGTGGCCCAGCTCGTCCTCAAATACACCGATCACATCATGCTGGTTGGGGAAGGTGCCACGCAGTTCGCCCTCTCCTACGGCTTCAAGCGGGAAGACCTGCTCACTGCGGGATCACGAGAGCGATGGTTGCATTGGCGGGCCAACCGGGGCCCGGACGACGATTGGCTCGACGTCGAAGACGACGACCAGCTCGGTCGGCGACCTACCGGCACGATCAACCTGAACGTGGTCAACGCCGCTGGGGACGTTTCCTCCGTGACCACTACCAGCGGTCTGGCGTGGAAGATCCCGGGCCGTGCCGGGGACTCCCCGATCATCGGCGCAGGGCAGTACACCGACAACGAGATCGGCGCGGCGGGCTCCACCGGGCGTGGGGAGTCCAACATCATGGTCTGCGGCGCGTTTCTCACGGTTGAGTTCATGCGCCAGGGCCTGGCGCCCACAGACGCCTGCCGGGCCACCTTGGAACGGGTCTTGGCGTTAACCCCGCCCCGGCTGATCCGGGAAGACGGCCGGCCTAGATTCAACCTGACTTTCTACGCGATCACCAAGCTCGGGGATTTCGGCTCCGCCTCGTTGTTCCCGGGCAGCTATGCCGTCCACGATGGCGTCGAGGCGACGCTGCGCGATCGGGCCCACTTCTACGAGTGGCCTGAATGAGGGGCCTTCGGGAGGCCGCTGTGGCGCTGCTCCTGTTGGTCCCCGGCACCCTGGCGGGTCAAGACTGGGGCGTGAGTTGGCTGCCGACGCTGCGGCCGGCCGCCAACGAGTTCCCCTTCATCAGCCTGTTCGTCGACTACTCGGTACCGGCGGACTACTACGCTCCTTTCATCAGCAACGGCGCGCTGACCGCCTCGGCCGGGGTCTCATTCAAGGGTAGTTGGTTTGCCACTGCCCGTTTCCGGGCGCCGGGTCTTGCTCCGGGTTGGCGCTTCGACGCGTTCCTTGTGGCGATGGAGGAGAAGCGGTTCGGGTATTACGGTATCGGAAACGAGACCACCTTCGATCGCGATCTGGCCGACCGGGAGACCAACTTCTACCGGGTCCAACGGAGGCGGTTTATCGCGCAGGCCGAAGTTACCCGAAGTCTGGTAGGGCCATTGGGTGCCTCCCTGGGACTGCGAGCCCAGTACAACGATTTCGAAGCTCTCGATGGCGTCTCCCTATTCCTGATCGACTTCGGTGGCGGTACTGTTTGGGAACGAGACGCGAGCGCGCGTCTCAGCCTGATCGTGGACACGAGAGACACGGAATACAACAGCAGAAAGGGCATCTTCGTCGAGGCGGGAGGGAA
>JAZFYL010000280.1:0-16388 GCA_036443495.1 Gemmatimonadales bacterium | reverse complement strand
CCCCTTCTTTCCCAGGAGCGGGACGGGTTCTTTTTCGGACTTGGCCTGGGATATGGATCCAACTGGGTCAACTGCAACGAGTGCGACCAGACCCGGGCTGATGGCTTCGCCGGCTTTTTCAAGATCGGCGCCCATCTGAACGAGAAATTCAGTCTCGCCTTCGAGTCCAACGGTTGGTTCGGCAGTGTCGAGCGGAGCGATGTCTGGTCGAGCAACTGGTCCGCCGTAGGGTATTTCTATCCTGGCGGCGGCAACTTCTATTTGCGGGGCGGTCTCGGGCCGGCGTATCTGCAGGCTTCCTTCGATGGTGTGGGGTTTGGGACCAGGATAGAAACCGCTTGGGGGTTCGGTGCCACTGCCGGTATCGGCTATGACTTCCCGGTGGGTTTCGTGGCGGTCCTCAACCCCGTGATCAACGTGAACTACGGCAGCTATGGGACGATCCGCACCCCCACCGGCGATCTCACCGGCGTCAACTCTCTGATCCTGCAGCTCGCCCTGGGCCTCACCTTCCAGTAGGCAGCCGAGCCGCGCGGAGGACGGACTCCGGAGTCCGTTCCCCGGGTCTCCTACGGCGGTGCGGCTATCGCTATATATTGAGGGCCCACCCTCCGTCGACTCTTTGGAAGGGGACGTGATGGCATCCCGCGCGTTCGTGGCTGGGCTGGTCAGCGTGACGGTTGTCCTGGGCTGCCGTTTGGAACGCTTGCCTCCCGGCAAAGCGATGGCCGATTCGGAGACCCTCCGCGGCATCATCACCGCCTTTCACGAAAGCCTCGCCGCGGACGATTGGGATACCTTTCAGGGTTTGTTCGTCGAGGATGCCTCGGTGTCGGGCACGGCGGTCGTGGGGGCCCAGACTGTCGGTAGCTTCTGGAGTGGCGTGAGGCACTGGGTCGAGAAAACCGGCGCCGGCCAATTCGATGCCGAACCGTCGCGCGTCGAGATTCGCTACGCTGGAAACGTGGCCACGGCCTGGTTGACATCGACCTGGACCGCCGATCCGAGTGGTGTGTCTCCCACGGTGATGCAACACCGAGCAGTGTTCGTGTTCCTGCGACACCGGAACCGGTGGCTCCTCGTCACCACATTGCTGGACCGTCAAACGGCGTCTACTCTCTCCTGAGCCATGGACGTTACCGGCACCGCAGCCTATCCCAACCTCGCCTTCGTCGGCGACCTCGCCAAGCTTCTCAACTCGAGCCGCGAAGCGACCGAAACCTTGGCTACCATGGCCGATCGGATCCGGCAACATCTTGGCGCCCGAGGAGTGCGCATCTGGCTTCGGGAGCCAAACGGGACGGTGTTCTGGTCGATCGCATCCCCGGCCGACCCGAGACGGCGCCAGGTCCTCTCGCTGGATGCCATTCCGCCGGCCCCTCCCGGAGTATCACGGCTGTCCCTGGCACATGCCGGCGAGCTGCTGGGGCTGCTGGAGGTCAACTTCGCTCTTCCCAGACCGGCGGCGGATGGCATGCTCCGGATCGTGGCCGACATGGTGGCGCCGTACCTGGCGGCACTGGAGCTCTCGTCGGATCTCGCCTCGGAGGTCGCCGTACGGACCCGTGAGGTGGAGCGCCAGCGGCAAGTGACCAGCTTGATCATCGATAGCCTGCCGGTGGGACTGTATGTGGTCGACCGCGACTACCGCATCCAAATCTGGAATCGCAAGCGGGAAACCGGCACGCAGGGCGTGAGCCGCAACGACGTGGTCGGCCGCCCGGTGTTCGAGGTCCTCACCCGGCAGCCGGCGGCGACGCTCCAAGCGGAGTTCGACGAGGTGTTCGATACCGGGCAGATCAAGCAACTGGAGACAGAAGTTACCGTCGACGGTACAACCCGTTTCTACCGCATCAGCAAAATCCCCATGCGGCTCAACAGTGACGATGTCTCGCACGTGATCACCATAGGGGAAGACGTGACCGAGTGGCAGGGCATCCAGCATCGCATCATGCAGAGCGAAAAACTGGCGGCTATCGGCCAACTGGCTGCGGGCATCATGCACGAGATCAACAACCCACTGGCCACCATCGGGGCCTGTGCCGCCGCGATCGAGGGCCGGCTGCCCGAGATTCCCGAAGCGGTGGGAGCATCCGTGCGGGAATACGCCGATATCATCGACAAGGAAGTGCAACGGTGCACCGGTATCGTCGATGGCCTCCTCGAGTTTAGCCGGCCCAAGGGGAAGGAAAAGCAGCGCGTGGCGGTGAGCACTTTGCTCGATGATACGCTCTTCCTCCTCAAGCACCACAGGCGCTTCAAGAAGCTGATGGTCAACAGGGAGTTTCAGGAGGGCCTGACCGTCGTCGTCAACGCCGAACAGCTGATTCAGGTGTTCATGGCACTGATGCTCAACGCCGCCGACGCCATGGAGCAGACCGGCAGTCGCGGAGCCTTGACCATTCGCAGCAAAGTGAACCCGTCGCGTCCGGAGGAAGTGGTCATCGGGTTTCAGGACACGGGGATCGGCATCCCGCAGACCGACTTGTCCAAGATCTTCGAGCCCTTCTATTCCACCAAGCCGCACGGCCGCGGTACCGGCCTCGGGCTTTCCATCTGCTACGGGATCGTGGAGGAGCACCGCGGACGGCTCGACGTCGAAAGCCAACTCGGTTTCGGCTCCATCTTTCGCGTGACCTTGCCGATGTCCTTGCCGGCCACCTCGGAGTCCGTGTGAAAGTCCTGGTGGTCGAGGATGACCCTACTGTAGGCCAGTATGTCCGCCGTGGTCTGGAAGAGTATGGCTACCAGGCAGACTTGGTGACCGACGGGCTCGAGGCGTTACGGCTCGTGGCTGGCGGGAATTTTGATCTGATGGTGTTGGATCTCCGGCTGCCGGGGATGAGCGGGATCGAATTGGTGCGCACGCTGCGCGACCGTGGAGTGACGATTCCGGTACTGGTGCTCACCGCCCAGGACTCGATCGATTTCAAGGTTCAGGCGCTGCGCGAGGGGGCCGACGATTATGTCACCAAGCCCTTCTCGTTCGAGGAACTGTTGGCTCGGCTGGATGCGCTTGCGCGGCGGCCGCAGGAAATGAAGCCGCCGGTGATCACCGTCGACGGGCTGAGTCTCGACACCGGGACCCGCGAAGTGACCCGCGACGGCGATTCGCTGGAACTCACGCCCAAGGAATACGCCGTTCTCGAATACCTGATGCGACATGCCCGTCGGGTGATGTCGCGCACCCTGATAACGGAGTATGCCTGGGACTATCACTTCGATCCGGGCACCAACATCGTCGATGTCGTGATCAACCGGCTTCGAAAGAAGGTGGATCACCAGCGATCCAAGAAGTTGATCCACACCGTGCGTGGTGTGGGCTACGTCGTGAAGGAATGACGTGAACTCGATCCGCAGTCGTCTGACGATCTGGTACACGGTCGCTCTGGGAGCGACCGTGCTTGCCTTCGGCCTGGCGCTCTATGTCGAACGCCAGGCCTCCAGTCTGGAGGAACTGGATCAGCGGCTCACGATCGAGGCTGATTTCATCAGCCAGTTTCTGGGCCAGCTCTACCGGGTGAACGGCCGAGTGACGGAGCCCGACCCATTCCTGCCGCCCGAGATACCCAAAGCCGAGCGTCCCCGCCAACTGGAGCAAACCGGCCGGGCCTTTCTGGACGGGGTCGCCGACTTCGTCATCGTGGCGGACCCGGAGGGGACACCGCTGTACGTGACCGATAGTACGGGAACCAGGCGGCTCACCTCGATCGACCAACTATCCCAATCTCCGCTCATCCTCTCCAGTCGCACCGTCGGCCAACTGCGTCAGATGCTGCGACCCACTGTGCGGCGAGGCAGCGGGAATCTACCGGGCGACCGGGTGGCGGGGCCGGTGCGTTATCTCACGCTACCCGTTCTGGGTGCGGGGCCGGAGGTCGGCGGCCTGGTCGTGGCCACCGCGACCGCCAACATCACCTTCGGACCCACCAAGTTGCTGCGGACGATGTTGTTCATCCTGCCGGTCATCCTGCTGGGATCGATCGCCCTGGGATATTTCCTGGCCGGTACGAGCCTCCGGCCGCTACAGGTGATGATGAAGGAACTTCAAGCCATTACCGACGGCCGCAGTCTCCACCGGCGCCTCGCCGTGCCGCACACCGGGGACGAACTGGCTCATCTCGCGAAGACCGCCAACCAGATGATCGCCCGGCTGGAACAGAGCTTCGACAGCCTGCGGCGGTTCAGCGCCGATGCTTCCCATGAACTGAAAACGCCTTTGATGGTGCTGCGGGCCGGTGTCGAACGGGCGCTGACGCATCCCGACACCCCTACCGAGAACCTGGAGGAGCTGGATCGCGCGCTGGAAGAAATCAATCGCATGAACGAGATGATCGACAACTTGCTGACGCTGGCACGGGCGGAGGAGGGTCGGGCCCCCCTGGTCCTGACGGAGTGTGACCTGCGCGACCTGGTGGACGATGTGGCCGAAACGGCAGGCATGCTGGCCGAGGCTGCCAAGATCCGGGTGTCGACGCGGATGCCGGATGAGCCGGTCAACCTTCCGGTCGACCGGGGACGGATGCAGCAGTTACTCCTCAATCTCATCACCAACGCGATCAAGTATTCTCCCGCCGGGGGTACCGTCGGGATCCGACTGGCCGACGAGAACGATATCGTGACATTGGCCGTGCAGGACACCGGAGTGGGCATTGCCGCCAAGGATATTCCCCACATCTTCGACCGCTTCTATAGGGTGGATACGGCCCGTTCCCGCAGCGGGGACCGTCCCGGGGTTGGATTGGGCCTGGCCATCACCAAGTGGATCGCCGAGGCTCACGGGGGAACCATCACGGCGACGAGCCGCCCAGGCCGGGAGACCATCTTCGCCGTGAGGAGTCCCCGAACACCACCCCCAGGAGCGGTCGGCGAGGGAGAATCCTGACTCTGGTGCATCGCTACCTCAGCGGTATATTGGACCCCCTCGGCAACCGTCCGGCGAAGGCACCATGAAGCTGGGGTGGGTCGTCGAAAGCTGTGCGTAACCTCGCTGTCATGGATTTGTCATGTGGCAGCTACAAGGGGGTAAGGCGCTCCCTGTATGTTTGGTTCAGGAACCGCCTTTTTTTGCGCTGGAGGTATCTCGTGTTTGAGAACCTGGTCGCTTCCCAAGGCACCGCGAAGAAGCCCTTCGGGTCGGCCGTCATGTCGCTCGCCCTTCAGGGCGCCTTGATATATGGGGCTGTCGTGGCCACCAAGGGTGCGGCGGAGACCATTCGGGGGATTATTCAGGACACTACCATGGTGTTCCTCTCGCCCCCGAAAGCACCGCCACCGCCCGATCAGCCTCCCCCGGAGGCCGTCGTCGCCGCCAATCCCCCTCCAAAGGGGTTTCAGACCATCATCGCCGTGGCGGACATCCCCACGGAGATTCCGCCGGTCGACCTGACCCAGAGGTTCAACCCCGACGACTTCACCGGGAAGGGCATCGAGGGTGGCATTGCGGCCGGCATCGTGGGCGGCACCGGACCAGTCATCGTGGGCGAGGTCTTCCTGGCGGCCGAGTTGGAGGACCGTCCCCGGTTGCTCACTTATGAAGAGCCGAAGTATCCGGCGGTGCTCCAGAGTGCCGGGATTACCGGCCGAGTGGTGTTCGACTTCATCGTCGATACCCTGGGCCGGGTGAACCGTAGCTCGATCAAAGTCGTTAGTTCGACCAACAAGGCTTTCGAACAGCCTGCCATCGACGCACTGAAGACGGCTGTTTTCGCTCCAGGGAAGGTGCAGGGCGGCCCCGTGCAGGTGTTGGTGCGCCAGGCCATTTCCTTTACTCAGTAAGACCGTTTGATGGGATCTAAGGGGGCCATACCGGGCCCCCGTCGAACACGTAGCCCCGAGGAGGCCAAGGATCATGGGTGTAGACATATTGTCACTGTGGGACCACGCCGGCGGTTTTTCGAGAGGCATTGTGGTCCTTCTGCTCATCATGTCACTGTTATCGCTCACCGTGGCGATTCAGAAGCTGATTCAGTTCGTGACCAGCCAGACGGCGACCAGGAAGTTCGCGCCCAAGTTTTCGCGGGCCGTGCAGGAAGAAAACCTCGAGGAGGCGATCACCCTGGCCGATAAGTTTCCCAAGAGCCACGTGGCGAGAGTGTTGGGCGGGGCGTTGGGCGAGGTGAAGCCGTTGTTGCGCGATCGAGCGACGATCACCTCCGCCGATATCAACTCGGCCGAGCGTGCCATCGAGCGGCAGATGATGATCGTGCTGTCGCAGTTCAAGCGGGGCACGCCCATGCTGGCGACCGTCGGCTCGACCGCACCGTTCGTGGGGCTGCTCGGCACCACCATGGGTATCGTGACGTCGTTTACAGCGATGGCCCAGGCAGGGGCCTCCGGCGGAATCGCCGGCGTATCGGCCGGTATCTCCGAGGCGCTCATCGCCACCGCGTTGGGTCTGATCGTGGCGATTCCCGCCGTGTGGTTCTACAACTACTTCAGCACCAAAATCGAGTACCTCACGGTGGAAATGACCTACACCTCCCAGGAACTGATCGACTATCTGATCAAGAGTGTCGGCAGCGAATTCGGGCGGTCGATCTTCACCAAGGAATTCCAGGCAACCCAGAAGGCGGCGACGGGCAGTGGCCATATCACGCAGTAGTTCCCGAGACTTCGCCGGTCATTCGTCGCTCAAATCGGAACCCAACGTGGTTCCGATGATCGACATCATGCTGGTGCTGTTGATCATCTTCATGATCGTCACCCCGCTCATCGCGGCCGGTTTCCAGGCCACGATGCCACGGGGGGTCAATCTCGACCCCCGGCCGGAGGAAAAGAACGAGGTCATTCTGGGCCTGGACCATGCTGGCAAGTATTACCTCGACACACGGCCGATCGATAAAGAGATCTTGGAGGATCATCTGCGCAGCGTATATGCCGCGCGAACAGAGGACAAGATCCTCTACTTCAAGGCGGATCAGAATCTGCCGTATGGCGCGATCGAAGAAGCAGTGGAAATCGCTCGGGCAGCCGGGGTGCGCGTCATGGCGGCCATTACCGACAAGAATGTCGATCTCTTCGGGGATGAGGAGGATTAGACTATGGCAATGTCAGCAGGGAGTCGCCCGGGCCAAGTCGAATCCGAGCCGAACGTGGTACCCATGATCGACATCCTCCTGGTGCTGTTGATCATCTTCATGATCTCCCAGCCCCTGAGTCGGATGGGCATTGACGTGCAGGTGCCCCCGCCGCAGACGAACACGGAGGGCGGTCCTTCGAATCAGATCGTCCTGGAGTTGCTGGCCGACGGCAGCTACGCCATCAATTCGCAGCCGGTGCCGTTCGATCAGCTCGACACCCAGCTCCACGCGATCTACGATCCGCGGCCGGTGAAGTTGCTGTTCGTGAAACCGGCCCCCAACCGGATCTATCAGGAGGTGATCGAGGCGATGGACATCGCTCGCGGGGCAGGCGTGATGGTCATCGGGTTCACACCCAAAGCCACGGAGGCCGAAGAATAGGCTGTGTCCGCCAGGGCAGGATCCGGCGTCCCCCTTAGCGCGGACGCTTGCTGACACCGAAACCTCAGGGCTACAACACGCGTCGGGCGCCGCGAGCCGTTATTGCAACGGAACACGGCGCCCGATACTTATATTCTTATAGATATGTCTCGACCTCGCGAACCCTTCCCGACAGAATTGCCCCGGCAGCCCCGGGGTCATGCCGGCTTGATTGCCTCGATCGGCCTCCACCTGGCCGTGGTGCTCTTGATCGTGATCGGCGGGTCCAAGCTCTTGACCAGCACTCGCGGTGGCCCCGGCCTCTTTGCCGGGGGAGGCGGGGGTGGGGCCGGGGGCGGCGACGGCCAGATTCGTTACGTGACGATGGCGCCGCCGCCACCGCCGGCGAAGGCCGCGCCCAAGGAAGTAGCCCCGGTCGAGGCGCCCGAGGTAATTCCACCGCCCGAGCCCCAGCCCGAAGAGGAAGAGGTGGAGGAACCCGAGGTCTTGGTCGAGGTCGACTCCGTGGTCGCTCCCGTCTCCGACACCATCCTTGCAATTGCCGCAGCCATGGCGCTGGGTGAAGGGATCGGGGAGGGGGAATCGGGTCTGGGCCCGGGCAGCGGTGGAGGTTCCGGAGGTGGCCAGGGCGGCGGTACGGGTACCGGCATAGGCACCGGCAGTGGCCCGGGGAGCGGCGGTGACGGATTGGCTAGGGACCCCGAACCGCGGCAATTACTGCTTCCGCCCGAAGTCAGAGACAAGGATCAGCGCGGGACGTTCCTCAACGTCACGTTTTATGTCAGGCCCGACGGAAGGGTCCGGAGGGTCGAGGTCGAGCCCGAGCCGAAGAACCGCAAGTACGCCCGCGAGTTTCGCCAGCGCATGGAAGGCTACCTCTTCCGGCCGGCCCGGTCTGTGGAAGGCTCCGCGGTTGCCGGAGTGTTCCACATCAAAGTCGGACTCTAGAGGCCGGCTGGTCGACCCTCTTCCCGAAGAAGCGTACGATCAGCGCCATAGTCACGATCCCCACTCCCAGGGATATCCAGGGCGACATCCCCAACCCCGCCGGTATCGACCCCACCACTCCAGCCAGCCCCGCGGCAACGAGCGCGTAGGGCATCTGGGTCCGGACGTGGTCGACGTGGTCACAGCCGGAGGCCATCGAACTCAGGATCGTCGTATCCGAGATCGGCGAGCAGTGATCGCCGAACAGGGCTCCTCCCATCACGGCGGCCGTGACCGCCAGGAGGAGGCCCCAGCCGGCGCCTCCGGATGGGTCCGCTACCCCGCCCATCTGGAGGGCGAGCGGGATCGACAGCGGGAACAGGATTGCCATGGTGCCCCATGAACTCCCGATCGACAGGGCCACGACGCCGGCGATGACGAAGACGGTCAGGGGGAGGAAAGCGGCCGGCAGCCGGTCGGAAATGATGCTTGACAGGAAGTTGGCCGTCCCCAGATCCTCCGTGACGGCCCCGAGCGACCAGGCCAGGACCAGGATGATCATGGCCATGAGCATGGTCCTGATGCCGGCCAACATCGCCTCGATGCTGGCGGGTAGAGTCAGTTTACGGGTGCCGATGGCCAGGACAATGGCCACCATGCACCCCAGCAGCGAGCCCCACAGAAGAGGCACGAACGGGTCGGCCGCGCCGAAAATCTTGGCGATGTCACCTCGCTCGCCCGGCGGCAGGGCCTCGTTGCCGGTGTAGATCAGACCGGCGACCACCGTGACGACCACCGTGACGACCGGGATCGCCGCGGCCCACCACGTGGACGATACTCCCTCCGCCGCTTCCAGATTCTCTCCACCCGACGCGAGTTGTGCCCCCGGCTGGAACACCCCGCCCCCGGATCGGGCCCGGCGCTCGGCGCGAAGCATGGGGCCGAAATCGCGATTGAGCACGATGAGCAGAGCCACGAGGAGCACCGCGAAGATGGGGTAGAAGAGATACGGGATCGAACTCATGAAAATGGCAAAGGGCGATACGGTCGCCTCGGCCGCTCCCTGCCTCACCCCGATGGCCAACCCATCCGCGATCAGGCTGATTTCGAATCCCACCCAGGTCGACACGAATACCATGGCCGAGATGGGCGCGGCCGTCGAATCGACGATGTAGGCCAGTTTCTCGCGCGAGACCTTGAGCCGGTCGGTCACCGGCCGCATGGTGTTGCCAACGATCAGGGTGTTCGAGTAATCGTCGAAGAAAATCGCCAGACCTGCCAGCCAGGCCACGAACTGCCCGCGCTGTGGCGTGGTAGCGTACGGCCGGACTGCATCGACGATGGCCTTGGTCGCTCCCATCCGGGTCAGAACGCCGACCATCCCGCCCAGCAGCAACGAAAAGATGATGATGGCCGCGTGGTCGGGGTCGGCGAGTGCCTGCCTGGCGTACTTGCCAACGGTGAGCAGTATCGCGGCGAACGGGTTGTAGCCCGACAGAAACAATGCGCCTAGCCAGACACCGAGAAACAGGCTGGTCACCACTTCCCGGAAGACCAGGGCCATGGCGATGGCCACGAGGGGAGGAAGAAGGGTAATCCAGCCAGGCAACAGCGGCCCGTCGACGGGAATCGTCGTGGCTCCCACCTCCACCTGTAGCGGGAGCTGGGAAGATGCCGAGATAATGACTCTCTCGAAGGCCACACTCCCCAGCGGCAGGAGCTGGCCGCGGTCCAGGACAGTGCCGTCAGCGGTTCGGAGAAGGACGTCCGCTGTATCCAGGTTCTGGGGAGCCTGGATCGTGACCGTGAACGGGATGTTCTTCAGGAGAACGGCGGGTGCCTCGACTTCGATATCCTGGGCCGCTAGTGCCGTAGCACCCAGACCGATGAGGCCTGCGAGCAGCTGGATCCTCAGGATCGAGGTAACGCGAGTCGGCTTGGTCACGAGTCGTCCTTGGCGTTCACGGTGAAGTGGTTGGCGAGTATGTCGCGATTTGGGCAACTGCGCTACCCGGCACTACGGCGGCGATCCCCCGGCAAGTTCCTGTGCCAGCATGATCGCTCCTTCAGCCGGGTCTACCGACCGATCGGTCCAGACGAGATTGGGGTGGTCTGCCAGCCGCCGATGCACCGCGTCCTGGAGGGGGGAACCGTCGCGCCACAGCCCGCCCGTCAGTGCCACTGGGGCCGGTGTCCCATCAGGAAACCGGGTACCCAAACAGGCGGCCAGACCGACCAGGGCCTCGGCTGCGTCGGCGACGATCTTCCCGGCGACCGGATCCCCGTCTGCGGCGGCCGAGGTCACCGTCCGGCTCAGGCCGGCGACCTCACCGGGTCCGGCGGCGGCGGCCCACCGGACGAGCTGAGGTAGGGAATCTCACCGCGCCGTCTCGAGAACGGTTTGCGTGAGGCTCTTGGTATCCCCCCTGCCGTCGTAGGCGCGTCCCACGGCTCCCAACGCGGCGCGCCCTATCGCATAGCCGCTTCCTTCGTCACCCATCTGCCAGCCGTATCCCCCGGCCGTATGTATTTCACCGGCCGGATCTCGCGCCAAGGCGATCGAGCCCGTGCCCGCCGATATCAGGATGCCGGGTTGCTTTCCGAAGGCGGCCAGCAGGGCTATCTCGCCGTCGGTCGTCACCCGCACCGTCTCGGCCAGGTCCTCGGCACGAAGCGCACGGCTGAACTCGTTGCGCTCTTCTTTCCTGCCCGCGCCGGCGGCCCCTACGACGAGGACGTCGGCTGCCGGTCTGCCGGTGCCGCGCAAGACGCCACGAACCGCTGCGGTCACCGTGTTCGCCGACCGCAGGACCCGGCCCGGCCGGAGCGCAGCGCCTGGGGCTTCCAGCCTTTTCCGGATGCCGTCCGTGCCGACCAGCTGCACTACCGTCTTGCTGGCGCCGACATCGACACCGATCAGGAGCTGACTCATGGGTCGGTCCTTCCGGGGAGAAGGCTCACACCCATGCCGATCGTGACGGTCAGCGCCGTTCCCAGCGGAACGTACCACGGCCACGCCAGACGGCCGAGCGACGCCAGCCAGGACGTGGGGTCGTCGGTCAGACGGTTGGCGAAGACGACGATCAACATCATCCCCACCGACGCCACGACGGCCGTGATCACATCCCGGCTTTGGGCGCGGGGCCACGAACCGGCGAGAATGTAGGTACCCAGCAATCCCCCGTAGGTGATGGAGGCGATGGAAAGGGCCAGCACCACGACCGGTGTACCCATACCCGCGGCGGCGAAGAATGCCAGGGCCGCACCGACCAGGCCGAAGGCCCACATGGCGGAGAAGATGCGCCCTACCCGGAGCAGTTCGCGGGGGCTCACCGGTTTGGTCCGCGTGGCATAGAGGTCGAGGGTGACGGAGGAGGCCAGGGCGTTGATCGACGAACTCAGCGTGCTCATCGCCGCGGCCAGGATCCCGGCAACCAACAACCCGGCCAAGCCGGGCGGGAGGTGATCGATGATGAATCGGGGGAAGATCTGATCGCTCGCCAGCGAGTCAGGCGCGAGCCCCGCAGCCCAGATGGCTGATCCAACCAATAGGAACAGCAGGAATTGCATGAAGACCAGGATGCCAGATCCCAAGAGGGCGACTCTGGCTCGCGACAAGGATCCCGTGGCCAGCAAGCGCTGCACGATCAGCTGATCCGTCCCGTGGGAAGCGGCCGACAGCATACCCCCACCGATCAGTCCACCAACGAACGTATAGGTGGTCGTGAGGTCGAGCCGGAAGTCGAAGATTGTGAGCTTGCCTGCGTCCCGCGCGATTGCGAGCGCCTCTCCTGGTCCTCCCGCGAGTTGCCAGGCGATGCTCAACGCCACGGCGCCCCCGAGCATATAGACGGTGAGTTGGACCACGTCCGCCCACACCACGGCTTTGAGGCCGCCGAAGAGCGTGTACACGAGCGTGACGACACCCATGACCACGATTGCCACGGGGATGCTCCACCCCGTGACCAATGCCAGGGGAATGGCCCCGGCGAAGATGCGTACACCGTCCGCCAGGAACCGCGTGACGAGAAAGACACTCGAAATGGCGCGTCGTGTCCCCGTCCCGAACCGGCCCTCCAGCCTGGCATAGGCCGTGAGCTGTTCCCCTTGGAAGTACCCTGGCAACAGCCAATATGCGACCACAATCCGACCAACCACGTATCCGATGGCCACCTGCAGGAAGGTCAGGTCCCCGCGCGCGCCGATACCCGGAATGGAGATTACCGTGACGGCGGAGGTTTCCGTCGCGACGACGGACAGGAGCACACTCCAAGTCGGGAGGTCGCGGGCGCCGAGGAAATAATCGCTGGCCGTCCGCTGTCTTCGTGAGAGCCACAGGCCCAGCCCCAGGGTGAGGGCAAAGTAGAAGACGATGACTGAGAGATCGAGCGCGGTCAGCGGGACGGCCTCGGTTGGAGGTCAACAGGCCCCTAGAAAAATGGGCTCACACGCGACTTCGCGAGTGAGCCCACACACGGAACGACGGTGGGTCAGGCGGTGAAGCTCTCGCCGCAGCCGCACCCGCCGGTGGCGTTGGGGTTGTTGAAGGTGAACCCCGATGCCTGCATGGTGGAGCTGTAGCCGATGATGATGCCCGTGAGGTAGGGGGCGCTGAACCCGTCGACGAACAGACGGATGCCGTTCACCTCCACCACCATGTCGTCGTCGTGAGGCTGTTCTTCGATATTCAGGCTGTATTTGAATCCGGAGCATCCGCCCGGAAGGACGGCCACCCGCAGCCCGGCAGATTCGGTGGACACCGACTCGGCGGCCATGAATTTCCGCACCTCGTCCGCCGCCTGATCGGTCACGTCGAGTTGGAATCCGCCTGTGGCCGTCTGCGGCTCGGTTGTACTCATTGCTTCTCCTGCTCCGAAGAGCGTATCTCTTTTTGATTCATGCGGTTGAGGCGCTGGGAAGCGGCCTCGACCGGTTCCGCAAGCTATGACAAGCCGTCTGGAGTGTCAACGCGCCACCCATGGGCTCCTGGTGGCGACGAACAGCAGCCAGGGGTGAGGGAAATTGGCGAAGGGCCCACTCGGAAGAGAATGGTCGGGTGTCCCAGGCGTGCGATCTTTTGCAGGGAAACTGCGGAGTACTGCATAAATTTTGACAGTTGTTGTTCGTAACTCGTTATAATTCAATCGCTAACATGTTGGCCCGGCTGTTGCGTTTGTTGACACTGAAATGCAGCCTTAGCGTCCTGGCTCGGCCTTCGAACCGGTGACCTTCGCCTCAATGGCAGGTTGATGAATGAGAAAAACGAACAAGCAGGGGTTCACTCTGATCGAATTGATTCTGGTGGTGGTCGTGAGCGGCATGATGCTCGTGTTCGCGGTGCCCAGAATCGTGAATTCCTTGCAACGGACCGATGTGGAAGGGGCCCGCACCAAGACGGTGGCTCTGTTCAACCTGGCTCGGGCCAACGCCATCGAGAGCAACCGTCACGCCTCGCTGCTCTTGACTTCGACCACCGCCATGATCATAGCCCAAGCGCCGGGCGGTGGAACGGATACTCTAGCCCTAGAGGATTTTTCTGCTTATGGGGTGAACCTCGCTTCTTCGCGGACCAGCATCACGCTCGACCCGAGAGGCGTCGCCACGGGCCTCGGCTCTTCCACCGCTATCATCGTCTTGTCCAAAGGCTCGTATGCCGACACGGTACAGATCACCGGCTTTGGGAGGGTCATCGCACAATGACTGCCAAGCAATCCGGTTTCACCCTCATGGAAGTCATGGTCGCTATCGTCATCCTGTCCGTGGGGCTCTTGGCCATGGCAAGCGCCACGGCCAACGTCACCCGCATGATCGGGCATGGCAAATGGGCCACGGTCGCTTCTCAGGTCGCCATGCAGCGGCTCGAGAATGTACGTCGGGTCGCCTACTCGACCTCGCCGGCCTGCACCTCCTCCGCGCTCATAAGTGGATCTGCGACCTTGGGATCCGGCGTCAGCGAGACTTGGAGCATTACCGGATCCGGGAACACCCGCCAGGTCCTGGTGACCGTGACCTATCCCGGCGCAGGCCGGTCAACAACCGATACCATCACCACCATCCTCCGGTGCACCTGACCATGTCGACTTCTCGACGCGGGCTCACGCTGGTCGAGCTCATGACGGCGCTGGTGGTCTTTGCGCTGGTTGCGGGATCGATCTCGAGATTCATGATCAATGCCCAGCGGCTCTCCCGGGCACAGGTCGAGCGGATCGGCCTCCAATCGGACCTTCGCACCGGAGCCCTGATCGTCCCATCCGAGCTGCGGGAACTGGCGGCGAACGGGACCGGCTCGGACATCATCAGCATGGCGGCCAACAGCATCACCTTCAGGGCCATGCGTGGGATGGGTTTCATGTGCCAGGTCTCGGCGACGGAGATCCGGTTGCTCAATACCGGTACGATCCCGTTCTATGGTTCGAGGTATGTGGCTTCGGGGCAGGACCGGGTTGCCGTGTTCGTCGAAAACGACCCCGACATCTCCACCGATGATACTTGGCTGATGTTACAGCCGACCGGCGTCGCTCTCTCGAGTACCTGCGGTCCGGAAACGGCCATTCGGCTCACCTTCAGCGATTTCTCTGGCCAACTCACCGACGGTATCAGCGACATCGCGGTGGGTGGGCCGGTGCGTTCTTTCGAGGTCATGCAACTCGGACGCCTGGTCAGTGGCGGACAGACCTGGCTCGGGTCGCGGTCCGTCAGCGGTGGGCAGAGCACCCTGCTGCCGGTCCTCGGCCCGCTGACGAGCAACGGATTTCAACTTCAGTACTTCGACGGGAGTGGGGCGGTCACCACGAACCCCAACATGGTACGGCAGATCCGTATCACGCTGCGTGGCCTTACGGATCACGCGGTCACCCGGTCACTGGGGGACGTTCCTGCCGTCATGCAGGACTCGCTGGTGGCAGTGGTAACATTGCGCAACGCGGGCTGAACCAACATGGAGAAACGGAAGATGCGGCTACCTGATCTACATAATGAACGAGGCATCGCTCTCGCCATCGCCTTGCTGGCCATGGTCGTGATCGGAGCCGTCGTCAGCGCCACGTTCTATGCCGGACACATCGAGCATCAAAGCGGGCGGAACACGATGTACGCCACCCAGTCCTTTGAGGCAAGCGAAGCGGGCCTCTCGGCCGTCCTGACCGGATGGAATGCCGCCACGTACAACGTCATGTTGACCGGCGATACGCTCACGCTGTCGACGGTGAGCCTGCCCGGCAACGTGTCATTCACGCCCGCTATCACCCGATTGAACGACAACGTCTTCCTCATTCGCTCCACCGGCCGTCGTGTCGACGCCGCCGGAAGCGTGTTGGCCGAACGCACGGTAGCGTCCCTCGCCAAACTTGCCCTGCCCAATATCGATATGAGGGCCGCGCTCACGATCGACGGTACGTTGACCCTGGGTGGTTCGGCCGAGGTCCACGGGGAAGATCGGGTCCCGAGTGGGTGGGGGGGCAACTGTCCCGTCCCCACGGATACCCTCCCGGGAATTCGCACCTCGGCGACATCCGTCACGACAAACGGCGCCAATTGTGCGGGACTCAATTGCGTCACCGGGACCCCGCAGCTTCAAGGCGGCGATACCACGGTGACCAACCAGATGTTCAACGATTTCGGTGGTATCACATTCGCCGAGATGGCCGCCATGGCCGATCACAACGTGTCAGGGACCCTGACCGGCATCGGCCCGTCATTGTTGTCGGGCGCCTGCAACACCGGCGACTCCATGAACTGGGGCGAGCCGTACACCGGTACCGGTTTCAGTGCGTGCGCCAAGTACTTCCCCATCATGTATGCCCCCGGCGATCTCCGACTGTCCGGCGGCCACGGACAGGGAATTCTGCTGGTGCAGGGGGACTTGCGTTTGTCGGGTGGGGTGGAGTTCTATGGCCCCGTGATCGTCCAGGGCGAGGTCACCAGTGTAGGCGTCGGTGGCCACATCTATGGCGGGCTCATGGCAGCGCAGGCGGATCTCGATCCCTCGACCTTGACCGG
>JAZFYL010000279.1:0-2151 GCA_036443495.1 Gemmatimonadales bacterium | reverse complement strand
ACTCCGTGCGGCCGAGGTCGAGGCCACCCGCACTTGTCTGACTACGGCAGAGGCCCGGCTCCGACTCATGCTTGCGGAGTGTAAAGTTCAGGCCGGTGACCGAAGCCTGTTCGGCGAGCGCCGCGGTCCGGACGGATCGATACGAAAGCGCGTCAAGCGTATCCGCGATGGGATCAGGACGGTGCAACGATATCGCAGGAAGTTGGATCGCGAGGGATCGCTACCCTGGTTCCATTTCGAAGGCAACTTCGGAGACGTGTTCGTCCGAGGCGGTGGCTTCGACCTGGTGGTTGGCAATCCGCCGTGGGTCCGAGCGGAGGAATTGGGACGGGACGAACGCCACCATCTGAAGGAGCGCTACAAGTGGTGGCGAGGAGGAGGCGGAACCGGCTATGGCCATCAGCCGGACCTGGACTTGGCGTTTCTGGAACGGGGGCTCGAACTCACCGCCCCCGACGGCGTACTTGGGTTCCTGGTGCCAGCCAAGTTCCTGACGACCGGCTATGCCCGGACGGCAAGGGTCCGGTTGGCTCAAACGACGACCCTGCATGTACTGGCCGATCTCACCGGCGCCAGCGAGGCGAGTTTCGAAGCGACGACCTATCCTCTGGCCATCGTGGCGGGCAAGAGAGCCCCAGCTGATGATCACCAAGTTCGGACGAGCCTGGGTGGGGGTTCCCAGCGAGGGGGGACCATAGCCCAGCGTTACCTCAAGCGAGCAGGGCGGTGGTCTCTCGCCGGGGACGCCAGCCAGGGAGTGGCGGACCGGCTGGGGGAGTATCCCAAAGTCGAAGGGTGTCTCGCCTGCCACCTGGGAGTGAAGACGGGGGCGAATCGGGTGTTTCTTCAAGCGGCTACCGACGTGGCCACGGGACGGTTCCTGCGGCGGGCCGTTCGTGGGCGGGATGTCAGCGCGTGGCGAGTGGCCAACGGCATCCCAATGCTGTGGCCCTGTGATGAAGACGGCCGCCCGCTGGAGCAGCTACCTGCCGCACTCAAGCAGCACTTCGATCGCCACGCGCGGGTTCTTCGGACCCGCGCCGACTTCCGCCGGGGCGCCCTGTGGCAATTGTTCCGTACCGGGCCCGCATCGGCCGCCCACCGTGTCGTCTGGGCCGACTTGGCCCGGCGATTGGAGGCCGTTCCGCTAACGGGCCGTGCGCAGCGCGACGTTGTCCCGTTGAACAGCTGTTACCTCATCGTCCTTCCCTCCGAGGATCAGGCGGTGGCGCTGGCGGCTTGGTTCAACAGCACACCGATAAGGAGCCTGGCCCGGAGGACCGCGGACGTGGCGCGTGGAGGTTACGCCCGGTTCAACGCCTCCGTGGTCGGCGCTCTGCCGCTACCGGCCGGCGTGTTGCGCGACCCGACCCTCCTCGACCTCGGCCAGCGGGCGCTAGCGGGCGCGGATGTGCAAGAAGTACTCGACCAATACGTGGCGCAGAGCCTGATGCTGGGAGAGTCCGACCGTCGGGCGCTCGAGCGTGTTGGCTGATCGATGCCTTCACCCGTCCGCGCAGAACGGAAGGGAGCCGGCCCGATAACGTCTGTCCTCGAAGCAGGGCCCGAAAGTGACTGCTCGATGGTGACCCGGGCATTGGCAAATTCCCTGGCACCGGGAGAGGCGAAATGCCGGACGCCTGACTGGCTTCGTCCAGACCAGGGCCCCACTGTCCGCCGGGTGATTCACACCCTGGCGCTGTTTCGTGGGTGCCTGCTGGCGGACCCGGTCGGGACCGGCAAGACGTACATCGCCCTTGCGGTGGCGGCGCTGGTGAACGGTCAACGGGATACCTGTTGCATCGTGCCTCCCTCGCTGGTGACACAATGGAAGACCGTCGCCCAGCGCGTCGGGGTGGGGATCCAGACGTGGTCTCACGCTCGCCTGAGCCGGATGCGTCCTCCACCCGCAATGTACGGTTTGGTCATCATCGACGAGAGCCACCACTTCAGGAATCCCGGCACGGTTCGCTACCGCACGCTGGCGCCGTGGATCACGGGCAAGCCCACGCTCATGTTGAGCGCGACGCCGGTAGTCAACGGCGCAGAAGACCTGATGCACCAACTTCGGTTGGCCGTTCGCGGCGATGCGCTTCGGGCCTGCGGCGTTGGGTCATTGGAGGAAGCCATCCGCCAGGACGGGCCCCACGC
>JAZFYL010000278.1:0-3083 GCA_036443495.1 Gemmatimonadales bacterium | reverse complement strand
GGGTCTGCCCCAGGGGTCCAGCAGAGTGGCCCGTCCGACGTCCGCCAGGGATGACGGCAGCGAGTCATTGACTCCCATGTAGGATTCGATTTCAATGGCGATGGCCTGGATGTCGCCGATGGCCCTGGCGACCCTGGCGTGTTCGACCATTCCCTGTGCTTTGGGGATACCCAGCGAAGCCAACAGGCCAAGCACGGACATCACGAACATCAGTTCGATCAGCGTCATGCCTCTAGTCGAGCTGCGTCGTAAACCAACCGGCCGACCATATCTCTGTGAGATTCTCTCCGTTTTATGGCTCAAAGTGCCGCTCCCGCGTTCCTTCCAGTTATCTGGAAATAATCCAAACATCATCGGACCCGGCTGGCAGTTCCGGTTTGAAATGAGCAAGAGGGATGCCCTACGCTCCCATTGTATGACTTCTTGGCAGTGACGGAAGGCACAAACTGGATAACTGCCTGTGATACAATAGATTATGGGGCTATTGTCTACTGCATTAATCCGGTCCATTGCGGGCGGGAATGGGTCCGGATCATGGGCCGGTCATGCAGAACGCTAGGGTCAGGCACCCCGTCTCAGGCGCTTGACCAGCTGGATCTGGCCGGCGTGGTACAGGTCGTGGGCCGCTATTCCGTGGATGTGCTCGGCGTAGGTCCACTGGGATTCGGGGGCCCGGCCGTCCAGTCGGCGGACGGGAAACCGGGAGACGACGTCCCGGAGAAGGCGGTGCTCAGTACCTAGGAGGGCGAGATCGGCCTTGAGATCCTTGGCGCTGGGGTCGTCGGGGTACCGGGGCCAGTCGCTCGGCTTGCGCGGGAAACTGAGGCTCTTGTCGCCCGTCAGACGCCGCCGGACGATGTACTTCCAGTATGCCGCATGGAGCAGATACTCCCAGATGTTGTGCCGCGCCGGCGCCGGCCGCCACACCGCCGTCTCTACGGTGAGCCCCCGGAGGGCGCCACGCAGGGTGGTGCCATGCCACGCCTTGGTGTCATAGGCCTGGTCGATGATGTGGAGGAGGAGATCGGTGGGAGCCATAGACGGCACGGGGAGCCTCCTGGCGTTGTGGGTGGGAGAAAGGTAATGCTGGTGCGCCGTGCGCCGTGCGCGGGAGTGTGGAGTAGGGAGTGCGGAGTGCGGCGTGCGGAGTGCGGCGTGCGGTGGACGGTGGATACAAACCAGAAATCGGCTATCCGCGAATTGCTGACAGCCGATTGCTGATTGTGGGTGGGGTGCAGCAGGGCGGGCCCTCCTAGAAGATCCCGCTCTTCGTGGTATGCCACAGCTTGACCATGCGATCGAAGCCGTCGTGCAGGACCTCTGCGGACTTGGGGCCCGCAGGTCCAGATAGGGTCTCCCGCATTTCCTCGACGATCCTGGGGAACTCGCGCCGGCCTTTCACCAGTGGGTCCTCGGCGATGGCCTCCACGATGCCGCGCAGCTTCTCTCTCATGGCCTCGTCATCCGGCACCTGGAACAGGTAGCTGGCGCTGTCGAGACCCTCGTGGCACAACGTGCCTAGTTTGTCCATGAAGCCGGGCCGGCCCGGTTGATCCGGCCTTCCGGTCTGTCTCGATACTTGCATTTTGCCTCCCCGGTATCTGCCGAGTTGGGTTAGGGATCACCCATCGACCCACGATCGGGTGGTGTCTCACCGGGTCAGGGTGAGCCTGGTCACCCGCCGATGCCGACCTTCCCAAAAGGGTCAATTCCTGTGCCAGTCCGGGAAGGGGGGGCGTCCCTGGACAGATATCGGTTCTCGGGATATGCTAACCACGTGGTACGCGGCCCCATGAAGAACACTTTATCATATCGTCGGAAGCGCTTCCCAGTCCCCCGTTTACTCCCGGGGACGCCGTACCGCGTCCCGATCCCGCACCCGCAAAATCCACTGCTTCGCACTCGTCGCCCGGTGCCCGGTGTGCCTCGCCCCCTACCCATTGCCCGGGTAGTTGGCGTTCGCCTGCCGCCGCTGGTCCGACGGAGGCTGTTCGTTGTTCCCACCCCTAGGAGGTACACATGAAACCGAGAAAGATTCTTGCCGGAGTTCTGGCCACTGCGGCCTTGGCCGTCCTGGCCACTCCAGCACTGGCCCAAGGCGGCATGGATGCGCCCTCGGTGGCCGTCGCGAAGGTTCGCACGACCTACATCGAGGCGCTCAACAACAAGGACCCGCAAACGATTGCCGACCTGTACGCGACGGACGGCCAATTCATGGGCGCCGACGGTGTGCTGCATTCAGGCAGGGACGCGATAGCCCGAGCAATGAGTGAAGCCGCACCCACATGGGGGCACTTCGTCACTTACCCTGGGGAGCTCATCGTCTCGGGCAACACGGCGTGGGAGATGGGGCGCGGCGTCCAGCACATCACGGTCGAGGACGGATCAACCATCGAGGTCAAGAATCAGTACATGGTGATTTTGGGCCTTGAAGAAGGTGCCTGGATGATCAAGGCCGCGATCATAGCCATACCGCCGCCGGAGATGTGAAGGGCAGGGAGTAGGGAGTGGGGAGAGGGTACCGATGGGGCCCTCTCCCCTTCGTCGTCCGACCCTCAGCGCTCCGCGTGAAAGATTTTGTTCACGATCTTCCACTCGCCGTCGATCTTGAGTAGCGACAGATAGTCTATGTATCGCACGTCAGGCCATTTGAGGTCGGTCTTGACCACCGCGGCGTTGCCTGCGATATCGACCGAGACGATGGTGTTCACGTAGCCGCTGGTGTCGGTTGGCGCTTCACGTTCGGTGAAGCCGACCCACTTCTGGAACGGCGAGTCGAACAGACCGCGGCTGTCGCTCGAGGCCATGATGTGGGCCTCCGACCAGAAGGCCTGCTCCAGTTCGGCCTTGCTGTACTGCATGATCCCCTTCATATAGTGGTCGACTGCCGCCCGGACCGCGGCCTCGTCCGCGCTGGTGGTGGTACTGACGTTGCGCCAAGCCATGAGCCCGCCGACTGCCGCGACGAGCCCCATCAGGACAATGATTCTGCGCATGATGCCCTCCTGAGATCGGTAACTCTGCTGTGGGGAATTGCCTGCCCCTCCTGACGCACCTCTCGAAAAGCGGGTTTCAGACCCGGG
>JAZFYL010000277.1:0-3403 GCA_036443495.1 Gemmatimonadales bacterium | reverse complement strand
CAGGGCCACAACCGCCACAGCCCGGGCCAGGCCGGTCCACCGCCGAGGGATCAATGGTCCGTCCGTCAGAGTATCGGGGCCAGACGTCACCGCGCTCGCCAGGTTGGGGTCGTGCCACTGTCCGTCTTCACGTCGCACAAGACTATCATCCTCCCGCCCAATCCAACACCCCCCGGCCAGGTCGTGGTACGGTCCCGGATTGGCACACCGGCCCCGGGGCGGGGGCACTATCTTGCGGTGGTGTCGACATCCAGCCGGCACCATCTTCATGTGGACCCATCGCGAAACCCGGAAGACTCGTCATGGCGTCACGTGTTGCAATTACCCTGGTCTTTTTCCTCGTGGGGGCCCTCGGTGGGAGAGCCCGACCCGCGGTCCACGCGCAGTCGGACCCGGGCGGGGCGTTGCCGCCAACGATCATCCTCATTTCGCTGGACGGGTACCGCTGGGACTACGTCGATCGGCCGGAAGCGAAAACTCTCCAGGGATTCGCCCGCCGCGGCGTACGGGCCGAGGGACTCATCCCGGTCTTCCCCAGCAAAACCTTCCCCAACCACTACACCATCGTGACCGGCCTATATCCGGAACACCACGGGCTGGTGGCGAACAGCATGTACGATCCCACCTACGATGCGTGGTATGGGTTGTCCGATCGTGAGGCCGTCGGTGACGCTCGCTGGTATGGGGGCGAACCGATCTGGGTCGCTGCCGAACGCGCCTCGCAGCGCACGGCTCCTTGGTACTGGCCCGGCAGCGAGGCCGCCATCGCGGGTATCCGCCCGAGCTACTGGGAGCCTTTCGACTTCGACAGAACTCCGTCGGAATTGGTCGATCACATGCTCGGCCTGCTCGACTTGCCCCCTGAGCAGCGTCCGACGTTCATGACCATCTATTTCCATCTCACCGACGACGTCGGGCACACCTACGGTACGGAATCCGCTGAACTCGACGGCGCCATCGCCGCGGTTGACAGCGCCCTCGCCCAACTGGAAGCCGGGCTCGCCGCCCGGAACATCCTGGACCAGGTCGATATTATCGTCGTCTCGGATCACGGCATGGCGGACACCAACCCGGAACGCGTCATCATGCTCGATGATGCCATCGACCTCGATCGGGTCACCGTGTCGGACTGGAATCCCGTCGTGGCCATCTGGCCCGATTCGGGGATGGAAGCGGTGGTCAACGAACAGCTCCAGACGCTGCCACACCTCACGGTGTATCGCCGAGCCGAATTACCCCATCGCCTGCACTACCGCGGGAATGTTCGTGTCGCTCCACTGATCGGGGTCGCCGACGAGGGCTGGAGCATCACTACCCGGCAATACGCCGCCGACCATCCCGGCGGATTCGACGGGGCCACCCATGGATACGACCCGGCCCTGCGGTCGATGCAGGGCGTGTTCATCGCCGCCGGGCCCAGCTTTCGCTCCGGGGTCCGTCTGGACCCCGTCGCCAACATCCATCTCTACGAGCTGATGTGTGCCATTCTGGGGCTGACCCCCGCGCCGAATGACGGATCGATCGACGCGCTCGCCTGGGTGCTCACACCCGGGGTGCTTGCTCCGGCCGAATAGATCGGTCGCCAGTAGTGCGGATCACTGCTGCCGGTTCCACACGCCGGTCTGGGTCGGTTCCGGCTCGGTGGAAGTCAAGCCGCCCGGCAAATGGCCCGACATCAGTTCGGCCATGGGGCGAGTAGTCTCGAACCGCTCCAGCACCAGTCGGATGATCGCGGTGAGCGGCGCCGCCAGAAACATTCCGGCCACTCCCCACAGCAGGCCCCAGAACAACAAGGCCATCAACACCACCAGCGGGTGGAGATCGAGGCCGCGTCCCATCAGCACCGGCTCCAAGCCGTTGCCGATGCTCAGTTGCACGAGGCCCGGCAGGGCCACGACCGCGATCACCGGACCCATGGTGTCAAACTGAATCAGGGCCACCGGAAGCGGCAGGACGGTAGCGACGATCGACCCGACGTTCGGAATGAAGTTGAGAAAGAAGGCCAGGATGCCGAACACCACGGCCAGATCCAGTCCCAGAGCCAGGAGGATCACCGTGACCAGTATTCCGGTCGCTGCCGAGGTAACGACCTTGGTCATGATATACCGCCGGATTTTCTGCTCCACTTCACCGTACAACCCCACCCGGTCATCGAGCGTTCGCCGGCCGATCAACAGATACACCATGAAGATCAACACCAGCAGCGCCGTCGTCAGCCAACTGAAGAGCGCGCCGGCGAAGCTGCCCAGCCAATTGGTGAGCGGCAGGGCTTTTACGGTATCGATGAGTGTTCTCGCGCCGACGTCTAGTCCGTACCGGTCGAGAAATGTCAGCCACTTGACGAAGCCGGCGTCGAGCCGGGCCTGATAGATGGGAGCCGATACCAGCAACCCCCGCGTGGACACGCTGATCAGCAATCCCAACAGCGTCAGAATCCCCAACGCCACCAACATGGCGCAGAAAACCGCCAGTGCCTTGGGAAAGCGCAATCGCCGGATGAGAAAATCCACACCGGGTGCCAGCAGGTTGACCAGGATCACGGCGAGCACGAACGGCACCATCACCAACTTGGTGTAGTAGAGGGCCGCGGTGATCACTGCGGCCGACAGGACCACCAGCGAGAAGGTGACGAGCCGGGTTTGTTCGCGCGTGAGTGGTGGCATAGGCCCGATGATCGCCCGCCGTAGGCGCGTTGTCAATCACTCGCCCCACCGAAACCGGAAACGGCGACGATCCGTACCGGGTGCGTGAGCAGCGACCCGACGTCCAATCATCCCCCGCCCAAAAGCGAGCGGCCGGCCCGTTCCCCAGAACAGAGCGAGGCCCGCCTGGCCAAACTCAAGGCTAGTGCCGCCAGGGAATTCCGGCGCCAACGACGGGCCGAGGAACGGAGCGCCGCTGCCGGCCGCTCCGCTCGTTCCCGCAAGCACCGGTGGTGGGTCTGGCCGGTCGGTTTCGTGGTCCTGGTACTGTTGCCGTTCGGCGTGTTGGTCCGCACGAGCGTGTGGTTGTACGGCGCGATGGGAGTCCCGACCTGGGCCGCCCTGGCGGGGGGGATGGTGCCGACCCTCGTCCTGTTGGGCCTGTACGGCGCCCGAATCAGCAAGAGCCTGACCGGCCGCGCCCGATTCCGGGCAACCCTCAAGTGGGTGGCTCTCCCCGTCATCGTGGCCTATGCCGGATATACTCTGGTTTACTTGTCTGGCAATAACGCCAAGACCGAAGCGGTCCGGACTACCTACACCAGTCTCCATCCGCTGTTCCGATTGGCGCTGAGCACCGCCATCGTCTTCGATCGGGGCTTGCTGGTCACCGACGTCCAGCGGGTCCCCGCCGACTACGTGGCCATGGGTCTCCCGATCTATGAAGCGTCACTTCACTTCCGGCAATCGGATGGGTACGT
>JAZFYL010000276.1:0-2226 GCA_036443495.1 Gemmatimonadales bacterium | reverse complement strand
CACCCCTCATGACACTCGCCCCCACTCCCCCACTCCCCCACGCCCTACGCCCTACGTCCTACAGACTACCCCCTATCCACCAGACTTAATCGACTATGAACCCCACATAGTACCGCCGCCCACGCCGATTCACGTGGAATACGGCCGCGTCGCCTGAGCGCAACGCTCTCACCGCGCTCCGGAGTGCACCGATGGTGCGGGTCTCCTGACCGTTGAGCGAGTAGACGACGTCGCCGGGCCTGAGGCCGTCCCGCAACTGGGGCGCGCCCGGCGCCAGGGCCGCCACAACTAGGCCCACGGGATCCCGCAGCCACGGAAGTGCCGACGCCAGTGTTCGGTCGAGTTTGATGACTAGAACGCCAAGCTGCTCGATAAGGTTCTCGTCCTCGGTGACCATGTCGGCCAGTCGCGACGGGTCGTCGGCCCGTTCGGCCACCGTGACGCTGATCGTCAACCGCTCGAGACCACGGCGCACCTCGAGCGATACCGGTTGGCCGATCGGCTTGCGATACAGGTTGACGTCGAACTGTCGCCCGTTCTCCATCGGCTTCCCGTCGAGGGAGACCACAATGTCGCCCGGCTTCAGGCCTGCCCGGTGCGCAGTTCCGCCGTCAAACACGTCGGCGACGATCACGCCCCACTCAAGCACCAACCGGAGTCCCTCAGCGATGGTCGGCGTAATCGTCTGGGCAAACACGCCGATCTGCCCGCGGCGCACCCGGCCGTGGTCGCGAATCTCGTTGGAGACATAACGTACGATATTGCTGGGAGCGGCAAACCCGAGGCCCTCGTTGCCGCCGGACTGCGACAAAATCAACGTGTTGATGCCGACGACCTGGCCCACGGTGTTGATGAGCGGTCCGCCGCTGTTGCCGGGATTCACCGGGGCATCGGTCTGGATATACACCATGCGGTCGTCGGGACTGAGCTGCCGCCCGACCGCGCTCACCACGCCCATGGTCACGGAATTTTGCAGGCCGAGCGGTGCCCCGAAGGCCAACACGATCTGGCCGGCGCGAAGCTCGTCGGAATCACCGAACTCCAGGTAGAGGTGCTCGGTCACATCGACCTTGAGGACGGCCAGGTCGGTCTCCACGTCCACGCCGACGAGGGTGGCGGACAGCCGGAGTCCCACGGGCTTGAGAATCGACCCGGTGCCGCTCCCCGCCACCGCCGGCTCCGACAGCAGCACGTCGATTTTGCGGGCGCCTTCCACCACATGCGCGTTGGTCACGATGTACCCGTCGGGCGATACCATCACCCCTGATCCGGTGCGTTCCCCGATCGCCAACACGGCTCCCCGCCGGGGATCAGCACCGTAACCGACAGTAAACACCTGAACGATCCCCGGGATGACCTGCTCGGTGAGTGCCTGGAACGACCGGCTCAGATCGGTCAGCGATTGCCCGTGAAGCACTACGGGTTGGGCCACCGGACCGGCGATGGCGAGCACACACAGGAGCGCGAGAAAACGGCTAGGCGTGCGCATGAGAGGATCCTCGGACAGTCCGTTGGGGTTCACAGGGCGGGTGCCGCCGCCGGCGAAGGGGCGGAACCGGAGGACACACTTGCCAAGTGGGCTTCCCACCACCGGGAGGCACGCTGTTCCGTCCACGGCTCCGGTAAGGGACAGGCAACCAGCTGCCGGGCAAGTTCGATGGCGTCGCGCGGACGGTCATCAGGTTTCTTGGCCAGACACGCCATAACGATGGCGTCGAGTTCCGGCGGTACATGCTGTTCGCTCCGGGACGACGGCGGGTCCGGCGTCTCGTTGATGTGCTTCATCATCATCGCGACAGCGTTGGTGGCATCGAACACAAGACCACCCGTCAGCATCCAGTAGATGACGCACCCCATGGCGTAGATGTCGATGCGCCGGTCGACGGTACCGACCTCCTCTATCATCTCCGGGGCCATGAAGGCCGGCGTCCCGGTGGTCAAGTCGGGAGACGTCAGGTGGGTCACGTCTCTTCCCTGCAGCCGTTCCGCCTTGACCAGTCCAAAATCCAACACCTTCACGAAATCGACCTCGAGCCCCATGCGGCAAGTGTGGATGTTGGAGGGCTTGATGTCACGGTGGATCATGCCGCGTTGGTGAGCTTCCGCCAGGGAGTGGCATGCCTGAATCGTCAGGTACACCGCGCGTTCCGCCGGCAACGGACCGAAACGGCTAACCAGCGATTCCAGGTCCATCCCTTCGAGGAGTTCCATGACGAAGTAGAACGA
>JAZFYL010000275.1:0-10051 GCA_036443495.1 Gemmatimonadales bacterium | reverse complement strand
ACCGAACCGGATGCTGTTGAGGACGGCGACCGGACGTGCGCCCATGGTGAATACATCGCGTAGAATGCCGCCAACCCCGGTGGCGGCGCCCTGGTACGGCTCGACCGCCGACGGGTGATTGTGGCTTTCGATCTTGAAGGCCACCGCCCAGCCATCGGGCAGGCGCAGGACCCATGCGTTTTCGCCGGGACCTTGCAGCACCTGCGGGCCGTCGGTCGGAAACTGCTTGAGAACCGGTCGTGAGTGCTTGTAGGAACAGTGTTCCGACCAGAGGGCGGAGAAGATACCCAACTCCGTAAAGGTCGGTGTCCGGCCGAGCATGTCGACGATCCGCTGGTACTCCAACTCGTTGAGGTTGTGTTCCTCGGCCAGCGCTAGTGTCACCGGCGGATCGCCCGGGAGGTTGCGTGCCGCTGGGGCTGTGGGGGCCGGTGTCACGGTATCGGTCACGGCGCTACTCGGACTTGTCTTCGCGCAGTGATGCCGTCACGCCGCTGAACACGCGGGCCAGGAGGCCCGGAGCTTTCTCGTCCATGAGGCGTTCCACTTCTCCGGCGTCGAGCCAGATGCCATTGTCTTCGGGACACCGCTCGATCGTCACGCCATGGAACTCTTCCTGCTTGAGGTCCGCACCGCACTTTGGGCATTTCATGTAGTGCTGCCGGCGCTCGGCCTGCTCGGCCTCCGTCCGGACTTGGCGGCGCTGCGTATTCAAGAGTTCCATGTTGCGCTTGGAGAAGTATTCGTCTTCGCTCTTACTGGGTTTGTCGGTGCTCATGATCTCATCGAGGTAAAGGGCTATTCAGTCGGCCAATCGGCCATTTCGTGTCATCCGGTCGCGACTGTCCACCGAGCCATCGACGAGAAGAAGCCGCTGCCGACCTCGGAGCCGGTGATCGGGTCGGCTACCCGCTCGGGGTGGGGCATGATGCCCACCACGTGACCTTCGGCGGAACAGACGCCGGCTATATCCGCGGTGGAACCGTTGGGGTTCTCGCCTTCGAGGTAGCGCAGGACCACCCGCTTCTCGGCCTCCAAGGCGGCGACGGTCTCCGGGTCGGCGACATAGCGGCCTTCCCCGTGGGCCACCGGCAGCCGGATCACCTCGTCCTGGTGGTAGGCGTTGGTGAACGGAGTCCCGATGTGCTCCACCCGCACGGCCACTGGGCGAGAAACGAACGTCAGGCCGGCGTTGGGCAGCAGAGCGCCGGGGAGTAGGCCCGCTTCACAGAGAATCTGGAAACCGTTACAGATGCCCAGTACCGGGCCGCCCGCCGCGGCGTGGCGCTGGACCGCTTTCATGATGGGGCTGAATCGGGCGATGGCGCCGGACCGGAGATAGTCTCCATAGCTGAACCCGCCGGGCAGCAGGACGATATCGGCCTGTCCGAGGTCAGGCTCACGGTGCCACACGATGTGGGCGTCACAGCCGGCGCGCTCGACGGCGCGCAGGGTGTCGATTTCGCAGTTGCTGCCGGGGAACCGGACGACGGCGGCGCGCATCAGCTTGGCTCAACGTCGATGCGGAAGTCTTCCGTGACCGGGTTGGCCAACAGCTTCTCGCACATCCGCTGGGCCAGGGACTGGGCCTCCGATTCTGACTCCGCCGCGACCTGCAGCTCAATCGCTCGGCCCACTCGCACGTCCGAGGTGCCTTCGAACGCCAACTCGTGCAGCGCCTGCTCGATGGCCTGGCCTTGAGGGTCGAGCAAGCCGTCACGCGGCATCACACGCACATGGACATGATAGGTCATTCGTGGCTCCTACAATCGATCGTGACGTCGAGTGGTAGACTCGTTATACAGGCTGACCGGAGGGTCGTGGGGTCCGTCTTCTGTTTCCTCGGAGGCCTGCTCGTGACCGTCGCCTCGCTCGAGGAAGCCGAGGACCGTGGCACGCGCGAGGCCGAAGGTGACGTACGTCATCCCGAACGGGAAAAAGAAGTATTCCGGCACGAGAATGCCGCCGCTCAGGATCGTCAAATTGAGGGCCAGTCCCATACGGCCGCGCGCCGTGCGGAACCCGATGCCGGGCAATTTGGGGAATCGCACATTGCTCACCATGAGTACCGACAGCAGCAGCATGAGCAGCACGAGGATGACCTGCTCGTTAAAGCGCGCCAGCGTGGCCGCGTACCACGTGGTTTGCGAAAACGGGTAGTAGACTCCCAGCAGCATTCCCGCCGACGGTGAGGGCAGGCCGGTGAACCATGCGGAATAGCCCGGGGTTTCGGTGCCAAGGTTGAAGCGGGCCAGCCGGACCGCCACGGCGACGACATAGGCGAAACAGACCAGCCAGGCCAGGCCTCCCGCTGCGGCGAACTCGAGGTGATACATGAGGATGGCCGGTGCGACGCCGAACGAGATCACGTCTACCAGGGAGTCGAGTTCGGCCCCGAAGCGGCTGTCCGTCTTTGACAGCCGTGCGATGCGTCCGTCCAGCAGGTCCATGACCCCGGCCAGGACGAGGAACCAGCCGGCCCACATGAAATTGCCCTTGGCGGCCGATACCATCGACCAGAACCCGAAGAAGAGGTTCCCGAGCGTGAACGCGCTGGGGAGGACGACGACCGCCCGGCGAACCCGGGGCCGGCGGCGAGATCGATTCAAGTCCATTTGGCTACCACCGTTTGACCGGCTTTGGTCGTATCGCCCGTGGACACGAGAATCTCGGTCCCTCGAGGCAGAAACAGGTCCACCCTGGAGCCGAAGCGAATCAGTCCCATGCGCTCGCCCTGGGTGACGGATGTGCTCTCTGAATGATCGGTCACAATTCGCCGGGCCACCAGGCCGGCGATTTGACGGACCAGGATCTTGCCACGGCTCGTGTCCAGGCCCACGGAAGATTGTTCGTTCTCGAGGCTTGCCTTCTCGCTGGCCGCATTGAGGAACCGGCCGGAGTGATGGTGGCAGTAGGCGACCGTGCCGCTCGCCGGGTAGCGATTGACGTGCACGTTGAAGACGTTCATGAAGATCGAGACTCGCTTCACGTGCTCGCCGAAAAAATCCGGTTCGTCTATGGCATCCAGCACGCTGACGACCTTGCCATCCGCCGGGGCGATCAGGAGGTCCTCGCCGCGCGGCCCATCCCGGTCCGGATTCCGAAAGAACGCTACCACCCAGACAGCGATGGGGAACCATAGAATCGCTGCCAGCCACCATTGGAACGCCGCCAGGATCAACCATATGACCCAGGCGCCGGCGATGAAGGGATAGCCTTCCGGTGCGACGCGGATCATGATGCGGCCTCACACGGCTCGCCGGTCAGCCGCTGGTAGATATCCTGATAGCGCTGGGCCGTCGATTCGACGACTTGACGGGGCAGGGTGGGAGGCGGCGCCTGACCGTTCCAGGTCCCATCCTCACGCAGAACGGCGAGGTAATCGCGCACCGGCTGCTTGTCGAAACTCGGCTGGGACCGCCCTGGCTGATACCGGTCCTCCGGCCAGAAACGGGAGGAGTCGGGGGTCAGGACCTCGTCGATGAGGAGCAAAGCGCCGCCGTCATCGACCCCGAATTCGAACTTGGTGTCGGCGATGATTATGCCCACCCGTGCAGCCGCTTTCCGCCCGGCCTCATAGAGGGCCAGGCTCGCGTCGCGGAGCGTCTCCGCCCGGTGAGTTCCGACGCCGTCGGCCAGTTGGGTGAAGGTGACGTTCTCGTCATGCCCCGACACTGCTTTGGTGGCCGGCGAAAAGATCGGGGGGTCGAACCGGTCGCTCTCGACCAGGCCTGGGGGCAGGGTTTCTCCTGCCAGCGTGCCGTGGGTTTGGTATTCCGCCCAGGCTGATCCGGCCAGGTATCCTCGGACTACGCACTCGAAGGGTACCGGCTCGGTGCGGCGCACCACCATGGTGCGACCGGCCAACTCGGCTCGATGCGGTTCGAGCGCCGGATGCTCGCGGATGATTTCATCGATGTCCGTCGAGAGGAAGTGCGAGGGCATCACATCGGCCAACTTCCTGAACCAATAGGCGCTCAGTTGGGTGAGCACGGCCCCTTTGCCGGGCACCGGCTCCCGCATCACCACATCAAAGGCGCTGATCCGGTCGCTGGCCACCAGGAGGAGTCGGTCTCGGTCGAGTTGGTAGACTTCCCGTACCTTGCCCCGCAGCACGAGCGGCAGCGGCAAGCCTGGCGTCGCGGTTCGCGTCATACCGTGACCTCGGCCGGTTGGGCTTCGGCGGCAAGGGATTGTGCCTTGGCAATGCGGGGATGGAGATACTCGAGAATGAAGCCCTCCGTTTGTGCTGCCGACCGTCCGATATATCGGGCGGGATCGAGTTCCGCCCGAAGGGTGTCGACGGGAATGGCGCTGAATGCCGGATCAGCGGCCAACCGCTCGACCAGATCATTGGTGTCGCCGCGGCTCACCCGGTCAGCTACCGCGAGGGCGTGCTGCCGGATCACTTCGTGGAGCGCCTGACGGTCGCCGCCGGCGGCCACGCCGGCCATCAGCCAGCGTTCGGTTGCCATGAAGGGCATCTGATCCGCTACATGCCGGGCGATCACCAGTTCTCGTACCTCCAACCCCTCGACGATGTTGGCTACCAGCACCAGCACGGCGTCGGTGGCGAGGAACGCTTCCGGAAGCGCCATGCGGCGATTGGCGCTGTCGTCCAGGGTGCGTTCGAGCCACTGCGTGGCGGCGGTGTGAGCCGGATCAGCCTGCAGCGTGATGACATGCCGGGCCAGGGCATTGATGCGCTCGGCCCGCATGGGGTTCCGTTTGTAGGCCATCGCGCTGGACCCTATTTGCTCCGATTCGAACGGCTCCAGCAGTTCGCCCTCGTGCTGCAACAGGCGGACATCATTAGCGAACTTGGCGGCCGATTGGGCTATGCCGCTCAGACTGTTCAGAATGATGGCGTCCTGCTTGCGCGGGTAGGTCTGTCCCGTGACCGGAAAGGTACCCACCATCCCCATCTTCTTGCCGATGCGCGTGTCGAGTTCGCGGACCCGCCGGTGATCGCCCTCGAACAGTTCGAGGAAGGACGCCTGGGTGCCTGTGGCGCCTTTGCTGCCTCGGAGCCTCAGCGTTTCCAACACATGGCACAGCTCTTCCACGTCGATGACGAAGTCCTGGAGCCACAGGGTTGCCCGTTTCCCGACGGTGGTGAGTTGGGCCGGTTGGAAGTGCGTATAGGCCAGGCACGGCACGTCCTTGTACCGGGTGGCGAACTGTTCGAGCGCTTTCAGGACGGTGAGCAACCGCGCCAGGATCAGTCGCAACGCGTCTCGCATGATCAACAAGTCGGCGTTGTCGGTGGCGAACGCGCTGGTCGCGCCGAGATGGAGATAGGCGCGTGCCTCGGGCGCCTGATCGCCGAACGCGTGGATGTGGGCCATGACATCGTGCCGGAACCGATGCTCGTACTGCGCCGCGGCATCGAGGTCGACCGAGTCGAGATTGGCCCGCATGGCATCCAACGCCTCGTCGGGGATGTCCAGACCCAACTCCTGTTGCGCCTCGGCCAGGGCCAGCCACAGCCGTCGCCACACCCCGATACGGTAGCGCGGTCCCCACAACCGTTGCATGTCCGGGGAGGCGTACCGAGTGCCCAACGGGGAGGTGTATCGTTCGTCGGTCATCGGAAGATCAGGTCAGAGTAGAGGAATCCGCCGCCACGCTCCAACACCAGGCGGAAGCGCTGTCCCGGTTGGAACGAGGCGAGCATGTTCGACACCTCACTGGCGCTCTTGATGTCGACCCGCCCAATCCGGAGGATTACGTCGCCCTGGCGCAGCCCGGTGGCCTGACTCGCTTCATCAGAGATGGCCAGAATCAACGCCCCCGTCGAGGATTGCAGCCCACGTTCGGACTGAATGCTGGAGGTGACGGTCACCAGTTCGAGGGCTTCGAGGACCTTCACGCGTTCCGCCGTTACCGTAGGGAGGTCGTCCGTGATCAGCACTCGTGTCCGGGTGTCGTCGCTGTCACGGTAGGTGATCGTAACCGAATCGCCCACGTGCAATCCCAGCTTCACGGCTTCCCAGTCGAGGTAGTTCCGGAGCGACCGGCCGTTCGCTTCGATCAGGACAGACTCGCTGCGAATCCCGGCCCGGGCCGCGGGCCCGTCCGGAGCGACAGAGAGCACCACCACACCACCCTGCCGTTTCCAATTGCGCATGGCATCGGCACCGGCCACTTCAAGGCCGGTCCATGCGCGCCGCACCGTGCCGTTGGCCAGGATTTCCTCGGCCACCCGGACGGCGCGTTCGATGGGAATGGCGAACCCCAGGCCAATGGATCCGCCGGAACTGGTGAAGATCGAGGAATTGACCCCGACGACCTCACCCAAGGCGTTGACCAGCGGCCCACCCGAGTTGCCGGGGTTGATGGCCGCATCGGTCTGGATCATGTCGAGGTAGAGTCCCTCGTTATCGCTCGAGGGGAGAAGATTGCGCCCGGTGGCGCTGACCACGCCGGCCGTCACGGTAGGTTCGGTGTTGCCCAACAAGTAGCCGTAGGGATTTCCCAACGCTACGACCCATTCGCCGATGAGCAGGTCTGTGCTTTGTCCTATGGGTGCCGTCGGCAGGTCTTGCTCGCCGATCCGAAGAACAGCAATATCGCTCACTGGATCGACACCCACCAACTCCGCCGTGTACTCCTCACCCTGCGGCAGGGTGACCACGATGGCATCGGCGTCGGCCACCACGTGATGGTTGGTGATGATCACCCCGTCCGGACGGATGATGAAGCCCGTGCCATAACCCTGGACGAGCCGCTCCGATCGTCGTGGCACGAAAAACAGGTCGAACATCGACCGTTGCGCGACACGCACCCGGGAGGTGACGGAGATGGAGACCACCGAGGGCCCCAGGCGTTGTACCGCGTCGACGATGGCCGTGCGGCGGGACTGAGCCAGATCCTGTGGCTGCCTGGCGGTTTGGGCTGCTGCGGTGTCCGGCGCTATGCCGGCACCGTTCGAAGGCTCGCCGCAGCCTATCGAGAAGGCCATTCCGAGAAGGATCGCGCGGTGCAGGCGGGGGGTCACGCGCTCGGCTCCAGGTACCACCGGCTGGGGTAGTCAGCCGCGAGAAAATACAAGCCCTGTGGCGGCGCCGGGGGACTGGTGTCGCTATTGTCTGAACTCACGAGCAAGTGTTCCATATCTTCCGGGGCCCGCCGCCCCGACCCAATGTCGATCATGGTTCCGACGAGCATCCGGACCATGCGGTATAGGAATCGATCAGCCGCAACATGGAAACTGAATCCTCGGCCGTCGCTGCGTGTCCGCCACTCGGCCTGCTCGACGACACAGCGGAAATGGCGCTGGGCAGTTCCCTTGGCCGCGAACGCCACGAAGTCGTGTTCTCCCACCAGCAACTCGGCCGCGCGTTGGAGTCGGTCGGCATCTAGCGGCCGCCCGAAAGGCCACTCGTATGGACGACGGAACGGTGACCAGGCTTCCGCGTCGCACCCGACGTCATAGCGGTAACGTCGGCCAATGGCGCACTTGCGGGCGTGAAAACCGTCCTGCATCCGTTGCACCGATTGGACCCAACAGTCCCGCGGCAACAGGCCATTCAGGGCCCGGTGGAAGTCAGCGGGCGTCCACTGGTCCGGCGCCGTGAAGCTCACTCCCATGCCCACCGCGTGTACCCCCGCGTCGGTACGGCCGGACGCGTGAGCCGTAATCTGTTCTCCGGTGAGCCGGGTCAGGATCTGCTCGAATTCGCCCTGCACCGACCGCCCCGATTTCTGACGCTGCCAGCCCACGAAATCGCGACCGTCGTACTGGAGCACCGCGAGAAAAGTCCGGCTCATCGCGCCGGAATCTAGCGGTGTTGAGGGGCCCCGGGCAAGTTGCGCAACTTATTGTCAGTATTGGAATTGGGTCGTAGGGTGGTGGGACGCCTGACATCGAGTATCAGTCGGAAGAAACAGAAAACGGGAGTCGGAAACTCAGCAATTAGTGAGCGGTAAGCAGGCCCTTGACGAGAAACGCTGGCGGTGAAACTGCTTGGGCAGCTCGCCGCAGTCAATACTTTCTGATGACTCCGACCACCACGCCCTGGATCAGTACGTCCCGTTCCTGGAACCGCATGGGCTGCATGGAGGGATTGGCGGGCTGGAGACGAATCCAGCCTCCCGATTCCCGGTAGAACTTCTTGACCGTGGCTTCGCTACCGTCTACCAGCGCGATGACCATTTCGCCGTCGTTGGCGGTCTGCTTGCCGTGCACGACGACGTAATCGCCGTCGAGGATATGCTCGTCGATCATGGAATCGCCCTGGACCTGAAGGGCATAATTGGGGCCCCGGCGCGGCAACATCTCCTCGGGAACGGCGATTGTCTCGTCGTGCATCAGGGACTCGATGGGCATCCCCGCGGCGACCTTACCTAGAAGCGGAACCTCGGTGGCCGGAGCGGTCCCCCGAGGCGGGGAGACCTGGATGGAGCGGCTTTCATTGTACTGCCGGGTGATATAGCCCTTCCGCTCCAGATTGGTGAGGTGTTCGTGGACCGTCGCCAGGGAAGCAAAGCCGAACTTCTCGGCGATCTCCTCGAAGCTCGGGGCGTAACCGTGGTCGTTGATATGGGTCTTCAAGAACTCGAGGATCTCGCTTTGCCGCCGGGTGAGCGTCATGATACCGCCTGGAAGTTGGATCGTCCCGAATATATCCCGAACAATATTACCCGAAAACATGCCGAAAGGCAAGAGGCGCTTCGCTGGAGTCGGGTCTCGTGCCGCTGTCCCATGAGGCAGGTGGGTGTGGCCTTTCCAGCGGACTCAGTTACTTTCGCTTCGGGAATTATTTAGACTACGGGCAACATGCCCGGTCCTCTCGGCCGGTGCGCTTACTCGACTGGTTTCCGAGACTCGAGTCCCACTCAGCAATGAGCTTGGAGATTTCATTTGACGGCGGTGTCGGATAGCGGAATCATCCTGCCTCCCTCGCAGATCGAGGAACTGTTGCGCACGCTGGTCAAGGCGCAGCGGGCGTTCCAGATGTATCTCCCCAACAACCCCATCTACCACCGGGCGATGAGCAACGTGCGGGATGCCTTCAAACCCGTGTGGGGAGCCACGGACGAGATCATCCTGACTATTGACGACACCGACTTCGTGTGGGAAGACACGATCGTGTATCAGCAACTCAACAAGTCGGAAAGCCTGGCGTGGACCCTGTTCAAGGACGGCATGCGGATTCTGGTCTTGCGGACCGGGTGCGAGGAGGAGGAAATCGTCCGGTTCCTGCAGATCGTCAACCAGGCCAAGCTCCTGCCGGCGGACGCCGGTGACGACCTGTCGACGATGTTGTGGGAACAAGACTTCGCATTCATCCAATACCGTTTTCCGGATTTGTTCTCGGAGGGGGCGTCGCTCGACGGCGCGGTAATTGGTCCGCCCACCGCCCCAGCCGACTCTCTCAAGGGTGAAGTGCAGCGTGATGTTGAGGAGGGGAGCCCACCCAACGAATCGCGCCCCAAGGGGATGATCGACCCTGAAGAGTTCGATTCCACCCTATACTTCCTCGACGACACCGAAACGCGCTACCTGAAAGAGGAAATCGAGAGGGCCTATTCGAGCGATCTCCGGTCGAGTTCTATCGCGGCGGTGTTCGACATCTTCGAGCTGAACCCCGTCGACGAAGTTCACGCAGAGATCCTGCAGATTCTGGACTCGCTCTTCCCGAACCTGCTGAACGCCGGTGAGTTCCGCACCTGCGCGGAGATTCTGCGCGAGACCCGCGACCTTGCCGAGTCCGCCGAGAACGTGTCGGCCGACCACACGGAACGACTGAAGGGGTTCGACGCACGACTCAGCGAACCTGCGATCGTCGACCAGTTGCTGCAGTCACTGGACGAAGGCGGAACCGCGCCGGACGAAGAGGATGTCGGCGTGCTGTTGAAGCAGCTCCGGCCTGAGGCCCTCGAAACTATCGTATACTGGCTGCCACGGTTGGGATCGTCCTCGGTCCGGGGCATTCTGGAGTCGGTCTCGGAAGAGTTGGCGACCGGCAACCCGCAGGAGGTCTTGCGTCTGCTCCGGTCGCACGAATCCGAGGCGCTACCCGGCGTCATCGATCTGTGCGGCCGA
>JAZFYL010000274.1:0-2636 GCA_036443495.1 Gemmatimonadales bacterium | reverse complement strand
GATAGATGATGCAGTCACCATCGCCTCCGAGGTTGGTGGCGCGCTCGACTACGCCCACCGGCACGACGTGATTCACCGCGACATCAAGCCGGAGAACATCCTCATCCATGACGGCCGGGCGGTGGTGGCCGATTTTGGCATCGCCCTGGCCGTGACCAGCGCCGGCGACACGCGCATGACCGAAACCGGGATGTCGCTCGGCACGCCGCACTACATGAGCCCCGAACAGGCCATGGGCGAGCGCGAGCTCACTGCCCGGAGCGACGTGTACGCCCTCGGCGCAGTGATGTACGAGATGCTGGTCGGCGAACCGCCGTTCAGCGGCCCCACGGCGCAAGCCATCGTGGCCCGCGTGGTGACCGAGGCGCCCAGGCCGCTGGTCCCCATGCGCCACACGATACCGGCTCACGTCGAGGCGGCCACGCTCAAGGCGCTCGAGAAGCTCCCGGCCGATCGCTTCGCCACGGCCGCTGATTTCACGGCTGCACTCAAGAACCCCGCGTTCACCACGTCGTCCGCATCCCAAGTGGCGATTCAGACACCCGCGCCGTCGAGGTGGCAACAGCTGGCCATGGCCGGTTGGGGCGTGGCCGCGGTGTTCGCCGCGACGACGGTGTGGTTGGGGATGCGGGTGCCCGACATTCCCGAGCCGGCTGTAACCCGTTTCGTGGTCGGCCTCCCTGAGGTCCGCCCGGTGTCCGCGGATTACACCGGCACCACGTTGGTGGTCTCGCCAGACGGTTCCAAGATGGTCTACGTTGGCCGAGCTGCAGCCGGACGGACACAGCTGTGGCTGCGAGAAGAATCTGCCTTGGGCCCGGTGCCGCTGGCCGGTACGGAAGGGGCGGATGGTCCGTTTTTCTCACCCGATGGAGCATGGGTCGCCTACTCCGCCAACGCACAGTTGTTCAAGGTGTCGACCGACGGCGGCAGCCCGGTGCTCCTGGCCGAGCCGGCCGCCCGGCTCTGGAGCGGGGGCGCCTGGTTGAACGACGGCACCATCATTTTCACCTCCCCTGCTCGAAATCTGATGCGCGTCCCCGACACCGGTGGTGATGCCGAGCTGGTCGCGGCGCAGGCCGTCGAAGGCGGTTGGGCCTTCCCCACGCCGCTCCCCCGGACGGATGCAGTGCTCGTGTCCACCTGCACCGCCGTTTGTGCCCAGATGGCTATCGTGGTATTGGATCTGGAGACGGCGGAGCGAACCTCCGTGACGGAGGACGGCAACCGGGGTAGGTATGTGCCGACGGGGCATGTGGTGTACGTCCAGAGTGATGGTGTGGTCATGGTCCGACCCTTCGACCTCGACCGTCTGGTGCCGACCGGGCCGGCGGTCCAGCTCCTGGACCAGGTCCGGGTGCAGGTCGGTATCACGCCGGAATTTACGGTGTCGCAGACGGGTACCCTCATGTACCTACGGAGCGATGCCGCCCAGGGGGTGGTTCCGGTGCGCGTGGACCGCAGCGGCGTGGCCACGCCCTTCGACTCGTCGTGGACCGCCAACGTGAACTCGCTAGCCTTGTCCCGCGACGGCCGCCGACTGGCCGTCAGCATTAACGACGATCGGCGAGTCGACCTTTGGGTCAAAGAACTGGACGACGGCCCCCTCTCCCGACTGACATTCGAGGGCAGCCTCAACTACCGGCCGTCGTGGCTGCCCGACGGGCGCGCGGTGAGCTTCACCTCCGACCGGGCCGCTGGCCGGTCGTACCTGTATACGACGCGAGCGGACGGGAGCGGGGTTCCGGAGCAGCAGCTCCCGGCAGACACCACCCAGGTGGACGAGGCCCTGTGGACGCCGGACGGTCGCTACCTGATCTATCGGACAGGGATCGCTGACGGATTCCGCGACATCCACGCGATGGGACTGTCCGACAGCAGTCATGTCCCATTGGTGGTGAATCGGTTTGACGCCTACTCGCCCGCCCTTTCCCCGGCCAGCCGGTGGCTGGCGTATGTATCGCGCGAATCGGGGCAGGAAGAGATCTATGTCCGGCCGTTCCCCGACACCGACCGTGCCCGTTGGCTGGTGTCGACGGCGGGCGGCTCGCAACCGGTGTGGGCCCACAGCGGCCGGGAGCTGTTCTACATCAATGCAGAGGGGATGCTCGTGGCCGTCGAGATCGAGGCGTCCAACGAATTCTCCGCCGGCCAACAGCGGGAACTGTTCCCCGTCAGCCCGTTCTCCATCGCGCCGTTACACCAATCGTACGCCATTACCCCCGACGACCGGCACTTCGTGATGTTGCAGTTATCGAGTGCAGGCGAGGTGCCGGATCTGGTCGTGGTGCTGAACTGGTTCGAGGAACTAAAGGAGATGATGGGGGAGTGAAGATCTTGCAGCTAGCAGCCAGCAGCCAGCAGCTTGCAACGGTTCAGGGCCGCGATAGCTTCCGCTAACCGCTGACCGCCGGTAGCCTATGCCTGAGACCTTAGAGCGCCTGACCGCCGCCCTGTCCGACCGCTACCAGATCGAGCACGAACTCGGTCAGGGCGGCATGGCCACGGTGTACCTGGCCACCGACCTGCGCCACCACCGGGAAGTCGCGGTCAAGGTTCTCCGGCCCGACCTGGCCGCGGCCCTCGGCGCTGACCGCTTCCTCCGCGAGATCGAGATCGCCGCCAACCTGACCCAC
>JAZFYL010000273.1:0-5231 GCA_036443495.1 Gemmatimonadales bacterium | reverse complement strand
CCTAGTTCCGACCTGAAACACCTCAGGCCCAGCCTGCGTAGGGGCGGCTCGGGTGAGCACCCGCAGGGCAACCGTCTGGGAAGTGACAGGAGGGCGAGTGGCTCAGGACGATTTCGAGCAGTACATCCGATCGGTGGAGAAGCGGCCCTACCGGAAACTGGTCGAGGAGCGGGTCCGTTCGGCCGGAGCCACACAACTCGCGGACGCCCTCCGGGCTGCCGAGACGCAATTTCCCGAACACCTCCAGCCATACCTACCTCTCTATCTCGAGGCCGCGAACGACAAGTTCCTGTGTTCTCGGCTTTTCTGGCAGGTTTCGACCTGTCGCGAGGCTCTCGCCAATATTCTGGAACTGGCCACGGAGGCGATGCCGGATGATGACGAGGTCCGGCAAGCGTACCGGCAGCCTTTCGCCGACGGCGGGGATCTCGCGCACCACCTCTTCGAAGTTCCAACGGCCAGTTTCGCCCAGGCAGCGGCGGCGACCCGCCGGCAGCGCCATTTCATGGGCATCAAGAAAGGCATTTGGGGCTGATCCTTGCCGGACTAGCGTCCCAGCACTTTCCTGATACGACAGCACCCCACTTGGATCCGCCCCGAAGTCTCGGGGTTCCCGTGGTGGCACGAACTCCCCTCGGGGTTCTGGATCGTGTATTGTTCGATCCTAACGGACGCTGGCGATCGGCATCAACCGGCTGTCGGACCGCGTCTCGGTTTGCCCCTTCCACGGGAGTGTTTCAGTGCGTCGCCTGCTCGTGTTGTGTTGCACATTGCTGATCGGAACCGTGAGTGCCTGCGGCGGATCAGATAGCCCTGACACCGACTCCGCCACCGACTCCGCCCTTTTGGTGGAGGTATACAAGTCCCCAACGTGCGGATGCTGCCAGGAATGGGCCGACTATCTCGTGGCCAACGGCTTCAAGGTGAAGTCCACCAATGTGATGAATCTCAGCGCCGTCAAGCAGCAGCATGGTGTTCCCGGGGACATGCAATCATGTCACACGGCTCTGGTCGGAGGGTACGTCATCGAAGGACACGTGCCGGTCGCCGATATCCAGCGCCTGCTCCGGGAGCGTCCGGCTGTTCGTGGACTCGCCGCCCCCGGTATGCCGCAGGGTTCGCCGGGCATGGAAACGGGAGTCGTGGAGCCGTACACGGTCTATGCTTTTGGGGCGGATGGTCAGCGGACGGTATTCGCGACCCATCCCTAGCGCTCGTCTCCGGGCCGCCATGGCACCCACGCTGAGGAGCACCGGGCAACCGCGTCTGTTGAGCGGAAGCGGTACCGTGGGGTTGGTGGCGATGCTCGCGGCCGCGCTCGTAATCGGGTGTGGGGAGGGGAACACCACCTCGGGGGTGTCTACCGGCAGCCAGGCGACGGGCAGCTATCGAGCGACCGCATACACCATCACCCAGAACGGCCAGACGGAAGACCTGCTGGCGCTGGGCGCGTCCATCGACCTGACGCTCGATCCGTCCGGCATGACGACGGGAAGCCTGTTCGTGCCCGGGGCGGGGGCGGCTGGGGGGGATTTCCTTGCGGACCTTGCCGGAACCTGGGTGCAGGCTGGCATCTCGGTCACGCTGGACCATCCGGTCGACACCTTCTTGCGCGGCATCGTATTGTCGTTGAGTGGGGATACGCTGTCCGGCGACCTGCAAGTCTCTGGTGCTGTGATCAGCGTCGAACTAACCCGCTTGTGACCTTCGCGTGGCATCCAGCACAGCGGCACACGGCCGTGTATGGGGTATGGTTGGCAAACCTCGATAGGCAACTCGCCACATTCGCATCGCGGGAACAGGTCCTGCAGCTCCGCGAGATCCCGGTCCTCTTCCGGGCACCCGCCTGCGGCGGCATGGCCGGCGAGCAACAATGACGATTTCTTCTCACCTCGAACCGGAGAGCGGTATCGTGGTGATCCGGGCCCGAGGTGACATCAGTTTGGACGATTTCCGAAATGCGATTCGGGGTCTGCGACGGACACAGGTGTATCGGCACACCCGGCGGGTTTGGGATCTTCGGGAGGCGCGGTTCTCCTTGAGCGAGCGCGAGCTCACGGAGTTGGTCTCTTTCAGCCGCGCGGCGGACCAGGCGGGCACCCGGATCGCGCTGGTGGTCGCACGTGAGCTGCCGGACGACCAGATCCTGCTGTATCAGGCATGGCGCGTCGGTGTCGAGACTACCCGGCGGGCCTTCTGCGATCTTGACGAGGCCAAAGCCTGGCTCTCTGACGATCCGGGCGGCGGAGAAGAACCGACTGCCGCCCAAGGCGAGCGCGCATGACGGCCGGTTCGCGCTACCGAGCGATCTATGCCGTCGTCCGGCGGATTCCGCGGGGGTCGGTCGCCACCTATGGGCAGGTTGCCAGGCTAGCCGGGCTCGGCGATCAGGCCCGCCAGGTTGGCTATGCGCTCCATGCATTGCCTTCGGCGAGCCGGGTTCCCTGGCACCGTGTGGTCAATGTCCGCGGGCAGGTCAGCCGGCGTTCCGAAGCCGGCGCTGACCTCGACCAACGTTTGCGGCTGGAAGCCGAAGGAGTCTCGTTCGACCCTCGTGGCTGTGTCGACCTCGAACGGCGCGGTTGGAATCCATCCAGGGCAGGTGTCTTGGTCGCGCATTGACGAATCGCACCATTCGCATCAATTTGTGCCGGTCGCATCTTCCATCACCAGAGGCACCACGATCAACGAACTTCCTTGGTGGGCCTTTCTTTATGCCGCCGCCATCGCGGCGATGGGGTTGGTCACGGCGGTCAGTTTCGTTCGCCGCCAAGCTCCGTGGTGGTACACGGCGGCCCAGAGCCTCAGTACTCTCGGCTTACTCGGGTTCGTTGCCGGTCATTGGAACCTCGACGTGCGCTACTCCCTGGGCCGCATGTGGCTGCTGGTATTCCTGGGGGTCTTCATGTGGGAACTGTTTTTCCTGGGCCAGCGCCTGGTGGCGGTACTGCCGCGGACGGCCGCGCGGGACTCCTTGGCCGCGCGGGTGGAGGTCGTCTGGTTACTCGGTCGGGGGCTGTTCATCGCGCCGGCCATCGTCGCCGGTGCGGCGTTCGCCTATCGCATCTGGTTCTAGAGCGCTCCGCTACAAATCCTGGATGTCCAACATGCCGACCGGCTTGCCTTGTTCGGTCACGAGCAGGTTGTCGACCTTGTGGGTGTGGAACTGTTCGGCGGCTACGCTGAGCAGTTCGCCGCGGCCGACCGAGAGTGGTTCCTGATAGCTGAAGTCGGACATGCGGTGCTGGAGAATGTCGCGGCCCTCCTTCTCCAGCAGACGGCGGAGGTCGCCGTCCGTGAACAGGCCTTTCAAGCCGCCATCCGCGTCGATCACCGTCACGCAACCGAAACCATATTCGGTCATCAGGATGATAGCCTCCTGTAGTCCGGTGTCCTCCGGCACCACCGGATTGACCGAACTCATGACTTCACCCACGGTTGTGGTCAGCAGCCGGGTGTGTTCGAAGAACTGATCCGTGCCGACAGTCGTGAAGTGGTTTTCGGTGAGCTGGGTCAGAACGCGGTAAGGCACTGTGATGGTGTGGACACCCAGGGTGATCGCGTTGCGCACATGTTCGACGTGGCGGACCGAAGAAAACATCACCTTCGTGTCAGACTGGTAGCGGTCGACCGCCGCGACACACTGCTGGACCAGGGTCAACGCGTCGTGTCCCTGATCCTGCAACCGCCCCACCAGGGGGCACACGTAGGTGGCGCCGGCCTTCATGGCCATGAAGGCCTGCTGCAGGGTGTAGACCAGGTGCACATTCACCAGGATTCCGTCGGTGCGCAGCCGGTGGCAGGCCTTCACCCCTTGGAGCGATACCGGGATCTTGAAGACCGTGCGGTCTCGTGCGAGACCCAGGTCGAGCAGCCGATGCGCTTCGGTGCAGATTTCGTCGGCGGTCTGCCCCAGGGCTTCCACCTGCAGAACCGGCACGATGTCCGCAAGCCGCAGGATCAGGCTGTCGATGTCGGTGACGCCGTGCCGGTGCATGAACGTCGGCGTGGTGGTGAGGCCGTCCAGAAACCCCAGCTTGAAGGCTTCCTCGATTTCCGTGAGGTCGGCGCTATCGAGATACAGTTCCATGATGCTCCGGTTGTGTCCGATGCTGGACTTCGAGTTGATGCAGGGCGAGCAGGGGTGACACGAACGCCTCGAGGTCGTCGACGTGCAGTTGGCTGGCGGCGTCGCACCGGGCGGCGGGCGGGTCCGGATGGACCTCGATGAAGATGCCGTCGACCCCTGCCGCCACACCGGCCCGCGCAATGGTCGGCAGGAATTCACGGGAACCGCCACTGGGATCGGCGCTGGGAATCCCGTACCGCCGAATGGAGTGCGTGATGTCGAACACGACGGGATAGCCCAGGCGGTTCAAATGATAGAACGCCCGGGGATCGACCACCAGATCGTTGTAGCCGAAGGTGTACCCGCGCTCGGTTAACAGGATCTGCGTGTTACCGCTGTCGACACATTTCTTGACTGGCTTGGCCATGTTCTCAGGGGCGACGAACTGACCGTGCTTGAGATTGACCACCCGGCCGGTCTCCGCTGCGGCGACCACGAGGCTCGTCTGCATGCAGAGGTACGCGGGGATCTGGATGACGTCGAGCACTTCCGCCGCGGGCACGGCCTGGTCCGGGGTGTGAATGTCGGACAGGATGGGGAAACCGAAGTCGGCCTTGATGCGCTGCAGTACCTCGAGCCCCTCCTCCAGCCCGGGGCCGGCGTAGTACCCCAGGTCGCTCCGGTTGTCCTTGGTGAAGGAGGACTTGAAGATTACCGGCACGCCGAGGCTGTCCGAGATCTCCCGCAGCGCCTCTGCGGTACGCAGCATGGTTGTCGCGTCTTCGATTACGCACGGGCCGGCAATGAGGAACAATCCCTCGTCGCCACAGGCGATGTCACCAACGGGTACGATGCGCTCAGACATGTGTCCTCGGGAACGGGTCCTGCCGCCTGCCCAATATACTCGTGTACCCCTGTCAGACGGGGCTCCGTGGAGCGGCAGGAGGGGGCAATGTTAGCCGCTTGGTGGCAGTGAGTCGAGGCCCGCCGACCGGGAGACTTGCCGGACGGGAGAAAATCGGATAGTTCCCAAGGGTCACCCCGTCCCTCTGGAGAATCACGATGCGCGCTGGAGTTTGGTCGTTACCTGTTGTGACCGCGGTACTCGCCTGCAGCAGTACCCCCAAGACCGTACCGAATCCGTCACCGACCTCCCAGGTGT
>JAZFYL010000272.1:0-20234 GCA_036443495.1 Gemmatimonadales bacterium | reverse complement strand
CTCCTCCTAGACGCACTCATCCCATTCGGGGATCTCCGGCAGGGGGATGGTATCGGGTCGGGCGACCGGCGGCCCTATCAGCTTCAGGGTGAGCGGTTTCTCGAGATCCCCTTCCGACAGGATCAGCTTGTCGCCCTTGATCTTGTGTTTGTAGCACACCCACTCGCCTCCCAGCCCAATCTTGATCGTGTCGGCACTCACGCGCCATCGGACGGTCTCCGACCCGTAACTCACACTCGAGTCGGGCCGGATGATGATTTCTCGGACATCCGAATCGGCTTCAGCTTCCCAGGTGCCGAAGATCGAGCCGTTGGATTGGGCCGGCGCCACGCTGGGGAGGCCGATGAGTAGGCTGGCCAGGATGGTTAGGGATGTTGCCGGCTTCACGGCTACTCCAGGTGACCGGTGCATTTATGAATCATAATCAGGTGAGTGGGGTGAGGTGAGAGCCGCCGATCGGGTTCTGTCACCACATCCCACAGGAAAGCGCCTCGAAGCCCAAAGGCTCCGAGGCGCCGGCCCAGCGAGGAGTGGTTCCCTCGACTAGTACATTCCGCCCATGCCGCCCGGAGGTCCGCCCGGCATTGCAGGCGTCTCTTCCTTCTGCTCGACCACGACGGCTTCCGTGGTGAGCATCAGGCCGGCGATCGAAGCGGCGTTCTGCAGCGCCGTCCTGGTCACCAACGTGGGGTCGATGACACCCACCTTGGCCAAATCCTCATACTTGTCCGTCGCGGCGTTGTACCCGAAGCCGTCCTCCTTCGAGTTCTTGACTCTCTCTACCACGATGGCGCCTTCGACGCCGGCGTTGGCAGCGATCAACCGCAGCGGTTCGGAGACCGCGCGCGCCACGATGTCCACTCCGACCAGCTCGTCGTGCGTACCCTTTATGCTCGACAGCTCCGAAGCGGCACGGAGCAACGCGACGCCGCCACCGGTCACGATACCCTCGTCCGCGGCGGCCTTGGTCGCATGCAATGCGTCCTCGACCCGAGCCTTCTTCTCCTTCATCTCGGTCTCGGTGGCCGCACCGACGTTGATTACCGCGACGCCGCCGGCCAACTTCGCCAGCCGCTCCTGCAGCTTCTCGCGGTCGTAGTCGCTGGTGCTCTTCTCCACAGCCGCCCGGATCTCCCCGATGCGACCCTTGATAGCGTCGGTCTCACCCTTGCCGTCGACGATGATGGTGTCGTCCTTGTCGATGACCAGGCGCTTGGCCTCACCCAAATCGTTGAGCGTGGCGTTCTCCAGCTTGAAGCCGACTTCCTCCGAGATGACCTCGCCGCCGGTCAAGGTGGCGATGTCGCGCAGCATCTCCTTGCGACGGTCGCCGAAGCCCGGCGCCTTCACGGCCGCCACCTTCAGCGTGCCGCGGAGCTTGTTCACCACCAGGGTGGCCAGCGCCTCGCCCTCGATGTCCTCGGCGATGATCAACAGGGGCTTGCCGGTCTGGGCGATCTTCTCCAGGATCGGCAGCAGGTCCTTCATCGCGGAGATCTTCTTGTCGTGAATGAGGATGTAGCCGTCCTCGAGCACGGTCTCCATCTTCTCGGGATCAGTCACGAAATAGGGCGACAGGTACCCGCGGTCGAACTGCATCCCCTCCACCGTCTCCAGTGTGGTCTCGAGGCCCTTGGCCTCTTCCACCGTGATGACGCCGTCCTTGCCCACCTTCTCCATCGCTTCGGCGATCAGGTTGCCGATCTCGGGGTCGTTGTTAGCCGAGATGGTGCCCACCTGCGCGATTTCCTGCTTGCCCGAGGTCGGAACCGACATCTTCGCCAACTGCTTGACGATGTTTTCGACCGCCTTGTCGACACCGCGCTTCAACTCCATCGGGTTGGCGCCGGCGGTAACGTTCCGTAGGCCTTCGCGGTAGATCGCCTGGGCCAGCACGGTGGCGGTCGTCGTGCCGTCTCCCGCCAGATCGCTGGTCTTGGTGGCGACTTCCTTCACCATCTGGGCGCCCAGGTTCTCAACCGGGTCGGCCAACTCGATCTCTTTGGCGACCGTGACACCGTCCTTGGTGACGGTGGGCGACCCGAACTTCTTGTCGATGACGACATTGCGTCCCTTGGGGCCGAGGGTGATCTTCACCGCGTCGGCCAACTGATCGACGCCTTTTTTCAGCGCGCTACGCGCGTCCGCGTCGAAAACCAGATCTTTAGCAGCCATTCTTTATATCTCTCCTAGAACGAAACCCCTAGCCGAGCTTGGCCAGGATATCCGAAGCCTTGATGATGATCACTTCGTCGTCACCCAACTGGAACTGGGTGCCGCTGTATTTTCCGTAGATGACCTTGTCCCCTACCTCGAGGTCCATGGGGACTCGCTTGCCCTCCTCGACCCGCCCGGGTCCGACGGCGATCACATTACCCTGAGTCGGCTTTTCCTTGGCGGTGTCGGGGATGTACAAGCCTCCCCGCATTTCCTCGGACTCGTCATTCGGCATGATGACGACCCGGTCCTCCAGTGGCTGAATCTCCACCTTGGTCGCTGTGGACATACGCTTCAGTCCTCCACCTGCAATGTTGTAAAGTGTTGTAACCATGCGGCTTAGGTTGTTTTATTAGCACTCTCAGTGTCCAAGTGCCAACCTAGGCAGGTATGATACAACTGTCGCAACTATTGTCAACCCGGTCGGTTAGCCGGCACGGCCACCCTACAGATCGATCCGGAGTTCTCCGCCGACGTGGCGGCTATGTTGTTGGTAGAATTGGCGTTGGGTAGATACGCCGTCGCAGGCGATGAGGGAGATGGCCAACGACCGCCGGCCGTCGGCTCCACCCAGCACCACCCTGCCCTGCCCATGGTCCTGTGGTGCGAAACAGCCTGCCCACGATCCCCTCCACCCGTGGGCTCGCCCTGGGATACCGGAACGTGGCGACGTCTGGCAGTAGGAGACGGTCCTGGTTTGGGCCGTCCACTGTCGCGAGGCTGGCCACCAGGATGGTTGAGGCGGCCATGAGGCAGAGGCGCTGCCCACTCATGTTCACTGGAACCAAACGCCGCTGAATCCGGTTGCCCGCGATAGGCTTTCATGCCATTTTCACGGTTTCTCAGGGCGAAGACGGTTGACTTGCTGGTACCACTCTTCGAGTTTTGTTGGCTGTTGACGGCAGGATTTGGTGCCCGCCATCAGGATGGCGGAGGGGCCGGTGATTGACGTGAAACCATTTTGGAGTGACTGACATGATTCTGGCAACACTACTCGCTTCCATGCAGATGGCTGCCGGGCAAGGACAGCTGGCAGCTACCCCCGACTCGGCCGAACTCCAGATGGTGGTGGATTCTTCCTCCAAGCAGATCGTACTCACGGTCGGCCCGTTCCATCTGATGGACCGCAGCAGTGAGGATACCCACGCCCACTCCGGAGCCGGGCACGACACGCCGGTCTACCACTTCGACTGGCCCATCGAAGGCTGGCTCCGTGGGTTCGAGTTGGAAGTCATCGACGGCGCCGGCAATTCTCTGCCACGGCACGTCATGCATCACATGATCATGGTCAACTTCGACCGCCGTCAACTCATCTATCCGGCCGCGGAGCGCATCATGGGCGCAGGGTCGGAGACGATGGACTACAACCTGCCCAAGAGCATCGGCGTGCCGGTCCGTCCGGGCAGTGACCTCGGGATGTACATCGCCTGGCACAACGATACCGGCGCCATGATGGACGACGTCTATTTCCGACTGTCGCTCAAGTGGACCCCGAAGAATCAGGTGCCCCAGCCCCAGAGCAGCATGCCGGTGTACTTCGACGTGAACCTGACAGTCGGCGGAACCAACACCTATGACATCCCGCCGGGCCGGTCGGAGAAAAGCTACGAGTTTACCCTCCCCGTCGGAGGCCGCCTGCTCGGTGTCGGCGGGCACATGCATGACTACGGCTTCGAGGTCCGCCTGGAGGATGCCGAGTCCGGCAAAGTGATCACCGACATCAAGGCCGACCGGGATGAAGACGGTCGCCTCATTGGGATGGAGCGCAGTCTGTTCGGCGTCAGCGGACGCGGCAAGAAACTAAAGGCCAACCACCGCTATCGCGTCGTCGCGGTGTATGACAACCCCACGGGCGCCACCATCGACCTGGGTGCCATGGCCCACATGGTCGGCTTGTTCGTGCCGGAGGATATGGACAAGTGGCCCGCCGTGGATCTCGATGATCCGGAGTATCAGAAGGACCTGGCCTCATTGGCCGACGTCAACAGCAAGATCATGAACATGGACCATGTGCCGGATGCCGAAGACGGTAATGAAGATCACGGAGATCACGAGCACGGGGAGGACGACGGGCGCTAATTGCGGCGTTGCGATCGACTCGACAACGGCCCCGTGCTTCGATGCGCGGGGCCGTTTCCTTTCCGGAAAACAGAAAACACCAAACAGCGTATTGCCTCTGGGGTGTGGGCTCTGTTTTCTGGTTTGCTGATTTCTGTTTTCTAATTTCTGTTTTCTATTGAAGTATCCGCCTCGCTCCCACCCAGCGCTTGAACCACCAACGCCCGTACGGATCATCGGAACTGAGTCGGCTCAGCTGGACACCCTGCGACGCCGAATGGATGAATTGGCCATCGCCGACATAGAGGCCCACGTGGGTCACCGGTCCCCCGCGGGTACTGAAGGTGAGAATGTCGCCGGGCCGGAGGGCATCGAGTTTCTTGGGGAGTTTGTGGCCCTGCTTCGCTTGGTCGCGGCTTACTCTGGGAAGGGAGATACCCTGGGTCCCGTAGGCGTACTGAATGAGGCCCGAGCAGTCGAAGCCACCGTCGTCCCCGCCGGTCCCGCCCCACACGTACGGCGTCCCCATGGCGCCGGTGGCGGCGGCGACGACACCGCCGAGCTTGTCGGCCGTCTCGCTTGAAGCGCCCGCCTCGACCAGGGTCGCTCGCACCTCCGGCTCACCGGGGACCGGATCGGCCGGTTGCACTTCGGTGAAGGCCGGTTGGGGCGGCGGACCTCCGGTACTCCAGAACACCTGGATGCGACCCCCGACCTCCACACCGGACACCTCGGGGGGGGAAAACGAATGCCACCGTCCCTCTATTCCCAGGGCCAGGAAATCGAACGGCACCACCTCGAACCCCGCCCCGGCCCACCAACCGTTCCAGACAGCTTCCGACGCCCCAGCGGTGGCGCCGCCCTCGATCCCGGCCATGACGTACGGGCCGGGGGTCCCGCCCTGGAACAAGGACAGGGACGCGCCGACGCCGTAGAGGTCCCGGTCGCCGCCCCGGGGGGTCAGGTAAGTCCCGTATAACGAGCCGCCGAGGGGACCCACGATCCGTTGGGTATAGGCCAGCCGATACACCGACCAGTCCGGATCGGCAATGACCCTATTGGCGTCGAAGGCGATGCCCTGGGCCATGCCTGGTGTTGCTGCCAGCAGCAGGAACAATGTGCCTGCCGGAGTGGTCTTGCCGGGCCTACCGATCAAGGACTGACCACGTTGGGAAAGCCGGTTCGGAGGTCGACGTCGTACGTGTTGCCCGGCCGGCAGTTGAGCCAGATGCGGGCGCGCATGGTCGAGTCGTTGATCAGTTTCGGTATCGCGCCGGTGTAGAGCAGCGGCACCGGAAGTGTGTCGAGGCCTGACCGAATCTCCATGACACGCTCGACACAGGGTGAACCGGTACTATCCTGGGCGTCGCGCCAGTCGGTGAACCACACTTCGACCCCGCCGGGTGCCGTCAGCGCCAGGGAATCCGGGACAGCGGGCTCGGCCTCGACGACGTCCCGTGCCGGCCGGTCGGGTCGGTCGCCGGAGCCGCACCCGACGGCGGCGACGACGAGAATCGGGATGGTGGCGCGCAGTTGTCTCATGGCTCACTCAACGATTCGGTTTCCGGGGTGGCGTCCTGGTCGACATGCAGGGCGTGGCGCAGTTCGGGTGAGTGGCGCAGCAGGCTAATCCACAGGCTAAGGGCCAGGAGGCCGGATATGGCGGCGGCCAGAATGGTGAATACCAGCCCGATGCGAGGATTGTCGATGCCTTTGGCAATACCGGCCCCTATGGCACCCCCAAAATGCGAAGCTGCCCACGCCACCAGGGGAGTGAGCAGCCAACCAAAAATGCGCAGGATCATGCGGATGAGCCGCATGGGTTCAGGCGCGCCGGCGACCCATCGCGGAGAAGAGGGCCGCGAGCCCGATCCCGGGCAGGAAGGCGATGCCGAACGTGGCGAGGTTCCATGATGCGCCCGGGAACCCGATCAGTACCGCCGCAACACCAACGAGCAAGGCGAACACGGTGGCCCTGACCATCAGGCCGGGGATGGAAGGCGCGCCCGATTTGGCGGTCTGGTTGGCCAATACGACCGCCCCCATCCACGGAAGAAACGTCCCGACCATCCACCAGACCGGATGGTACCACCAGTTACTGCCACCGCCGATTTCCAACCAGCGATTGGTGTAGGTGCCGAGGGGCTGCAGCGCCACCACGTCGACCGCCAGGAACACGACCGCGGCCGCCAAGCCGATCCCGGCCGCCGCCGCGATGCCGCTCCCCGTGCGGGCCTTGGTCCACAGCCCCGGCAGACCGGAGACCGCCGCCAGACCGATCAGCAACAGCACGGCCTCGAGCACCACCTCCACTGTCCCATCCAGGTAGCGGGAGACGAGCGAGAAGGCGAAAACGATGATGGCTTCGGTCAGGCCCAGTTTGATCGCGGACCGGACAACGAGAGGCACATCGTCGACGTCATAGCCCGGCTGGGATTCCACCGCCACACTCATGGAAGCTCCATTTGGATGGGATTCGGAATTGGGAAGTATAGCAAGGGTCGGCCGAGGAGGCCAAGACCGCTCCCGGCGTCCTCGCTACCAGTCGAGGCCCAGATGTTTGGCGGCCACACGGACCCCTTCGAGGGTCAGGCCTGGTATCACGCGGTCCACCGACGACGTGAACGGCACGACGACCTCGGCCAGGCCGCCAGTGGCGACGACGTGTTGCAGATCCCCGGGCCACTCCTCTCGAATCCTGCGAATCATGCCATCGACGGCATCGGCGGCGCCGTAGAGCACTCCGGCCTTGATGCAATCATCCGTGCGCCGCCCGATGACCCGACTCGGTGCAGTCAACTCGGTCGCAGGGAGCCGCGCGGCTTTCTGGGTCAGTTCATCAGCGGAGGTCTTGAGGCCCGGCATGATGGGACCACCGATGAACCGCCCATCGCCGGTCACGCAGTCGAAGGTCGTGGCCGTACCGAAATCGATCACCACGGCATCGCCGCCCAACAACTCCAAGGCGGCCAGAGCATTTGCGATTCGGTCGGGACCTACGGCGAGTGGTTCGTCGACGTCGAGGATGAGAGGAACTTTCGAGTCGGTGTCCAGCACGGCCACCGACCGACCGGAAAGCTGGGACAAGCCCGTGATGAGGCTTCGCGTCACTCCGGGGGCCACTGAGACCAAGCACGCCGCCTTGATGTCCGTGGGCGACAACACGGCAGTCGTCAACAAGGTGTTGATCAGGGCAGCCCACTCGTCCGGGGTACGCCCCGGCAGCGTCGTCATGCGCCACTGCCGGACCAGAACGTCCTCCCGGAACACGCCTGCCGTGATCTCGGTGTTGCCGATATCCAGGGCAAAGAGCATGGGGCGAATCTAGACGCGGACGAGACGTTGGGGAACCGGGTGGATCCTCAGACGAGTACCAGCTCCGCGTCGAGTAGGGTGCGCTGCACTCCTTCAGGCGTCACGACCTCCAGGGCTCCGCGGGCGTCGATCCCCTGCACCCGGCCCTCGACTGGCGCGGCCACATCCCGCCCGTACAGCCAATCCCGGTCACGGAATGCCCGGAGATCCGACGGCGAAAGATGGGACCGGTCGACATCGAGGCTGCGGAGCGGGGGGATGACCGCCTCCAGCGCCTCCGCCACCGTTATCCCGGGTGCGTGGCTAGCCAGGGAGGTCGCTCGATCGCGCAGTTCGACGGGGAGCGGGTTGGCGACGTTGATCCCGACGCCGATCACCACCCAGTTGGCCCGCTCAGCCTGCCACCGCATCTCGCACAGAATTCCTCCCAGCTTCCGATCGCCCAGCAGCAGATCGTTGGGCCACTTCAGCATCACGCGCTGCCCGGACAGTTGATCGAGGATGGGCGCCAACGCGAGTCCGACCCTCAGGCTCAAGACACCCGTTTCCCCGGCCGCCGTCGGCCGGCGCAACAGGCTGAGCCACAACCCACCGTGGGGCGCGTGCCAAGCCCGCCCGCGTGACCCCCGGCCGCGGCTCATGGTATCCGCGACGATCGCGGTACCGTCGGGCGCCCCGTCCTCGGCCAGGGCATGGAGATCCTCGTTGGTGGACCCCGTCGTCTCGACGTGATGGAGCGGCGGAATCACAGGCCGAAGGCCGCCCACGCGATCGTCGCGACTCCGAGGATGGCGCAATAGGGGGCGAAGAGGTGGAAACGTCCTCGACGTAGCAACATCACCAGGAAGCGGATGGCCACGATACCCGATCCCAGCGCGGCGACGAAGGCCCAAACTTGACCTGGCCCGAAGACGACCCCGGACCCGGGCATGCGAACAGCTTCCAGCAACCCCGTTCCCGCAATCACCACCACCGCCATCAAGAATGAAAATTCTGCCGCGGCACGCGCACCGACACCTCCCCACAGTCCAGCGGCGATGGTGGTTCCGGAACGGGACACGCCGGGCAGAATCGCCAGAACCTGGGCGAAGCCCATGGCAATGGCCGTGCGCACGCCGACCGGACGGTCATCGGTGGCCCGGCTCGCCCACTTGGTGCTCCACAGAACCATGGCGGTAATCAGAAAATCGATGCCGACGGCGTAGGGCGAATCAAATTGTCGTTCGAAGAAATCACGGAACGCCAGCCCCGCCACCGCGGCGGGCACGGAGGCAAGGGCCAGCAAGCCGGCGAATCGCCAACTGTCCCGGCGCCCGGTCGCCATGCCTGACAGGAGCCACATGACACGACGCCAGTAGACGATGAGGACGGACAGCAGCGTGGCGATGTGGAGCACGATCTCGAAGGCAACGCCGGGCGACTGGTAGCCCAACAGCCACTGGGCCAGCACCAGATGCCCTGAACTAGAGATGGGGAGAAATTCCGAGAACCCCTGGACGAGCCCTAGGACAAGTCCCTGCCACCAGGGGAGGATCATCCCAGCGCCTCTTCATAGACGCGTTCGTACTGGGGGATGATGTGTTCCGCGTCGAACTCCTTGGCGCGTTCGATGGCGGCCAGGCTCATGGCTCGGTGGCGCGCGGGATTCCGCAGCAGGTCGATGGCGCGACGCCCCATCGCCTCGACCGATCCGGGCGGTTCGAGCAACCCGGTGACCCCGTCCTGGATGACTTCGGGCAACCCGCCGGCGCGGCTGCCGACTACCGGAGCGCCGCACGCCATAGCCTCCAGGGCGGCCAAGCCGAAGGACTCTCCCTGCGACGGCAGGAGAAAGAGATCGCTGGCTTGGAGCAGGTTGGCCATGGTGTCCAGCCGGCCCAGGAAACGGACGTCATCTTGCACCCCGACCACGCGGGCTTCGTCTTCGGCATCGTCCCGCTCCGGGCCGTCTCCTATCATCAACAGCGTGGCGGGAATCGCCTGGCGGATGCGCGCAAAGATGCGAACCACGTCGCGCACGCGCTTGACCTCCCGGAAGTTGGACATGTGGGTGATGATCTTGTGGTCCGGGGGTGCCAGGCCATCATGCCCTGCCATCATGGGCTCCGCACGCGGGTGGTACTCGTTCACGTTGACGAAGTTGGGAATGACCCTGATGTCGCACAATTCGCAACCGAAGGCCCGCTCGGTTTCCTCGCGTAGATATTGCGAAACCGCTGTCACCATGTCGGACCGTTCGATCGAGAACTTCGTGATGGCGTAGAAGCTCGCTTCCTGGCCGACGAGGGTGATGTCGGTACCGTGCAGGGTGGTAATGACCTTCACCGGGTGGGCTTCACGGTCGAGCATCTCCCGCGCGAGCCACGCCGTGGTGGCGTGGGGAATGGCGTAGTGGACGTGCAGGATCTCCAACCCCTCCCGCAGGACGACTTCGTGCTGCTTTGATGCCAGCGCCAGAGTGTAGGGATAGAACTCGAAGAGGGGATACCGGCTGATCCGGGTATCTACCTCATGGAAGTAGACGCCTTCGACATATTCCCGCAGCCGGAAGGGCGAGGCATACGTAATGAAGTGGACCTCATGGCCCCTGCGCGCCAATTCCAGGCCCAACTCCGTGGCAACGGCGCCAGACCCGCCGTAGGTTGGATAACAGGTAATTCCGATTTTCATGGCGTGAGGTTCGTCCCTTGTTCACGGCGCCAACGAGTGGCGATCTCGTCGGCAAGTTGGTCGGGTGGCCGCACCGCGTCGAGCATCACAATGTCGCCCCGCAGCTGATGACGGAACCAGGTCTCTTGCCGCTTGGCATATTGGCGGGTCCTGACCGCGATCGCCGGGGCCACAGATTCCCGGCTGCGCTGCCCGTGAAGGTACTCCACTGCCTGCCGAATACCGAGGCCGTCCAAACCAGGAGACCGCGCCGCGTGACCCTCCGCCAGGACTGCGGCCACTTCCTCAATCAGGCCGCGCTCGACCATCGCCTGGGCCCGCTGTTCGATCCGCTGGTGCAACGTCTGCCGTGGGATGGTCAATACGACATACCAAGGTTCGACCGCACCTTCCTGCCGGGCGACTGCTTGCCAGTGGGACAGCGGCTTGCCCGTCAACAGCACCAGCTCGATCGCCCTGCTGGCCCGCTGTCGCCCGCCATCCTGAAACCCCTGATCGAGGCGTGTCGCCCAGCGGATGAGTTCGCGACTGTCGAGGGTGTCGGTCCAGGCCCGAACCGCGGCGCGTTGTGTGGCATCCAACGGTGGCTCGACAAACAGTCCCTCAGCCAAGGCCCGCACATATAGCCCCGTCCCTCCCACCACCACCGGGGTCGCGTTCCTGGCGCGGATCGTTTCGATCCATCGTACAGCATCCTGCGCGAAACGGCCGGCGCTGTACCGGGTGCCCGGTTCGACCTCGTCAATGCCGTGGTGAAGAACGCGAGCTTGTTCTTTGGAGGTTGGTTTGGCGGTCCCGATATCGAGCCTGCGATACACCTGCCGCGAATCGGCCGAGATGACCTCGAGCTTCAGGAAACGGCTCAGCGCCAACGCGGCGGACGTTTTCCCGACGGCGGTCGGCCCCACGATGATGGGAATCCTACCGACGGCCAAATCGGCGCTCCAGCTCATCACGTGGGAGTTGCACGACCGTGGCGCGCCCGTGGACGTCATGCGGTGGCAGTGAGGTGGCGAACAACTGCACCAGCAGTTCCCGCATCTCTCGGTCATCCAGCTGTTGCCCGGCCTTGACCGCGGCCCGACAGGCATAGGTAGCGGCGAACCGTTCCAACTGATTGGCCCAGCCCCCGAAACGGCCTCGTGCGAGGTCGGCTACCATCTCCCGGAAACACGCCATGGCGTCGAACCGGACGTGCGGGTTGGGCACCGCGTTCAACTTCACGGTGCGGCCCCCGAACGGTTCGATTTCGAACCCGATTTGGTGGAACACCTCCCCGTGCCGCTCGACGACATCGAGTTCCTCATCGGTGAGGTCGACTGTCATCGGCAGCAGGAGCTTTTGCGCCGGGGCTTCAGCACCACCGAGGTGTTGCATGACCGATTCGTAGATCACCCGTTCATGGGCGGCATGCTGGTCGACGATGACGATGCCGTCCGCACCCTGGTACAGGATGTAGGTGTCGAACAGTTGGGTGAGCGGTGGCTTGAAGACGGGCTCCGTACCCTCATGGGTAGCCTCCGTCGCGTCAAGGCCGGGGATCTCCCCGGGCGCCTCGCCGAACAGGTCGCTGCCGGCGGCTTCCTGGCCGACCGGCGTCGCCTGCGGTCGCCATTCATCCACCCGGACCGAGGCGGTCAACTGTCCCAAGGCCTGCCTGACTGTGTCTTCAATCACCCCCTCCAGCCCCATCCGATCGCGAAAGCGAACTTCCAGTTTGGCCGGGTGGACGTTGACGTCGACCTGATCCGGATCGACCTCGATGTGAATGAACAGGGAGGGCCGGTCCCCGGGATGGATGGCCGAGCGGTAGCCCGCTTCGGCCGCCCGGACGAGGAAGCTGTCCCGGAACGGTCGGCCGTTCACGAACAACTGCAAGCGCCGACCGCTTGGCTTCGCCTCTCCGGGGCGCTGAATCAGGCCTTCGATCTTGAAGGCGCCCTGGGCGCCCCGGATCGGAATCAGTGTCTTGGCCAGATCCGGTCCCCAAATCGCGGCCAGGCGCTGGGTGGCGTCCTGCCCGGGCTGAACGGCCAGACGCGGCCGACCGTCCAGGGTGAGTTCGAAGCCGACCTCGGGGTGGGCCAGGGCCAGGGTGGAAATGACATTGAACGCACTGCGCGCCTCGCTCGACGCACTGCGAAGAAATTTTCGTCGAGCCGGTGTGTTGAAGAAGAGGCTGCGCACCTGCACCGTGGTGCCGCGTCGCCGGGCGGCCGGGCCCATTTCGTCGGGACGACCGCCGGTAACCCGAACCTCGGTGCCTTCTCCATCGTGGTTGGAGGTGGTCAGATGAAGGCGGGAAACGGACGCGATCGACGGCAACGCTTCGCCGCGGAATCCGAAAGTCGCTACTCCTACGAGGTCGGCCGTTTCCCGGATCTTGCTCGTCGCATGCCGGTCGAGTGCCAGCACGGCGTCGTCGCGACTCATGCCTGAGCCATCATCGCCGACTTCAATTCGCGTCTTGCCACCGTTTTCCAGTTCGATCCGGACGTGAGTCGCACCGGCGTCGATGGCGTTCTCGATCAGTTCCTTGACCACCGAGGCCGGACGTTCGACGACCTCGCCGGCCGCAATCTGGTCGGCGACGGCGTCGGGCAGGATGACGATCGTTCGTCCACCCGGACCGGCCGGGGTAGCGCGCTTCTGGGTATTGGATATGCTCATCTGGCAATGGATCGTAGTTATCTAGCGTGAGGTAAGATAGCCGCCGATCGTCGCCAATGTGCCGTTGGGAACCCAACCTAGCCGATCATCGGTGGCACGAACGAGCGTCCACGCCGTTCGACGATCCTCGATCCATATGGCGGCGCCGGCCTCGATTGGGTGGATCGTGGGAGAGCGTTCGTGCGGGGAGACCCGCAGCGGCACCGCGGATACGATCAAGGCGCGTGGTTGTCGCTGCCACCAGCGCGTGGCGCCGGCCGCCACAGCGAAAAGACCTCCCAGGAACAGCAGGGCAACCCACCTCCGGCGGAATCGGCGACCGATCATCATCCCGGTCCAGCCCACGATCCAAACAACCAAAGCCAGAACCAACATCTCGTACGTGGAGACGGGTGGTACCAGGAGCCGCCGTGCCGAAACGCGATCCGGAGACGGTACCAAGCCCAGGGCCCGCTTGACCTGTTGGTTCCTGGGCGACAACCACAACGCGGTCTGCCATGCCGCCGCCGCCTGCCAGTCATCCCCCAACCGATACTGGGCGGCGCCCAGATTGTACCAATGGGCGACCACTCCCGGTTCGACCGCCGCCCGGGCGGCGAATTCTCGCGCGGCGGCGCCAAGGGCGCCGGCCTGGTAGAGCTCGTGCGGCGACGGCGCCTGTTCGGGGGACGACGCGACCAGCATGACGACCGCTACCACTCCAGCCATGCTGGCCCGGCGCCGCATGGTAGCCCGAGGTATCGTGGCCAGGTGCTCCACGATGGCGACCACTTCCCGCACCAAGGGCTCGTGTCCCGCCGTTTCGGCGTCGGGTGCGTAGCGGGCTGCCATGAGCCGATCGCGCAATTCCCCCACGTGCTGAGCGGTGTCACGGTCGATACCGGCGACGCCGAGCGCGGCGACGAGGGCACCGCCGACGTGATCATCGAGGTCCGGGACGTAGATGCGAATGAGCCTGTCGAATTCCAACTCCGCTGTCCGCAAGTTGCGCGGGACGTGCCGGCGCCGGCGAGGGACCCGCGGCCGACGCACGAGCCGCCTGATGAGGAAGCCCGCCGGCGGGAGGCCAAACAGCAGCAACCAGACCCACGGTGGCCAGGAAGCCAGCCGGCTGGACAACGTGGGCGTATCCCCCCTCAGCAACGGCGGAGGAAGACCCCGCGCGGTGGTGGATTCGGTGCCCGGCGCGATCGGAACGACGTCGGCTTCGACCATGGGGGTCTCGTACCGGCGTTTCCCCAAGTCGAAGTAGGGGTACCGAAGGGCCGGGATGGTCAACATGCCGGGCTCCGTCGGCACGACGAGATACCGGAAGGTCTTGATACCGCCGATATGTCCGTCAACCGATTCGTGACGCTCTTCGACCCTTTCGCTGTAGGCCCGCACGTTGTCCGGCCACGTCACCGCGGGTTCGGGCCACAGTGCGACATTCCCTCTTCCCTTCACTGTGAACTCGATGGCCAGCGGATCGCCAACGCGTCCAGAGCGGTCGCGCAACTGCCAACCGACTTTCAAGTCCCGGCCGACCGCCCCTTGGAAACCCTCCGGCGGATCATCGGGGAGCGGTAATACCACCAAGGTAGGCTGGTCGCTCTCGAGGGAGAGCCTTTCTTCCTGGCTGAAGAACTGGAGCGCGAGCGGTACGCTGTAGCGCAAGCTGGCGGGCTCCAGAGTGAAGCTGCCCGGCGTCAGGGGGAAGACCACGTCGTGCCCCACAAAGAGGTCGTACCAACTGCCGGCCACCCGGCGGCTGGCTGCTATGCCCACCGGGGCCGGTTGCGGGTAGCTCCACAAGCCGTCGACACTGGGGGGTTGCAAGGTCGGTGGTCGCCTGAGACGCAAACGCAGCACGCGCGGGAACCAGGCCGCGGTCACCACGTCGACCTGCTCTCCGACGACGACGGTATCTCTGGACAGGTGCACCGTCAGGCCTACTTCACCCGCTAGAGCCGGCGGTCGTGCGCGTCGGAGCAAGGCGGCGACTCTGGGATTGACCGCCGCCGCGACGGCACCGCGCGACTCGGTGACCTCGACGGAGACCCCGGGGACCGACACCGTGTGCCCCCTCTGGCGGGCCTCTACGGGTCCTAGCCGGTAGGAGCCGGCCCGCAAGGCGCGAAGCCGGAGTACCAGCACGCTGGTGCGCCTGACCGGCGCGAAAGACACTTCCCGACTCTCGGTCCGGGAGATGATCTCGAACCCGTCGGTCGACCCCACCTGTACTCGCATCGGTTCTTCGGAACCACTCACGGCTTTGATGGTGTAGGTCAGTTCCTCCCCCACCGTCAGCCGATGCCGGTCCGCCGTGACGCTCAGATCAGGCTTGGCTTCCTGAGTAGCGACGAGCAACACTGCCAGGAGCATCACCAGTCCTTGCCTCCCGCCGCCCCCCTGCCCCTCCGGCGTTTCTGCTGGTTGGCACGGGTGGCACGCTCTTCACGCTCAACGGAGTTGAGGATCTGCTCGGCTTGGCTGCGGGTGAGACCGCTCGGCGACGGCTGCGGATCTGCCTCCGGCTGCTCCTGGTCGCCCCGCGGGGGGGGAGGTGCGCCCTGGTTCCCACCGCCGCCACCCCCTCCCCCCGAAGGCGGCGGGTCATCTTCCAAGGCCAATTCGAGATTCCATTTCGCATCCGCAGACCCGGGATCCAGCAACAGGGCTTCCTTGAGCCGCTGGACGGCCATTTCACGCAACGCCTGGGCGCGCGATGTATCCTGGCGCGAGGCCTTGAGCGCAGCCACTCCCAGATTGTAGAGCGCGCGAAACCGAAGAGCCGGATCGACAGCGTTGGTTGCTTGTTGCAAGGGCGGCGAGGCCGCGTCGAGGTCCCCACTCATGAGGGCAGCAGTGCCGGCGTTGTAGTAGCTCGTGTCCCGCGCAAACCCTCTGCGGGCCAGTTCCAGATATTCCAGGGCGGCGGCCCCAGGGGTGCTGTCCCTCATCGTCCGCTCGGCCTTGGTAGTCCGTTGCCCCATGACTTCAGCTGGTAGCGCCATGAAGGCGGCAATTGCCAGCAGCGATGCGCCTCGTCGGGAAAACGTCTGGCCCAGGAGCACCAGGGCCGCGACCAGCAGCGGAATCCAGGCCAAGGGTAGCAAGTCAGCGGTGCGGGTTTCGACCGTGGGATTACGTCTGAAGGCCAGGGTCAGATCGCGCACGGCCCCGGCTTGGTCGGTGACCTCGGCCGGGATAATGGTGCCGTTGGCCGCCTCGGCGATCTGCTGCAGTACGTCGTCGCGGCGGGCTGTCTTGACCAGGTCCCCACTGGCGGTCCGCTGGTACTCCAACAGATTGCCGCTCGAATCACGAATGGGAATCTTGCTGGGCGTGGCGGTTCCTTCGGCCACGAGTACCAGGCGCACGTTCTGTTCCCCGAGCCGACGGGCGACTTCGAGGGTTGCGGGAAGCGAGTCGTGCGTCTCGCCGTCAGTGAACAACACCAGGACGCGGTCCGCCACTTCGGTCGAAGCATCGAGCAGTTCCCCGCCCTGCTTCAAGGCAGCGGCCAGGCTGGTTCCTCCCTGACTGGCGAGTTCGGGGGACAAAGCATCCAAATGCAGCGTGATGGCGCCGCCGTCGATTGTCAGGGGAGACAGGATGTAGCTCCGTCCGGCAAAGGCGATCAATCCCAGCCGGTCTCCGGCAAGGTCGTGGACCAGCCGGCGGGCTTCACGCACCGCCCTGCCGAGACGGGCAGGGGTGACGTCCTCCGCGAGCATCGAGCGGCTAACGTCCATCACCATTACGAGACTGAGTGCCCTGGACTCGGTGGTTACTTCCGCACGCCCGCCGCGGGGACCGGCCAGTGCGATCCCAAGAAAGAAGGCTACCAAACCGAGCCACAAGGGCCCCCACCGTCCGGAAGCCTTGGCGTCCCGTCTCAACTCCCGCGACCACACTCCTGCAAGGCGAATGCGCTTGCGTCGAGCCACCCAGGCGAGAATGCCGACGGCCGCGCCCAATACCGGTGCGAAGAGCAGGAGCCAGGGGGTATCGAAAATCATGGAACACGCACCAGTCGTGTCGCGCTCAATCCCAGTTCCAACATCAGCGCGAGGATGCCGATGATGATGAGCGGCTTGGTGACTTCGCTATAGCGGGTGTAACGGGTGACCCGGACCGGGGTCTTCTCCAAGCCGTCGATCTGGCGGAAGATCCGACTGAGGGCTTCGCTGTCCTTGGCACGAAAGTACCGGCCTCCTGTCGTTTCCGCGATCTCGATGAGCAGCGGTTCGTCGATCTTGACAGGCAGTATCTCGTAGCGGAAACCGGACAGGCCGCGGCCGGTCGGGATGGGTGCCTCTCCCTCGGTGCCAACCCCGATGGTGTAGACTTTGATGCCGTAGGTGGTCGCCGTTTCAGCGGCCGTGCGCGGATCGATCAAACCGCGATTGTTTTCTCCGTCCGTGAGCAACAGGACGACTTTTGATGTCCCCTCGGCTGATCGAAGACGATTGACTGCCGTGGCCAAGCCGCTACCGATCGCGGTGCCATCTTCGAGCTGACCGACGCTCAAATTCTGGATGGCACGTTCCAGGACCGGGTAGTCGAGCGTCACGGGTACTTGCGTGAGGGCTTCGCCGGCGAAGGCTACCAAACCGATGCGGTCGGCATCACGGCCGCGCACGAATGCCGTCGCCTGCTCCTTGGCGACCTCGATACGGTTGGAGGGGGCGAAATCCTCTGCCAGCATGCTACTGGACACGTCGATCGCGATGACGATGGCGATGCCTTCCTGTTTGATCTCGATCTTGTCTCCACCGATCCGCGGACCTGCTGCGCCCAGCAACAGACTCACCAAGCCTACCCACCGCGCAGCGAGGGGCAGTTGGGTCCACCACCCCGGGCGCACGGCAGCAGAAACAGTGGCGACGTCACTGAACAGCACTCCCCTGGAGGGCCGGCGGCGCGAGAGCCACCACCAAAACGGCAGCGCCAGCAGGAGCAACAACAACAGCGGGCGGGTCACGCTCATGGGGACGCCGCTCCGGTCAGGTCCTGGGCGCGGTCCCGGGCGCGATGATACAAATCGAGCACGTCATCGGAGCCCTCTGGAGCGAAGCGAGCCCGGTCCAGTTCCTGGAGCAACTCCGCCACCGCCCCCGTGTCCCAGGTTGTCTCGGCTTCCACAAGGGCCGCAATACACGCCTCGGTCTCCAGTCGGACGTGCACCTCGGGCAACCGGGTCGCCAGGGCGTCCCGAACGGCTCCGGTTGCGGCCGCCAGCACGGTGCGGCGTTCTCCGGCGTCGATCCATCGGTCGAGGGGTGGGTCCGGCGCCGCGCCAGGCGGCTCCGACGGTGGGGCTCGTCCGCGCCGGAGCCACAGCCACCAGGAGGGGGCCATAATCATGGCCACCACCACCAAAAGGAGCACCATGGGAAGCCAGGAGACCGTGGGACGGCGGATGACACCGGCTTCGGGTCGGATGGGGAGACTGTCCTTCGGGGTGTCGGGCAGCACAGTGCCCACCGTGATGATTCTGGGCGAAACCGGAACCTCTTCGACCTGACCGTCCGGGGCGATCAATCTTGGACCGGGTACGGAAAGGGTGTGGGTGCCCGGCCGCCAAGCCACCAGGGGGAACGCCAGGGATATTGAATCGCCGTGCCGCCGGAGCAGCGGCGTGCCCAACAACTCTACATCGCCCTCCAGTTCCCACTCCGGTAACTGGGCCAGGTATCGCGGGGCGATCGCCACCACCCGCTCCACCCAAATCGTGTCGCCTACGGTCGCCACCGGCGCCTGCATCAGGGACAGAGCGAAGAGGATCATCCGCGGTGCAGGCGTCGCGCGCGTCGGGCGAACGCCTGTCTCAGGGGAATGGCGTAGTCCCGGGCCGTACTCAACGAGACGCAATCGACCCCGGCAGCGGAAAGGAGCCTTCCCCGATTCTCCCGTTGTTCGCGGGCGTAGGCCGCGACGCGTCGCCGCACGCGCCGATCGGCCGCGTCTACCAGTACGTGGCGATCGGTCTCGGCGTCGCGTAACTCGATGAGGCCGGTCGGCGGCAGTTCCCGCTCTCGCGGGTCGTCCACCATGATGGCCACGACGTCATTGCGGGCGGCGAGGGAGCGGAGGGGCTGGGACCATTCGTCCGCGAGGAAATCGGACAGAACGACCACGATGCTCCGGTGATGCAACAGACGGTTGGCGTAGGTGAGGCTGCCGGCCAGGTCGGTTCGACGACCGGCAGGCTCGAAGGCCACGAGGTCGCGAATCACCCGGAGGGCGTGCCGCCGTCCTTTCCGTGGGGGGATCACCCGTTCGACGGTATCGCTGAACAGAAGCGCCCCAACCCGATCGTTGTGACGCGCCGCCGCCAAGGCCAACACCGCAGCGACTTCGATCGCCAACGCGGCTTTGGTGACTGGCTTGCCGAACCGCGTCGACCCCGACTGGTCGACGATGAGCAACAAGGTGAGCTCCCGCTCTTCGGTGAAGGTCTTGACGTAGGGGCTCGCCAGTCGCGCCGAAACGTTCCACTCGATGGAGCGATAGTCATCCCCGGGCTCGTAGGGTCTGACCTCGGCGAATTCCATTCCCTGCCCGCGAAAGACAGATCGGTACTCCCCAGCGAAGAGGGTGCCGACGAGACCGCGCGTTCGGAGCTGGATCCCTTTGACTTGGCGAAGAACTTCAGGAGGGACGGGAGGCATGATCAGCCGGGAGTTCGGAGCTCACCGTTCACGGCACCTCCACGGCATCGAGAACCTGGGTGACCACGGCATCGGTGTCCATGTCCTCCGCTTCGGCCTCGAAGGTCAGCACCACGCGATGCCGAAGCACGTCGGGAGCCAGCGCCCGGATGTCCTCCGGGATGACGTAGTTACGACCCCGAATGAACGCATGGGCCCGGGCGACGCGGGCCAGCGCCAAGGTCGCTCGCGGCGACGCCCCGTAGGCGATCAGTGGTTGCAGGTCCTTCAAGCCGACGTCGGCCGGGGTCCGGGTGGCGCGAACGACATCCACGATGTAGTCCACCAGTTTCTGATCCAGGTACACGGCGGCGATTTCCTTCCGCGCCGCCAGAATCGATTCCGGGGTGAGGACCTGATCGACTGGAATGGTCTCGTCGCCGCCCAACCGAACCAGCACTTCGCGTTCTTCGTCGCGGGACGGATACCCGACCCGGATTTTCATCAGGAATCGATCGAGTTGTGCTTCGGGGAGCGGGTAGGTGCCTTCGCTTTCAATCGGGTTTTGAGTCGCGAGCACCAAGAAGGGTGGATCCAGTGGGACCGTCGTGCCGCCGATCGTCACCTGACGATCCTGCATGGCCTCGAGCCAGGCCGCCAGGACCT
>JAZFYL010000271.1:0-2030 GCA_036443495.1 Gemmatimonadales bacterium | reverse complement strand
ACGCAGGTCATCGCCTACTTCAACTACATCAATCGAATTGCGGATGGGCTGGGCGTGGAAGGCGAGGACTTCGTGCGGGCATGGGGTGAAGAAGCCGACTCGCCGGAAACCTCCGGGAGTAACTAGCGTACGGCTGGGGGCTTGGCCGGCAGAGGCCATGTCAGCCCTTTGAAGGAGCGCACAACCACTGATGACTACTGGCACCCTACTCGCCATTGCAAGCAAGCCCGCCCCCCGCGAGCCGATGATTACCCTCTCCGAGGCGGAGATCAGCACTCAGGCCGGACTCGAGGGCGATGCCCGGGGGACCGTCCGGCGGCGGCAGGTGACGATCGTCGCCCGGGAGGCCTGGGAGCGGGCTTGCGACGACCTCGGCGCTGATGTGCCGTGGACCGCCCGGCGCGCCAACCTCCTGGTTGAAGGGCTCGACTTCGAGGAGAGCCGGGGCAAAGTGCTGCGAATCGGCCCGGTGCGCCTGGAGATCACCGGGGAGACCGTTCCATGCGCCCGGATGGATGAGGCTCATCAGGGTCTGCGGCAGGTCCTGCAACCGCATTGGCGAGGAGGGGTCACGGCCAGGGTGCTATCCACCGGTAGTGTTCGCCCCGGCGACCCAGCAAGCTGGGATCCCCCCGACCCCGCTTGAGCCAGGCCTTGGGCAGGTCCCTAGTCCCGCTCTAGATTCCCTCCATGCCATTCCTGGAAGCCATCCGGCTGGCCCTGCAGGCCATCTTCACGGCCAAGCTGCGTTCCTTCTTCACCCTGTTGGGGATCATCGTGTCGGTGGGGTTCCTGGTCGCTGTGGTCGCCATCATCCAGGGCATGAACGCCTACGTCCGCGAAAACATCACGGACGCCGTAATCGGCACCAACAGTTTCCATGTGCGCCGCAACCCGATCTCAGTAGGACTGCTGGACGACGAGGAGGTGAAACGGATCGCCCGGCGGCCGCTCATTTCCCTGGACGACGCGCGCGTCGTGCAAGCCGCCCTGCCGGACGCCGAAGCGGTCGCGTTCCAATCCGGGTGGCCGACGCCCACGGGCACCGCGGTCTACCGCAATCGCTCGGTTCGGGACGCGCTCATCTTCGGCATCACCCCACCCTATCAGATCGTGCGGGATTATCGATTCACCGCCGGGGAACCTCTGAGCGACCGGGACGTGATCGAACGTCGCTATGTGGTCGTCCTCGGCTTCGGCATAGCCGACAGTTTGTTCGGAATCCCCGCACGCGCGATCGGCAAGAAAATCCGGGTGGCCGGCCGGGAGATGACCGTCAAGGGCGTGGTCGCCAAGAAGGGCCGGGTGTTGGGGCAGTCGTTCGATGGGTTCATCCTGATGCCCTATTCCACTTTCGAATCGTTCTACGGCAGGCGTCAAACCACGGTGGTGGCGGTCAAGATGCGCATGGGCACCTCCATCCTGGACGGCATGGAGCGGGCCGAAGAGGCCATGCGCGTGGCACACCGACTCCGTCCCGGGGACGACAACGACTTCACCATCGACAAGGCGGACGCGCTGGTGGCCTTCTGGCGCGACCTGACGGGCGTCTTGTTTGCCGTCGTTCCCACCGTGGTGGGCATCGGTATCGTGGTGGGAGGCATCGTCATCATGAACATCATGCTCATGACGGTGACCGAACGCACTCGTGAGATCGGCATCCGCAAGTCCATTGGCGCCACCCGGGCCGACATCCGGCGACAGTTCATCATCGAGGCCGTAGTGCTGTCGACCCTCGGCGGATTGTTGGGTGTCCTGTCCGGCTGGGCCCTCGCCTCGACAGTGTCGGCCTTTACCCCGCTGCCGGCCCGCATCACCTGGTGGTCCGTGGCGCTGGCCATGGCCTTGGGCGCCGGAGCCGGAATTCTCTTCGGAGTCTACCCCGCCAACCGTGCCGCGCGCCTCGACCCCATTCTTGCCCTGAGCGCCGAGTGAGAGCCCTGCTCCTGCCGCTGGGTCGCATTGGGGAGGGCGTGTTGATCGCCCTCGATGCGATGCGGGCCAACCGAACCCGCTCGGCCCTCACCGTG
>JAZFYL010000270.1:0-4408 GCA_036443495.1 Gemmatimonadales bacterium | reverse complement strand
CATATGCGGAACTATCAACGATGGGCGATGGCATTGGCCGTGGTGGGTGCGGCGTGGATGAATTCGGGCGTGGCCTTTGGCCAGGATGAAGCATCGGTACTGCCCATGGATGATTCGACCACAGCCTTCCACGGCGTTTTTGCGGGGGTCGATGGACACGATGCCAGTGGGAGTTATCAGCTGGTCCAGCGAGAAGCCGGTTGGCAGGTGGAGTTAAGCGATGATTTCCGGTCCGACCGGGTGCCCGATGCATACATCGTCCTGGCCCGGCAGCCGGATGCGATCACCTCGTCATCGGTATTCGTGGCCGAGCTCGACCGGAACAATGGAGCCCAGTCGTACCAACTCCCTGAAGGGATCGACCCGGCATCGTTCAAGTACGTGCTAGTGTGGTGTAAGAAGTACGCCGTGGGGATCGGGGCGGCACTGATCGAGGAAGAAAACTAGGAAAGTGCGTAGTACGTAGTACGTAGGAGCTTCGGGATTATTTTCTACGCACTGCGCACTGCGCACTCCTCACTATCTAGTCCACAAACGCCCACAACAGCGATCATTCTTCCCGCAACGCCACCATCGGATCAACCCGCGCCGCCCGCCGGGCCGGGAGCCAGGTCGCCACCAGCGCAACGAAGGTGAGGGCGATCGCCACGGCAGCGTAGGTGGGACCATCGACAGGTCCGACGCCGAACAGCATCGCGGCCATCAGGTGGCTTAGGGTGTAGGCTGCCGCCAGCCCGACCATTACGCCCACCAGAGTCAGGCCGAGTCCCTGGCGCAACACCATGCGGCTCACCTGCCCCGCACTGGCGCCCAGGGCCACACGAACTCCGATCTCGTGGGTGCGTCGACTCACGGCATAGGAGATGACGCCGTAGGTGCCAACCAGCCCAAGCAGCAACGCGGCGGCGGCGGCGATGGCCAACATCACCATGGCAAACGACGTCCGGGCCATCGATCGGGCCAGAATGGCATTCAGCGTCCTGATGTTGGCGATGGGGATATCCGGGTTCGCCTCCGCTACCACGTGGCGGATTTCGGGCACCAGGCTGGTGGGGTTGGGCCGGTCGGTCCGCACTACGTACGCCAGGTTGCGCCAGGACAGGAGGGGGAATCCCCAGAAATCCTCAACCGCCAACGGGAGGTACACCACCGTCACCGGGGGTCGATCGACGCCGTTGTCGTGGACGTTGCCGACCACCCCGACGATCTCACGCCACGGCCCGGTGTGCTGCCGGATGCGCCGGCCCAAAGCCGCAGCCGGCGAAGCCCAATACTCCAGGGCCATGTTCTCGGTGATGACAACCACCGGCGCCCGGGCTCGTACGTCGTCCCAATTCAGCGTCCGCCCGGCGAGGAGTGGGTTCCCCATGGTCTCGAAGTAGTCCCCAGCTATCCACTTGAGACGGCGGCTGATGGCCATCTCCCCTTCCGGAGTGGGGAAGTCCTCGATGTGCATGGTGTTGTTGCCCGACCCCCGGTCCATCGTCACGGAGCTGGAAGCACCCACCGACACCACCCCTGGCAGCGCCTCGATCCGACGAATCAGTTCCTGATGCAGTCGGGCATTCCCTTCGCCGCCGGACAGCCCCGACCCCGGCGCGATGATGCGTAACGTGAGCACTTCCTCCGGATGGCCGAATCCTGGATCGACGGCATTGAGCGCCAGGTAGCTGCGGATCATGAGTCCCGACCCCACGAGCAGGACCAGCGCCAGCGCCAGCTGCGACACGACCAGGAGATTGCGGCCGTAGTGGGCCCGCCGCCCCATCCCGATTCTGATCCCTCCCTCCTTGAGGGCACCGAACAGGTTGGCTCCCCGATAGCGGGCCACGGCAACCATGCCGAACAGGAGTCCCGTGAAGAGAGACACGAGCACGGCAAACGCCAGGACGGTTCCGTTCAGGGAAACCGCGTGCAGCCTGGGGACCGATGTGGGGCCAATCTGGATCAGAAGCCGGATGCCGGTATAGGCGAGGGCCACCCCACCGACGCCACCCAACAGGCCGAGGACGACGCTCTCGGAAAGCGCGGCCTGGGTCAGACGGCGCCTGCTCGCACCGAGAGCGGCCCGAATGGCCACCTCGCGTTGTCGGCCGTCCGCCCGAACCAACAACAAGTTCGCCACGTTGGCGCAGGCGATGACCAGCACCAGGGCGACGGTGCCCAGAAGAATCCACAACACCTCACCGACCGAGCCGATGACTTCATCCTTGAGCGGATGCACCCTCGGTCCGAGCTGCACATCGGCCGCGTTGGCGTGGGTCCAGCCGCCGGGGAAGGCATCGATGGCCATGGGGATCATACGGCCCACATCCGCCGAGGCTTGCTCCACCGTGACCCCCTCCCGCAACCGGGCGATGCCCTGGTAGCGGAATCCGCCGAAGGCCACGGCGAAACGGTCGAATTGGCCGGGGAAGTAGATGTCCGCTTCGGAAAACAACATGCGGAACCCGCGCGGCATGACGCCGATGATGTCGACCACCTCGCCGTTGACAGTCAACGTGGAGCCAACGACACCCCGGTCGCCTCCGTAACGGCGCTGCCAATAGCCGTAACCGAGGATCACGCCGGTGGCCGCGCCTGGGTCCATGTCATCGGGTGTGAACGTCCTGCCGATCATCGGTTCGACGCCCAGCAGCGGGAACAGGCCGTCCGTCACTTCCATGCCCGCAACCTGCTCGGCCTCGTCTCCTCCCGTGACGGTGAGTGTTGCATCGTCCCACAAGGCCACGTCCTCGAACACCCGGTTTTCATCACGGAACGTGAAATAGGCGGCCTGGTTCATGTTGAGCCAGTCGGCCGGGAGACCCGGCGCGCGCAGCCACACGCCCACCAGCCGGTCGGCATCGGCGTAGGGCAAAGGCTTCAGCAGCACACCGTTGACGACGCTGAACACCGTAGTGGTAGCCCCGATGCCGAGCGCCAATGTGAGCAGCGTGGCCGCGGCGAACCCCGGACTGCGGCGTAGTCCCCTGAGCGTGGAGCGCACATCCCGCCACACGGATCCCAGCATGGCCGATCTCAGCGGTGGGTTGTGGCGCGATGGGGATGCGGCATCGGCCCGGAGAGAACGGCTGAGCCGCGCGATCCTGAAACCGAGGGCGACCCGGACGGCAGCCACCCAATACCTGGCCCGGGTCAAGTCTACCCATCGCGAATCGTGGAACTCCTCCGCCAGGTCGCCGAGGATTGCTTCGGCAACGGCTTCATCGCCGATGACCATGGTGAGGAGACGCTGGGTCACGGACGACCGATCGACGGTGGGCTGCCTCATGCCTCGTCCAGCAGTGATTCGTGACCGGCCCAGAGATTCCGCAGCGCCCGGCCGACCGTTTGGAGCGCCACTCGTCCTGCTGCAGTCAACTCGTAGTAGCGCTTGGCCTTCCCGCCCCTCCGGGGGGAAGGGTCACCCATACGGGTCGACACGTAGCCCTTGGCGACCAGGCGCTCGAGCGTGATGTAAGCGGCACTCCGGGTGACTGCCCGGTCTGCCCGCCGCTCCAGCTCCTCCCGGATGGACATGCCGTAGGCCTCCTCCCCCAACCGCAGGATGGCCAGCAGGATCATGCTCTCCAATTCGCCGAGATAGCCCGTTTTGTTCATTGTGTAGACATAATGACCGTACGGGTGGGGCGCAAGGGGCTAGGATGGGGGTCAGAAGCCAGGTACCAGAAGCCGGAAGAACGAGCGGCCGCCGGGCTCACGGCTCTTAGGATAATGGCCGCCCCGTCAGTTCGGCGGCAGCCCTGTTTGGATCGGGCGTTGCAGCACTCAGCGGTGCGTCGCCAGCACCAGCATGTGGTCGTTCTGGGCCGTGATCGCGGATGGATCGTCGAAGGTTGCTCTTACCCGCATCTCGAAGGTAACCAGCGCCTCCTCCAACTCTTCCGCCGAGTAGAACCGGAACGTGGAGTAGCTGCCACTCCGAGCCTGCTGGAGGAGTCGTGACAGGCTGGTACGGATCGTCCACCGCACCTCGCGCAGTTCGATCGACTCGAAGCCGCTGATCCCCCCGAGCACCGCGCGGAGCCTGCTCTCGGTGCAAAGTCGCGTTTCGCGTTCGGCGAAGTGTGGGAAGAGCCGGCCCCAGATGGTACGCTGGTTCTGTTCCGGCGTGCGGGTATAGAGGATGAGCATCCCCTCCGGTCGCACCACGCGGGCGGCCTCGCTGACAAACGATCGTAGGTCGAAGTGGTGAAGGGCATTGAACGACAGCACGGCGCTGAAAGACTGCGTTGCAAAAGGAAGACACTCAGCGCACCCGATCGCGCGGTCGATGCCATTCCTATCCTTTCGCTGACGTGCCGGTCCGCCGCGCAACATTTCGGCGATGGCGTCATACGCCACGCCGCGGTAGCTGATGCCGGTGCGTTCGCTCACACCCTGGACCACAGCCTCCGCATACCTG
>JAZFYL010000269.1:0-3801 GCA_036443495.1 Gemmatimonadales bacterium | reverse complement strand
CCCCCGCTGTTCTTTTCGCTGTTGATCATCACCTTCAGTTTCCTGCCGGTGTTTGCCCTGGAGCAGCAGGAAGGCCGACTGTTCAAGCCGTTGGCGTTCACCAAGACATTCGCCATGGCGTGGTCGGCGCTCCTGTCCATCACCCTCGTGCCAGTGCTGATGGGCTACCTCATTCGGGGCAAGATTAGGCCCGAGGCGACGAATCCGGTCAATCGGGCCCTGCACTGGGCCTATCGTCCTGTAATAGGCTTCGTGGTCCGGTTCCCCTGGGCGGTTGTCGTCCTGGCCGCCATCGCCCTGGGCGCTACGGTATATCCATGGCAGCGGTTGGGCAGCGAGTTCATGCCGCCGCTGAAGGAGGGGTCGATCCTGTTCATGCCCACCACCGTCCCCGGGGTATCCATCGCCAAGGCTCGGCAGATCATGCGCTACCAGGACAGCGTCCTCAAGTCGTTCCCCGAAGTGGCCACCGTCCTGGGGAAGGCCGGGCGGGCCACCACCGCCACCGATCCCGCGCCGTTGGACATGTTCGAAACCACGGTGACCCTGACCCCGGAAGACACCTGGCGACCGGGCATGACGTACGAGAAGCTCATCGCCGAGATGGACGAGGCCGTCAAGATGCCCGGGGTGACCAACGCCTGGACCATGCCCATCAAGGGTCGCATCGACATGCTGGCCACGGGTATTCGGACGCCGGTCGGCATAAAGATCTTCGGGCCTGATCTCGACACGTTGCAGGCACTGGGGGAGCAGGTCGAACGAATCATGCAGGACATCCCCGGCACCCGGAGTGCCTTTGCCGAGCGGGGGGTCTCCGGCTACTACGTCGATATCGACATCGACCGGGCCGAAGCGGCCCGCTACGGGCTCAATGTCGGTGATGTGCACCAGGCCATCATGGCTACGGTCGGTGGTGTCAATGCGGCAGTGACGGTCGAAGGCCGTGAGCGTTATACCGTCAACGTGCGCTACCCGCGCGAGCTGCGTGATGATCCGGTCAAGCTACGAGATGTCATCATCGCCTCGCCGAGCGGCCGGCAAATCCCTCTGGGCCAGGTGGCCAGCGTGACGGTGCGAATGGGGCCCATGGCGGTCAAGACCGAGAATGCGTTTCCGGTGACCATCATCTTCGTGGATATCGGTGATCGTGATGTGGGCGGCTACGTCGCCGAGGCACAAGAGGTCGTCGCCCGCGAACTTACCCTCCCTACGGGGTACACTCTGGTGTGGAGCGGGCAATACGAGTTCATGCAGCGGGTGGCGGCCAAGATGCGCATCGTCGTGCCGGTGACGTTGGGGATCATCTTGTTGCTGCTGTATTTCAACTTCGGCAACATCAGCGAGTCGCTCATCGTGATGGTGGCGGTGCCGTTCGCCCTGGTGGGTGGCGTGTGGTTCCTGTGGTTGCTGGGCTACAACTCCAGCGTGGCCGTATGGGTCGGCTTCATCGCCCTGGCGGGCGTGGCCGCCGAGACGGGCGTGGTGATGCTCATCTATCTGGATGAGGCCTATCAGAGGCATCGCCGCGAGGGACGCACGAGTGCGGCGGACATCACCGCTGCGGTGAAGGAAGGCGCGCTGGAACGACTCAGACCGGTGGTGATGACGGTTACGGCCATCATTGCCGCCTTGACTCCGATCATGTGGAGTTCCGGGACGGGCTCGGAAACCATGAAGCGGATCGCGGCGCCCATGGTGGGTGGGATGGTGACGGCTACGATGCTGACGCTGGCGGTCATTCCGGCGATCTATCTCTTGTGGCGGAGGGCAGGTGATGACAGCGGGGGCAGCGGGGGCAGCGAGGGCAGGTGATATCAGCGGTGGCGGCGGAAGGCTGCAATTCGGATCTCTACCGTTCCGACCGCCTGACCGCCTGACCGCCTGACCGCCCGACCGCTCACGGCCGCTACTCCCGGTCGATGGCCCTGACCTCCATGATCCCACCATACGTGACGTGGGGAGACTGCCGAGCGAGGTCCACTGCCTCGTCGTAGCTCGCCGCTCTGATCAAGAAGAACCCGCTCACGGTCGAGCCGTGTAGTTCAGCATCGGACCGGTCCGCAGCGCTCACCCAGCGTCCGACATCATCGACCAGTTTCTCACCTCCCACCAAGACACCGGCGCGGGCTAGATTCTGGGCCCAGGCCCGGTATTCCGCGATCAACTGGGCCTCGGGAAATTGGCGGTCCGGTTCGTCGCCACGGACGAGGAGCAGGTATCCCGTCGAGCCCACTGGTGTAGCGGCCGTCCCGGGGGCTTCCACGCCGACGAGCCGACCCAGAGCCGCGCCGGTGAGGAGGAGCCCGACGACAGCCGCTGCCTTGAGTGCGGTCGACCATGCCGGACGCCGCCTGCTTCGTTCCAGTTGCCTGCCGAAACTGACCATGGACTCGGGGGTGGGTGTTGTAGGGACCTGCAGTCGGCCGAGCCCATCCCACAACTGGCGCATCTCGTTTGCGGCAGTCGCACATTCGCCGCACGAGGCGAGATGTGCCTCGAGCTTCTCCTCATCCTGCGGGTCCAGGTCATCCATCAGCGAATCGACGACCAGGTCGGTGGCGGTTTCGCAGTTCATCGTTCGTGCTCCAACTCGAGGTAAATGCGACGCAGTTCGCGCATGGCACGGTGCGCCCGCACTTTGATGGTGCCTACCGACTCCTGGCACAGCTCGGCGATTTCACGGTACTTCATGTTCTCGAACCGGCTCAAGACGAGAAGCTCGCGCTTCTCCGGCGGCAGTTGCTGGAGTGCTTTGCGAAGCAGTTCCGGGCGCTCGCTGTCGACCGCGGGATCGTCCCGCTCGGTGGTCGGATCGGCGGCGAATATTTCCTGATGCTTCATGTCGCGGTGCCTGGCAGCGTGGTAATCGTGACAACAGTTCCGCACCACACGGTAGAGCCACGTGGTGAACTTCGACTGTCCCGAAAAGCTGTGTCCGTAACGGAGAATTTTGAGGAAGCTTTCCTGGGTCAGGTCGTCGGCCGCCGCCGAGTCGTTGGTGAGCCGGTAGCACAGGGCATACACCCGGCTCTGGTGGCGGGCGAACAGTACGCCCAGCGCGTCCAGATCTCCGGCCTGGGCGGCGCGCATGAGATCCTCGTCGCTGCGATCGGGCGTCGTCATCGTCTCCACGTCGTGTGTGTAGGTGCGCTGGGCCATCTATTGGACCAACGGTGCCGCCGGAAAGGTTACGGGCGGGTCAAGCAAGCCTGTCCCCACGACTCATACTGCCGGTAAACATCTCCGATCCGCCACCGGTCCCAAGGGACAGAGGGAGGTACCTAACATACGAAACGCCCGGCACGGGCCGGGCGTTCGCGTCCTTACTCGGCGATATTGGCTAGAAGATGGCCGTGATACCGGCCACGACTCGGCGGCCGACCACATCTCCCCCATATAGGTGAAAACGTTGCTGATCCAATATGTTGGTTACCGCGGCCTGGACTCGGAAATTGTTGGTCAGGCGATAGCCCGCGGTGATGTTGATGGTTTGGCTGGAGGGTACGTCGCCGATGAACACCCCTGCGGCCCACGGGTATCCGTCCACGAAGCGACCTTGTAACGCTACGTCCAGGCCCTGGCGGCCGGAATACGATACCTCCGCCGTGCCCTTGTGCTTGGGCGTGTTGGGCAGCAGGATGTCGCCGGCGAACTGCTCCTTGACGTCGAAGTCGAACAACGTGTAGCTGGCCTTGACCAGCCATTCGTCGGTGACGGACCAGCCCAGGCCCAACTCGACCCCATACTCGTCCACCTTGCCGGCGTTGCCGTACGACAGCACCACCGCGGTCACACCAT
>JAZFYL010000268.1:0-10539 GCA_036443495.1 Gemmatimonadales bacterium | reverse complement strand
ACGCTGAGGTAGTAGCGGCCCGAGACCTGGGGCTCATACACTAGCCGGCTGTCCTTGCCGATGACATCGTCACTGAAGTCGATCCGCGTCACGCCGTCGGTGTCATACAAGGTCAGGATCGCGTCGAGGGCGGACCCGAGCGTGAAGGCGTCGATATCGAAATCCGCGCGGACGCCAGCCGTCAAGTCGACGGCGAAGTAGTCGACGTCACCCGCCGGATCGATAAAGCCGCCGATCGTGTCGCCCAGAACGATGAGGTCGGCGCTCATGAAATCGTCGTTGGGCTCCGACTCCACCACCTGGGTCTGCGACAGAAGGGCCATCATGGGGCCCTTGATGAGCTGGGGGTAGGGGCGCCGATAGTAGTCCTGCTCGAGGGTGCGGCGGGGCGTGTCTTGCGCGTGGGCTCGACCGGCACCGAGAGCGCCCATCACCATGAACAGCGCCACGAAGACGGCCACGGCATGGATGCCAGAGGACAACGGCGCTCGACTGGACGGCGCGGAGGCGGTCATGAAAGGAAAGGTAGCGGTAACGGCGGTGATCCGATCCAGAGAGAATTAGGCGGCAAAGAGGAAGACACCAACCCTGCCTGACCCGTCCAGCCGCCGCACCGCTTCCTAGGGTGGCCCCGAGGGGCCTCTCCAAGTATGACGTCTGCGACGGCATCGTGGAAGGGGGACGTTTGGGCCGGATTTGGCGACACCTGGGAGGGAGAGTGTTGACATATCGTACGTTATATCGTACGTTGTATCGTACGTTATGTCGAGTGAAATCGCGCACAGTGGAGGCTGTATGTCACGTACTGATTGGGACTTCCAGTGCTTCGCCGGGGATTACGGCCCCCAGGGCTTCGGGTGGATGTTCGGCGCCGGTCCATCGGGCCGCAAGAAACGGGGTGGACGCCGGCGGCGCCAGTTCTTCGAGTCCGGCGAGATCAAGTTCGTCATTCTTCGGCTGCTCAAGGAGAAGCCGCGGCATGGGTATGAGATCATCAAGGCCATGGAGCAGGATCTGGGAGGCTGGTACAGCCCCTCGCCCGGGACCATCTACCCTACCCTGCAGCTGCTCGAGGACCAGGGCTACGTGCGGGTCGAGGAGACCGGCGGCAAGAAGGTCTATCACATTACCGCCGAGGGGGAGGAGTTCCTCGAGGAGCACCGGGATGTGGTGGACGAGATCCTGGACCGTGTCCGTGAGGCTATCGAAGGTCTGGCCGGCGGCTCGTTGGGCGACCTCAACGAGGTGTTCGCCCGCATGGCCGGGAAGGCCTACAAGCAGGCCTGGCGTGGCCAGGCCGGAGACGCGAGCACCCAACGCATCGTCGAGATCCTGCGGCGGGCCGCGCAGGACATCGAGGAGGAACTCGAAGGTTCGCGGTGAGTGGTAGCCTGAGCGGCCCGCCCACCACTCACCGCTCACCGCCTACTTGAGAGAGTCGATCCTGGCCTGTAGTCCGCGCATCCCAGGATTGAGTTCAAAGGCCGCCAGATAGTTGCGCAGCGCAGCCTGCGGGTGGCCGGCGGCCTTGTGGCCGTCTCCCAACGAATCGTAACCGTTCGCGTTCTCCGGGTACATCTCCACATTCAACTGAAAGATGACCACCGCATCGTCGGCGCGGCCGCCCCGCAACAACTGATACCCCAACGTGTTGAGACTTCCCACGCCGAAATCGTACGTGGCCCTGCCGTAAAATCGCTCCCGCAAGCCGGCGTAGAACGCCACCGCCGAGTCCGCACCGTGCTCATCCAAGACGGCCGTGATCGCCTGCGCCAGGGTCACCGGCCGGGGCTGGCCCCGGTGACAGGTGGCGCACTGCACCACCAGTCGGTCCGCCGAGTCAACCGGGAGCTGGGCCAGGTGCTGGCCGTTGATCGCCTGCAGCATCCCCAACATGATTCGAGCTTTCCTCTTGGTGACTTTCTCGTCGGAGGGGAAATCGTAGGTCGAAATCGGCTGGCCCTCCTCGCCGACGTGACAGTACGTACACCGCACACCGAGCGCACGGGTAAACCCGGCCATGATACCGATCAACTCCCTCACCTCTATGTCCTCGGGGAGTACTTGGACGTTCTCCAGCCGCTGCGGTGGCCACTGGGCCGCAGCGCTCGCGGGGAGGGCGCTCAAAATGAAGCAGGCCGTGACCAAGCTCGCGAACGTTCGGAACAGTGGTCTGGGCATGGCAGCAGGCTCCGGGGGGGAGGGGGCTCGTCAGAATGCCCATCAATATGGGTCTGCCGGCCCCGTCCGCGGTCAGCAATTTGTCGCGAATGTGTCAGGGATGTGCAAGGCCGGGCAGCTCCCGACCCAGGCTCCGAGCCAGCTCTCCCAGCTCGGCGGGCTCGCCGATGATGGTGACCCGATCGCCGGCTTGGAGAACGGTGCGCCATTGGGGGACAATCGAGCGCCCGCCACGCCGGATCAGCGCCACGAGCACCCCCTCCGGAAGGTCCAGTTTTTGGAGCGACAGGCCGACCCACTTGGCCTCAGGTTGACCGGCCTCCAGTCGCAATGAAAGGAAGCGGTCGTCCCTGAGGAGTGTCTCTTTCAGTTGCTGCTCGTCGGCGCTGGACAGCCATTCGGGGATAAAGGTCTCGTCCTCGACGCGGCCGGCCAACTGGGCCAGGATGCGGAGGTGCCGGCCGGGGTCGTTCTCGCCGCTGACCAAGACGAATACGGCCTGCACCGATTGACTCCGGGTTTGCCGGGCGATCTCGCCCAGACTGTCGGCAGCCGTCACGCCCCCGCGGCAGCGCACCAGCACCATCGCCGAATCGTCGAGCACGGGGAGCCGGGCGTGCAGCAGGGCCGCGCCGTGTGACACGGGGGCGCCGCCGGCCTCGATCCCCATGGCGATGCTCCGCTCGATTTCCTCCACGGTGGCCGGCACCTTCGCGGCCAGATGGATGGCGGCTGTGTTGATCAACTGGTCGAGGTCACACCCTTCCTGATAGTCCAACACATCTGCTTGGGCCACCAGATGATCGAAGGGATCCTCGGCCCGCAGCCCTTTCTCTTTCATGATATCGCGCAGCTCCCGCTCCAGGCCGACGTATCGCCTCCGCCCCAACCGTTCGAACACGTGGAAGATCGCCCCGTCCCGCGCGATTCTGTGCTTGGCGTAGTAGTTGTACCAGCCGAACGCCACTGCGGTAACGCCCAGGGTGAAGAGCACCGGCAGCCAACCCATCTCGGCCACCACCACCAGCGGAAAGAAGATTCCGACCAGTTGCGGCCAGGGATAGAACGGGGAGCGGAAACCCGGATCGTAGGAGTGCAGCCCACTCTCGCGCATGACGATGACTGCGAGGTTGACCAGGCCAAAAATCAACAACTGCAGTGAGCTGGCGAGCTTGGCGACGCCCTTCACATCGAGCGTCACGAGGATCAATATCAGCAGGGCAACCGTCAGAATGACGGAAGCCGCCGGCACACCGCGGCGTCCGGTTCTGGCGAACAGTTCCGGGAAGATGTGGTCGCGGCCCATCGCCATCGGGTAGCGGGAGGAGGCCAGAATCCCTGCGTTGGCCATCGACGCGAATGCCAGCACGGCCGCGCCGATCATGATCCACATGCTGATCCGAGAGGGTAGCCATCTGGTAAAGGCAAAGGCCGTATCGGCGACCGGGGTGAGGCTCTGACTCAGCGTCTCCACCCCCAAAACCACGACCATGATGTACGCCCCGACAACGTAGATCACAGTGACCGTCACCAACGCAATCAGCATTCCGAGTGGGATGTTGCGGTCGGGATTCTCCACCTCTTCCGCGAGGCTGGCCACGTTGGTCAACCCGACGTATGAAATGAATACCAGGCCGATGGCGCCGAGCAGGCCATCCATCCCATCAACCAGCACCGGATTCAGGTGATCCGAACGGTCGGCGATGGGACCGGAAACCTCGACGAAGCCGTGCACCAGGAAATAGCCCAGGATCACGAACAAGGCGAGCACGAAGATCCGGATCAGACCGCTCGACTGTTTGGCGCCCATGAGGTTGAGCGCGCCGAACGCGACCGCGGCAACGACGGCGGTCGGTACCACAGGGACATCGACGACTAGCGCCAGGTAGGCGCCCATGCCGATCAGAGCGAAGCCGCTCTTGAGCACGAGCGCCAGCCAGGCGCCTATGCCGCCGATGGTCCCGACCAGAGGGCCTAGCGTCCGGTCGAGGTAGTAGTATGTCCCCCCCGCCCGAGGCATCGCGGTGGCCAATTCCGCCATGCTCAGCATCGCCGGGAGGATCAAGAACCCGGACAGGAAGTAGGCCAACACGAAGCTCGATCCCGTTTGGGCGGCGGCCAGCCCCGGAAGCAGGAAGAATCCGGAACTGATCATGGCACCGGCCGAGATGACGAAGATGTCAAACAGCGCAAGTTGTTTGCGCAGCCGAGTAAAGTTGGAAATCGCCATGGGGGTCAGCCTGTGGGCCGGGAGAATCTCCGGCGGTTCCGGCGGCGTCTGTAAGTCATGCCGCTAAGGTGATTGCCCGAGACGTACGGCGCCAGAGGCAGCCGCATCAGCCGGTGAAATCCAGACAGACGTCCAGCGCCGGGGCGCTGTGGGTCAGCCAGCCGATGGAGAGGTAATCCACGCCCGTCTCGGCGATGGCCCGGGCGTTGTCGAGGGTGATCCCGCCGGAGGCCTCGAGTGTCGCCCGGCCATCCACCAGTTTCACCGTGCGCTGCAGCGTCGGGATGTCCATGTTGTCCAGCAGAAGGCTGTCGACCCCCAGATCCAACGCTTCCTCGAGTTGGGCCAGTGTCTCGACTTCGACTTGGATTCGTGTGTGCGGCGGCACTTGCCCGCGAACACTCGTCACGGCCTGCCGGACGCTTCCCGCCACGGCTAGGTGATTGTCCTTGATAAGTATGGCATCGTACAGGCCGAACCGGTGATTGAATCCGCCGCCGGCTCGTACCGCATACTTCTCTAGGCTACGCAAGCCCGGGGTCGTCTTGCGCGTGCACAGGATACGTACACCGGTTCCTTCGACGGCGGTGACGAACGCGGCGGTCGCGGTCGCGATGCCGCTGAGGCGTCCCAGCAGATTGAGGGCGACACGCTCTGCTGTCAGCAGGGCGCGCGCCGGGCCGCGCAGAGCCGCCAGAGGCTGCCCGGGCGCGACGGTGGCTCCGTCAGACACTAGGGATTGCACCGTCACCGAGCCGTCCAGCAAACAAAACGTGTGGCACGCGAACGGTAAGCCCGCGATGCACCCCACCGCCCGGGCGCCGATGGTCGCCTGGGCAGCCTGGTCCACCGACACGATCGCGTCCGTGGTGATGTCTCCGGCTTGGCCCATGTCTTCGGCCAGCGCCGCTTGAAGGATGGAGTCTGTTACCGACCGCGGCGGGAGGGTCAGGCTCACGCCGTGACCGTCCCCCGACGCCTGCTCCGGTCGACCGCCAGGGATTCGGTCGCCACGGCCGCTGGAGTGATGACGCGCCGCCGGGTGAGGATCTGGTTCGTTTGCCGAAAATCCGTACGGAAATGGGCCCCACGGCTTTCGCGCCGCGCCATGGCCGACTCGGCCACCAGCCGCGCCACCAGCAGTTGGTCGTACAGTCGCGAGCCGTCAGTGACCTCGGCCATCCACCGCCGGAACTGGGCCACGGCCCGCCGCAGGCCTGCTTCGTCACGCAGCACCCCGACCCTCTGCCACATCACCTGGCGCAGGTCCTCACCGATCGAGCCGTCAGTGCGATCAGTGAAGGGGCTACGGCAAGGTACTTCCACCGACGAATGCAGGGCCGAGGCGCCCGCGGAGCGATTGATGTCCACAGCGGCCCGGTGTCCAAACACCATTCCCTCGACAAGCGAATTGCTCGCCAACCGGTTGGCTCCGTGAACCCCGGTGGTACTGACCTCCCCCACCGCCCACAGGCCGGGAAGCGTGGTACGGCCATCCGCGTCCACCACAACGCCACCCATGAAGTAGTGAGCGGCCGGCGTCACCGGCAGCGGGTCCACCCTGGCGTCGAGTCCGATCGCCTGAGCCAGGCCGCACACCGAGGGGAACCGCTCCGCCAGATCGGGCCCCACCGCGGTCGCATCAAGGAATACCTTCCGCTTCGCTTGAACACATCGGAAGATTGTCCGGGCAATCACGTCTCGAGGCGCCAATTCTGCGTCGAGATGCTCCTTCGTCATGAAGCGGCATCCTTCGGCGTCTACCAGCACCGCCCCCTCCCCGCGCAGCGCTTCGGTCAACAGAGGGAGTGGATCGGTACCGGCAGCAAAGGCCGTAGGATGGAACTGCATGAACTCCAGATCGGCCAGATGGGCACCGGCACGGGCGGCCATGGCCAACCCTCCCCCGACCGCACCGGCAGGGTTGGTCGTGCAGGCAAACAGGTGACCGATCCCACCGGTCGCCAAGACTACAGCCGACGCCAACAGCAAGACCGTTTCGCCGTCGGCCATCCGGGACAGGACCCCAACCACTCGACCACGAGCCCGTACCAGATCCAGGGCCGTAGCCCCCTCGACGACCCTGATGGTGTCCTTGTCACGCACGGCGGCCGCTAGCGCCCGGGCAACCTCGGCTCCGGTGGCGTCGCCTTGGGCGTGCACGATTCGGCGGCGGTGGTGGCCGGCCTCACGACCCAGCCGAAGCGCCCCCTCGGGCGTACGGTCGAAGCGAGCACCTGCCTTGACGATCCAATCGATCCTCTCCGGTGCGGCGGCAGTCAGCAGGCCCACCATACCCGGAAGAGCCAACCCACCAGACACTGCCAGGGTGTCCCGGGCGTGCTGCTCGCAGCTGTCCTCCATGCCGAGAGCAGCCGCGATCCCGCCTCGAGCCAAGGCGGTCGAGCCGTCGCGCGCCAGTTCGCCCTCCGTCAGAACGGTGGCTTCGTCCAGCATCAAAGCCGTCGAAAGTCCGGCGATCCCGCTTCCCACGACGATGGTGCGGCAGGACTCTACCCGATCCACGGTCACGTCGCCGAAGGTCACGCGCCGATCTCCAGCATACGGTCTACCGACCGCCGGGCCCGGGCCGCCGTTCTAGCATCGATCTCGACGGGATACTGCATGGTCTCCAGCGACCAGCGGATTTTTTCCAGAGTAATCTTCTTCATATACGGGCAGAGGTTGCAGGGCCGGATGAACTCGATTTCCGGATGCTCGGCCGCGACGTTGTCGCTCATCGAGCACTCGGTCACCATCATGACGCGCTTCGGATGATGCTCCCCAACCCAACGGAGCATCGCCGACGTCGACCCGACATAATCGGCTTCGGCCAGAACATCAGGGGGACACTCCGGATGTGCGATGATATCGAGCCCAGCATAGTTGGCCCGATACTCCCGCAGCTCGTCACCCGAGAACCGCTCGTGAACGATGCATGTCCCATCCCACAGGATCACTTCGACCGACGTCTGCGAGGCCACGTACCGCCCAAGGTATTGATCGGGCAGAAAGATCACGCGGTCGACGCCCAGAGCTTCGACGACACGTACGGCGTTGGACGACGTACAGCATACGTCTGACTCCGCCTTGACCTCGGCGGACGTATTGACATAGCTGACGACCGGGACATCGGGGTAACGACGTCGTAATCGCCGCACGTCTTCCCCAGTAATGCCCTCGGCAAGAGAGCAGCCCGCCTCGCGGTCGGGAATCAACACGGTCTTGTCGGGGCTGACGATCTTGGCGGTTTCCGCCATGAAATGTACGCCCGCCATGACGATGACATCCGCGTCGGTTTCACCGGCCAACCGCGCCAACTGCAACGAATCACCTGCGAGATCCGCCACGCCGTGAAAGATGTCGGGCGTCATGTAGTTGTGGCCGAGGACGATCGCGCCCCGCTCCTGCTTGAGCCTGGCGATCTCGGTGATCAAGGGCTCTACAATCGCCCATTCTACCGCTGGAATCGCTCGGCGCAATGCCCTGGTCTTCTCGGTGTCGGAAATCAGCGGGACCGTCATCCAACCCTCCTATATACTCATATAGAGCATAACGATACTCACATGGAGTATAACTGTTCGAGCAAAGACGGCCAAGCTGTCTGTATGGGACTCGAAGATGGTCAGCTGGAGCGGTGTGGAAACCCCACGCCGGGCCTGGGGCGCTCTCGCAGAACCTCGCGACGGAAGCGGTATAGCTCGGCCGGGCGGCCGCCCGTCGAAGCGTGGCACCCCGTACCCTCGACCAAGCCACCCCGCTCGACCAGGCGGCGGAAGTTTTGCTTGTGGAGCCTGACTCCGGCGAGCGCTTCCACCAACTGTTGCAGCGCCAGCAGAGTGAAGGTTTCGGGGAGCAGCTCAAAAACGACGGGCCGGTAGGTGAGCTTGCCCCGCAGGCGGGCGAGGGCGGTGGCCGCAATGCGCCGGTGATCGAGCATCATCGGGTTGCCCGGTAGAACCTCGCTCGATTCCCTACCCCGTCGATCCCGACGCGCCTCGGCGATGAGACCGACCTCGTACAACAACTCGTATCGCTCCAGCACTCGCACCGGATCCCAGGGGGTGTCACCCAATCCGAAGGCCACGGCTGAGCGTTCTGCTCGAAGCTTCGCTCCGTCCGTCGAATCCGCACTCGAGATCCAGGCCTCGAGGACGGGACTGATGGACCGACCGATCACATCGGGTTCCCCCTCACGATGGTCTTCCCAGGGGAGAAAACCGTACCAGGGCTGCCACGACGCATCGGCTGAAGGACGTTCTTCACGCATCAGCGCCAGATATGCTATCGACAGAATCCGTGGACCGCCTCCTCGTTCACTGGGATTCCGGAAACGATCGCCGAAGGTATAGAGCTGCTCGACGTACCCGACTTCGATACCGGTCCGCTCCCGCACCCAACGCCGCAGTCCCCGGTCGAGCGTGCGGTCGACCGAAACCTCCAGGGCTCCTGAGGGCAATCCCGGCAAGGCTCCGTCCTGTCCGATGTCCGGCCCCTTTACCGTCAGGATGCGTGGTTCGTTGCGAGCGACCGAAACGATCGCCGCTTCCAATACGACTTCGATGCCGGGTGTTTTCATGATCCCTGTCGGAGAACTCAGGGACGAAGTGAAACCGCAATGGCCCGGAATGCAAGGCACCGGGGTGTCTTTGGTTAGCGGAGGCCGCTCAGCCGAGGGGCGTCGTGGGACTTACCAGCCACCGCACGACCAGACTGGCCGCCTGTCCGGCTACGCAGGGCCCTCGCTATCTTCATGAAGCTTTTCCCTCCACGTCCACCGAGGAGCAACGCGTGACACATCCCGGCAGCCCGTCCAATCCGCTGAGGGTCGCCATCATCGGCTCGGGACCGGCCGCGTTCTATGTCGCGGAGCGGCTCGTCAAGGAGCGAGGTGACGGGGTGTCGGTCGACATGTTCGAGCGCCTACCGGCGCCGTTTGGGCTGGTTCGCTACGGAGTCGCGCCTGACCACCAGAAGATCAAGAACGTGACACGGGTATTCGACAAGGTGGCCCGGTACCCGCAGTTCCGTTTCTACGGGAACCTGGCCTACGGCACGCACCTCTCCATGGACGACCTCCAGGCGCACTATCACCAAGTCTGCTTCGCCACCGGCGCCCAAACGGATCGGCCCCTGGGAATTCCTGGTGAAGGCCTCGATCGGAGCCACTCCGCCACCGAGTTCGTGGCCTGGTACAACGGCCATCCCGATTTCCGCGACTGCCACTTCGATCTGTCGGTCGAACGCGTGGCGGTCGTGGGCGTGGGGAACGTGGCGGTGGACGTGGCTCGCATCCTGTGCCGCACGCCGGAGGAACTGGCCCAAACCGACATCGCCGACTACGCCCTCGACGCGCTGCGTAACAGCAAGGTGCGCGAAGTGTTCATGCTGGGCCGCCGGGGCCCGGCCCAGGCCGCGTTCACCTACCCCGAGACCAAGGAGTTGGGCCAACTCGACGGGGCCGACGCCGTGACCCTCCCGGACGAGGTGGCGCTCGACCCGCTCAGCCAGCAGATGGTGGACGATTCGGACGACAACGACCTGACGCGCAAGCTGGAGGTGCTGGACGATCTGGCAGCCAGAGAACCGGCGGGCAAAGACCGTCGCCTGACCCTGCGATTCCTGGTCTCCCCGGTGTCGCTGGAAGATGACGGGTCCGGCGGCGTGGCCGGCATGCGCCTGGTGCGTAACGTCCTCGAGCAGGACGGCAACCGCATTCGCGCCCGCGCTACGGATGTCTTCGAGGAGCTGCCGGTCGGCATGGTGTTCCGCTCGGTCGGTTATCGCGGCGTTCCCCTGCCGCAGGTGCCGTTCGACGACCAGCGCGGCGTCGTTCCGAACACCGGCGGACGGGTCACCACCAACGAAGGCACTCCCCTGGCCGGCCTCTACGTCAGCGGCTGGATCAAGCGGGGGCCCAGCGGGGTGATCGGCACCAACAAACCGGACGGCAAGGAAACCGCAGACGCCATGCTGGAAGATGCCGACGCCGGCAGGGTGTTCGCCCCGGAGACACCCGACCCGGCAGAGGCCGACGCCATGATCCGCGAGCGCCAACCGCAGGTGGTAACATATTCCGACTGGCAGCGGCTCGACGCGGAGGAGGTCGCCCGTGGGGAGAAGGCCGG
>JAZFYL010000267.1:0-17933 GCA_036443495.1 Gemmatimonadales bacterium | reverse complement strand
GGATGCCGTCTTCAAAGCGGTGGACGAACTCGCCCGCGAAGACAAAGCGGGTGATTCGGTCGCGGCCAAACGCGCGCGAGCCGCCGGCAACGAATTCGCCGACATGGCCGCGGTGCCGGCCGACGAGGATGCCTTTGCCGAGATGGTCAAGACGCTGGGCGGATCGATTCGATTGATCGACGGCAAACAGGCTGTCCGCTACGAACAGGTCCCGGTTCCGGAGTTGGAAGGGTTCGTTCGCGGCGACCTCGTCCGGGTGGTCTACCAGGACGACCAGGATCGGGAATTTACGCTGGAGCAGCTGCGACTTGCGGAAGATGAGGAGCAAAACCGACGGCAACTCGAGCAGGCCCCCGCCCTCGCCATTCCCCCTGAGGCAGGCGCCGGCGGACGCGTGATGGCCTTGCGATCCATCAGTCCCGGCGACACCGTCGTCTCGCGGGAGTCCGAGGGTCTGGTTCGCATCCGGTGGATCGACGGCGACTTCGTGCTGTCCCTGGTGGGTGCGGACGAGGCATATTTGCGGAGCCAGATGGAGCATGTGAGGTGAGTGCGTAGTGCGTAGTGTGCGGTGTGCGGTGTGCGGTGTGCGCGGTGCCAAAGTAGCTGCCAGCTCCTGGGCCGGATAGCCTACGGTCCCAGCTCCCTACGCACTGCGCACTCCTTGATACTATCTTTCGGCGTCTCCCCCCCACTACCCCATGCTCACGCTCCGCTGCCTAGGTCCCCTGGAACTCGTCGGCTCCTCGGAGCACGACTGCGCCGCCGTGCTGCGCCAGCCCAAGCGATTGGCGCTGCTGACCTACCTGGCGTGCCACAATCCCGGTCACCACCACCGGCGTGACAGCCTGCTGGCCGCCTTCTGGCCCGACCTCGACCAATCCCACGCTCGCGCCTCGCTCCGTCGCGCCATTCACTTCCTGCGCCAGGCGCTGGGTGACGGGATCATCGAGAACCGCGGTGACGAAGAACTCCTCGTGCCGGTATCCGCCCTCGGCAGCGACCTCGCCGAGTTTCGTCACGCGATGCAGGATCACGACTACCGCACAGCGCTCGACGTCTACCGCGGCGATCTGCTGGAGGGCGTCTTTATCGAGTCGGCCCCGGCATTCGAGCACTGGATGGAGGAAGAACGCGGCCACCTTCGCGCCGCGGCCGCCAAGGCCGCGTGGTCGCTGGCGGAGCAACTTGAATCGACGAATCCCGAACCCGCCAAAGAGTTTGCCCGAACGGCAGTGAGTCTGGATCCGTACGACGAGACGGCGCTCCGGCGGCAGCTCGGCCTGCTCGACCGTCTCGGCGATCGGGTTGGAGCGGTGCGGGCGTATGAGGAATTCGCCACCCGTTACAGGGAGGAGCTGGATCTCGAACCGTCCGTCGAGAGCCAGAACCTGATTGCGACGATCCGCACCAGCGGCCCCCGCATTCAGCGTCTGCGGCCGCGCCAACCGGCCACCGCCCCGCGGGTCGTGGCCATCTTCCCGTTCGTAGTCCGGGCCCCCGAAGAACTGGCCTACCTGCGCGAGGGGATGGTGGACCTGCTCACGACGAAGCTGGACGGAGCGGGCGCGTTGCGCGGCGCCGACCCCCGAGTGGTGCTGAGTGCCGCGGCCCAGGACGACGGCGGTGAGATCGGGATCGACCGGGCCCGCCAGTTGGCCACGCAATTGGAAGCCCAGCTGTTTCTGCTGGGCAGCGTCGTTGCGGTGGGCGAGTCGATCCAGCTGAACGCCTCGCTCTACGACGCCTCGGGCAAGATCCTCCACAAGGCGGAGGCGATCGGGGAGGCCGAAACTGAGCTGTTCGAGCTGGTCGATCTCCTGGCGCGGCAACTCCTTGCCTCCCAGGGTGCCCGGCCCACGCGGCTGGACCGCATTTCGGCGCACACGTCTGAGAGTCTCGCCGCGTTGAAGGCCTATCTTTCGGGCGAGCAGCATTTCCGCGCCGGTCATTTCTTCGAGGCGGCAGAGGCGTTCCAGCTCGCCGTCGACCAGGACCCGGAGTTCGCCCTGTCGCATCACCGGCTCGCTGCCTCCTGGGCCGCGTGCGCCCTGCCGGACCTGGCGCGGCTGTCGGCGGAAGAGGCCTACCAACGTCGCGCGCGCCTGTCGACCCACGATCGCCTGTTCGTGGAAGCGCAGAAGGCCTGGCTGGCCGGTGAAGCCGACCAGGCCGAAGCGATCTACGCCCAGGTGGTGGAACGCTACCCGGACGACATGGAAGCCTGGTTCCTTCTGGGCGACCTGCGGTTCCACCACAATCCGTATCGGGGGCGTTCGATCCGGGAGTCACTCCGGGCCTTTCGGCGGGCGGCCCGTCTCGATCCCGATCACGTGAATACGCTGGGCCATCTGGCACGGCTCGCTGCCATGGAGGGCCGAGGCGACGAACTCGCCGATCTCACCCACCGCATCGAACTATTGAGCCCGGCCGGCGCCCCCACTCTTCCCATCCGGGCCTTGCGGGCCTTCACCCTGGACGACGAAGCGGGACAGGCCGAGGCCCTGGAAGAGCTGAAAGAAGCGCGGGCGCTGACCATCGGCGTGGCGTTCTCGGATGTCGCACTCTATTCGGGCAACGTCGAGGGGACCGACCGATTCGGCCGGGAGTTTCTCTCGGTCGCCCGGTCTCCGGAGCTGCAGGCCGTGTGTCACATCATCATGGCCCACCTGGCGCTGCGGCACGGCAGCGTGGACGACGCGTTTCGGGAATTGGACGAGGCCGAGTCGTTATCAGTGGCGTGGGCAAAGGAAGTCCGCGGGTTGTTCGCCGCCTTGCCGTTCGTGGATCTCCCCGAGGAAACGGTCCGCGCGATCGCCGATGACCTCGAGCGGTGGCACGCATCGGCCGAACCGGACGCCGCCGACCTCCCGCTGGCGTTGCACAATGGCCTGCATCCCCATCTTCGTCTCTATCTGCTAAGCCTGTTGGCGGTGCGGTTGGGCGATTGGGACCGCGCGGCGGAGCACTCCACGGCGTTACAGGGACTCGACGTCCAGGACGAGGACCGGTCGTTCGTCGCGGCGCTCGTCGCGGGCACCGAGGCCCGGATCGGGTGGGCCAGGGGTGATGTAGCAGCGGCGCTCGCCCGGTTGGATGAGTCCCGGCCGACTCTGTGGTTTCAGCAAGCCGTGGCCTCGCCGTTCTACGCCCAGGCATTCGAACGCTACATGCGAGCCGAGCTCCTGGCGGCTCTGGGACGCGAGCGGGAGGCGGCCGGCTGGTTCAAGAGCCTGGTGGAGCGGACGCCGTTCGAGTTGATCTATCAATCGGTGGTCGAGAAGCGGCTGGGAGAGTTGCCAGCTGAGGTGCTGTCGGAGGATTAAGGGGCAGGAAAGCAGAAAACAGAAAACAGGATGTTGATGGCTGATAGCTAATTGCCGATTGCTGATTTTTGTTTTCCGGCTTTCCCTAGCTTTCCCTCCCCCGCTTCTTCCAATACCAGAACACCGGAACCCCGAGCGCAATCATCCCGAGCCCAACCAGCGCGTCCCTGGGCGCGGCACTGATGGTGTTTCCCACCAACCAGGCGGCAAACAGGATGAACAGGATGGGCGTGACCGGGTAGCCCCAGGTGCGGTAGGGCCGTTCCATGTCGGGGCGCCGCCGTCGCAGGACGAGCACGGCCCCCGCGGACGCGGCGTAAAACACGAACGACGCGAAGACGACGTAGGTGGCGAGTTGGTTGAAGGTCCCGGTCAGGACCAGGATCGCGGACCAGACCGCCTGGGCCAGCAGGGCCAGGACCGGGGTCTTGAAGCGGGGGTGTATGGCACCGGCCCAGGCCATGAAGTAGCCTCGCTGGGCCAGGGCGTATGGGGCCCGGGCGGAACAGATCACGATCCCGTTGTTGGAGCCCAGGGTCGAGACCATGACGCCGATGGCCACGAAGGCTGCGCCAGTGGCGCCCATGGTGGCGACGGCAGCGTCGGATGCCACGGCCGTCGAGGCGGCCATGCCACCGATCCCGAGCGTCGCGAGCAGCGCCGCGTTCACCAAGAGGTAGATCCCGATCACCAGCATCAGGGACCACAGGATCGAGCGCGGCAGGTTGCGCCCGGGGTCTTTGACCTCCCCACCGACGTAGGTCACTTCCATCCACCCATCGTAGGCCCACAGGCAGATGATCATGGCGAGACCGAACCGGCTGACGAGACCACCCTCGGGCGTGGCGCTCGCCGCCACCGCCTGTGCGTTGCTGGGCAGCAGCAGACCGGCGCCGATCAGCACGAACAACAGCGCGACCTTTATTATCGTGAGCAGGTTTTGGGTGATCGCTCCGTAGCGCAGGCCGAAGCTGTTGATGATCGTCAGGATGGCTATCGTACCGATGGCAACGGCGTTGGCGACGACGCGATCGAGATGAACGAAGAATCCGAGATAGGAGACGAACGCCACCGCCAGGGCGGCGATGGAAGCTGGGTTGATGAGCGTGAACGCCGTCCACCCGTAGAGGAACCCGGCCAGGGGGCCATACGCTTCGGCCAGGTACACCACCTGCCCGCCCGCCTCGGGCATGGCGGCGCTCAACTCGGCCATCGACAGCGCACCAAGGAGCGATATGAAGCCGCCGATCACCCAGACCAGCATCACCGGCTCGGGCGCCATCAGGTAGAGGGCAACGGAACTGGGGACTAGGAAAACGCCGGACCCGATCATCGTTCCCACGTTGATCATCGTGGCATCGAACAAGCCCAGCGAACGCGGTAGTCTCGCCAGCGAACCCTCCAGGCGGTCTGATGTTAGGTGGTGCCGGGCGCAGGCAGGCCCGGGAGCCGGTCAGTCGTCGTTACGTATCGCGGGGCGAACAAACCCTCTAGCATGAAGTGGGGCCGGAAAGATGGGGGAATGGCCGGCCTGGTGAAAAAACGAAGCCGAACCGTCAGCCGCGCCCTTTGGAGAAGGCGGTGGCCTCGCCGGCTTCCTCCCCTTCCTCGTCCGCCGGTATGGGGGCGGGGGCTTGTTCGTCCGTGACGCGGCCATCTTCGCTTGGCGTCTCGTCGCCGGCCGTAAGACGCGCCGACTCGGACACGCCCGCCAAGCGCTTTTCCTCAGTTAGCCGTCGGATGATGGCGACGAACGTCGTGGCCACCCCGTGGTCGAACAAATGGCCCGCTCCGGATTCGATGTGCTGCAGGACCTCGTCGGGGTTCCACGCGTCGCGGTAGGACTTCTGGGCTCGGAGGGCATCGTAGGCGTCGCACACCGCGATGACCTTGCTGACGTAGTGGTGGTCGCGCGGGAACCGCAGGCGGGGATAGCCGCTGCCGTCCGGTCGGGCGTGGTGTTCATACGCCGCGATCGCGGCGATTTCGTGCTCGTCGTTCTTCTGCAGCAGCATCCGCGCCCCGGCGGCGGGATGGTGGTAGAGCTGCTCCCAATCTTCCTTGGTCAAGCTCTCCTTGTGCAACAGGTCGGGCGGCACCTTGGTCATGCCGATATCATGCAGCAGACCGGCGGTGCCGAACGCCCGGACGTCGCGGGAGGACATCCCCAGCGACTCGCCCACCGTCATGGCGAGCATCGCCACGTTGATGGCATGCTGCGACGAGTACTGGTCCACGTCGTTCATGTCTACCAGCGGCAAGGCGAGCTGTCCGTCGGCTCGCATCGCCACCATCAACGAACGCACCACCGCTTCCACCTCGGTCAACGGCAGATCCTCGTTCTGACCGGCCCGTCGGTATAGCCACTGGACGGTGTCGGCCTCCTCGCTCAGGCGGTACGGCAAGGTGGCGACGGCCGGCGTGCCCTCTCCTGGCTCGTCTTCGTCCACATCGTCACCGGTCACCCGCATCAACCCGAACCGGATGCCCTCGCGGATCGGCGGTGGTTCATCGGTAGTGACCTCGGAGGCGATCCTCGACACCAGATCGTCGAGGAACATGCCGTACGCGCTCCGCGGCACGACCTGATCGAACTCCAACCGCTGCACGCCCAGATCCGGCAAACGGCGTGACCAGGGCCAGTCCCGCATATCGTGGACGGGGAGGTTGCCGTAGATGACGGCGCCCTCGATGAACGAGAAACTGGGGCTGTTGTCAGCCCGCAGGAGTTCTCTGAGCCGCCCGAACGACTGGTTCACGACGTGCGCACGAGCGGGGTGCCCCACGGAGTACAACTGCATGTTGGCCAGCGCGTGAGCCAGGGAGTGGAGATAGCTGATGGCCGTCTTCATCGGTTAGACGATCACCCTGAGCCGTGGGTCATTCTCGTCCGTGCGCATGCGGGCGTGCGCTCCGGCAGCCTCACGGACCTGCTTGTCCCGGTGCCTGCCCGCGCGTTTGAGGATCCGCGAGGCCCGGGCGTGGTAGCGCCAGTGGACCGAGACGGCCGCGAGCGCCTCCAGCATGGAGGCAGACTTGGGCGCCAGCCGCCACCACAGCCAGCGGCGCCTGCCGGTGCACAGACCGGCCAACATCTCGAAAACGGCTTCCTCCTCGACGCCGCCGACGGCCCGGACCGCGAGGGCGCGGAGGTCGTCCGGCAGTTTCCTGGACGCCAGCCGGGTCATGATGGGCTCGACGGCGTCGGGCGGCAGGGTCTCGGAGGCCGCCACGAGGCCCAGCCGGAGTGTCGGCGGGTCCGGAGCGCGGACCGCCACGACGATGGCATTCTCCCGCGCGACCGGATCCCGCAGCAATAGTTTGAGCCCCTCGTGTCGGACTCGAGGATCCGGGTGGCCCAGACAGATATCGGGTGAAAATTCAGGCGGCAGCTGGGGAAGCTGACCCAGCAGGTGCAGCAGGTTCCGTTGCACATACCACGGTGCCCCGGGAATCCGGCTGACGATTTCCGGCCCGATCGCCTTGCCGTACCGGACCAGGAGTTCGAGGAGCTTGGCGCGAACCTTCCGGTCCTTCGCGGCGGCCAGCGTGTCCAGCAAGAGGTCCGCCGCTTCGAGCCCGGAGTCGGGAATCAGCCGCGACAGGGTGTTGATGTCTATGGGATCGGTGGACAGCAAGACGCTGACGGTGCGTGGATGGAACACCCGATCGTGAATCACCTTGGCGACCGGATCGTCCTCGAGATCCTCCAGCATCATCAACAACTGGTCGGTCTGCCCCTTCGCCATCATGAAGTCGACGGCCCGCAGCGTCCCCGCCTCGAGGATGCCGGACTCGATGCTCATGAGCAGGATGCGTTCCGGCTCCGGGGGATAGACCCAGACCGACGACGTAATGTCCGGCAGCTCGGGCAGCCGGGTCACATCCGCCCCATACAACTCGGGCAGGTTTTGCGTGGTCTGTTGCTCTTCCCACCCTTCGATGAGCCTCCGGACCAGTTCCCGGAAGGAATCGTCCGCCACCGCTTTGCGTCCGTTGGTCGATTGAACGGCGTGCAACGCCAGCTTCTGCAACAACGCCAGCAGCGCGGGCGAGAGGTCCTTCCCCGAGGACTCGGCGGCGGCCTCGACGAGCTGCCGCACTACGTCCGCGGTCATCACGTACGATGCCGCGACCAGGAAGCTCCGCTGTTGCAGCCCATCGCCCCGGAGCGACACCAACCGCCGGGTGGTCTCGGGTGACAAAGCTCCCACCAATTCCGACAACTGCTCCTGGATGCCGGCGGCATCCGCCCGGCCGCGGCTCCGCGCCGCCTCGGTCAGGTCCGTCAACGAGGCCAGAACGCGAACATCATACTCGTCGTCGTCAAGGCGTTTTTCGATCGCCCGCGCCAGTTCGATGGGCAGCATGGCGGCAGCCACCTCGTCCGCCATCTCGGTGCCGAGGGCGACCCGCGCCAGACTCATCCAGAGGCGTTTGGCCCAGGAGTCCTCGCCCATCCCACCCACCCCGACGGGTTTGTTCTCGTCTTCCTCGTCCTCCAGGAGTTCCAGGTGATCGTACGTCAGCGGGTACAACCGCAGGTGGGGCCAGAACGGCAACGCCGGATTCTCTTCGTGCGGGTCCTCACCCGTGGAGAATTCCTGATGCGTCATGGCGTGCATCGCGTGCTCGATCTCGGAACGCGCCACCCCCACGCTGATTTTGATGCCACCGATGTTGCGTTTGTGGAGATTCGCCGCCAGATCCCGCAGCAGCACCTGCTTGGGATCGGTGGGGACGCCGGAGATGATCAGCTGCGACGGCGTGACCCCGACCGTGATCGCGTTCCGCTCGAGAAACACGACCTCGAGCTTGCGGACGAAGTTGCGCACCGCACCCTCGAGCGCGGGATGCCCCTCCGGGTACATGGTGAACTTCTGGAAGGCCCCCGAGAGGGCCAGGATGAAGTCCGCCAGTTCCCGTGACAGGACCACCCGATCGACGGGGGATATCGGCGCGTTGGTCACGAGCGGCGCTCCGATTGAGGCATCAGCCTCCCAAGTGATGGGTGGGTGATTGTAGCGCGCACGCAACAACCCCCGACCCCGGTGAGGGAAGAATCGCCCTCCCGAGATCGGTACCGGGCCAAAGTAGCCCGTAAATGGGGGCGCCGCGAGCCCGCGTCGGACAGCCACCCAAGCGGCAGCGAGTCCGACACGCCCGATCGGCGTCCTATATGGAAGGGGAGGCAGCAGGGAGCGTACCAGTTGGCGGGTGGCTGGTAGCTGGTGGACGGTGGACGGTGGACTGTGGTCGAGGGCAGCGAGCCACTAGCCACCAGCCATCAGCCTCCTCGCCGGAGGATACGGAAAGAACTCCACCACTTCGCCGTCGCGATGGCGCGCCTGCATCGCGGTCCAGAATTCCAGCGACAGCAACTCGGCGTGGGACTCGAGAAAGACCTCGCCCAGCTGCCCTGGTGGAACCAGAAACGGCCGGAACTGTTCCGGGAATACGTCTGCATCGCCCACGTGAAACCACGGTTCGGCCGCAAGTTCGTCATCGGGATGTGCCGCTTGGGGCATGCGGCGGAACCGGCAGTCGGTCAGCAGGCACAACTCGTCGTAGTCGTAGAAGATCACCCGCCCGTGCCGGGTGACGCCAAAGTTCTTGAGCAGCATGTCGCCGGTGAAGATGTTGGCGGCGGCGAGGTCGCGGATCGCATTGCCGTAGCCGACGATGGCGCGTTTGGCCTCCACCAGGGGCACCCGCCGGAGGAAGACATTGAGCGGCTCGACCTCGCGTTCGGTATAGAGGTGGCGGATGACGACCCGGTCGCCCTCGATTCGGACGGACTGGCTCGCGTGGGCCAGCAAGTCTTCCAGCAACTCGGGGGCGAACCAGTGCCGCCGGAACTCCAGGTGTTCGAATTCCTGGGCGTCCGCCAGGCGGCCGACCCGGTCCCGGACGAACACCAGTTGGTACTTCTCGCGCACGGCACGCCGAGTGGTGCGCTTGGGCGCCCCGAACCGGTCGCGGATGACCTTGAAGACGACCTGCAGATTGGGCAAGCGGAACACCGTCATCACCAACCCCGGCTCACCTTGAGCCGGTTCCAGACGGCACTGCCCGCCCTTGAGCTCGGCGCGGAGGGTGCGATACAGTTCCGACTTGCCGTGCCGGTTGAAGCCGATGGCGGTGTACAGTTCGTGGCGCCGTTTGGTGCCGAGGATGGAACTCAGGAATCGGACGACCGCGGCCGGTTGCGGCGCGTCCACGTGGAAGTAGGATCTGGTGAACCCGAAGACCACGCCGGCTTCGTCTCGCGACATGAGCACCGCATCGACCACCATGCCTCCGGGCCGTTGAACCAACGCCAGAACCAGTGGCAGGACCGACCCTCCCGCCGTCACGCGCGCCACGACATAGGCCGCTTTGTTGCGGTAGAATATGGTGGGCAAGACTTCCACGGATTGGACGGGGTCCGCCGCCAGGCGGCTCATCTCCCGTTCGAGGGCAGCCGCTGCCAGGCTCACGTCCCGGGCCCGGTCTTCGAAGTGTGACGATAGGGGCAGTTCGGCCAGCAGCCAGTCGATCAGGGCCTCGGCACCGCGCACTCGGTCATAACGCAGCAGCTCCGGGTCTCCCGCCGTCGCCTCGGAGTGGTATTCGTCGTCCAGGAATTCTATCCGCGGGTTGACGCCCACAGTCGTGCAGATGCGCCGGGAAACCGAGTTGAAAAAGGTGCGCGCAATCTCACAGTCAGGACGGCCCTGGGTGAGATCTGCATAGCAGCGCTTGACGTGGGCCCAAGCGTCTTGATCGGTGGCCCGGCTACCCAGGAGCGTCTCGACGTCGCGACGTACCCACTCGACGAACTGTGAGTACAGCAGAAGGCGTTCGTGGGCATCCCGTTGACCGCCGGACCAGTCCTGGCGCTCGAATCGGGCAGCCGCCCGCCTGGTGACCAGGTCAAACTGGTCACGATAGGCGAGGTAGACTTCCAGAAGCAGGTCTGCCGCTGCGGACGCGGAGCCCCCGGCGCCCGCCGGCATCGTTTCCGGTGCGGCCATGATGGTCCAGTGGCAAGGGCAGGTCGTCTAATTTGCAAGTTTCCGGCCAATTATATTGAGACATCTGACCTTCTACACGGAATCCCCATGTCTACCATCGCACCGACCTACGACGCCCTCACCCAACCGACGACCGGCGAGCCGATCACCATGAGCGACGGGGCCTTGCAGGTCCCGGCCAAGCCCATCATCCCGTTCATCGAGGGCGACGGCACCGGACCCGACATCTGGCGCGCCGCTCAGCTGGTGCTCGATCATGCCGTGGCCAAGGCCTACGGCGGGGACCGGGCTATCGCCTGGTTCGAGGTCTACGCCGGCGAGAAGGCCAAGGAGCGCTTCGACAGCTGGCTGCCCGACGATACGCTCAGGGCCATGGAGCATTATCGCGTTGCCATCAAGGGTCCGCTCACCACCCCGGTGGGAGGGGGGTTCCGGTCGCTGAACGTTACCCTGCGGCAGAAACTGGATCTTTACGCCTGCGTGCGACCGGTGCGGTGGTACCGGGGCGTACCAAGCCCGGTGAAGCACCCCGAACTGATCGACATGGTGATCTTCCGCGAGAATACCGAAGACATCTACGCCGGTATCGAATACCAGGCGGGGACGCCCGAAGCCCTGGAGCTGATCGCCTTCCTGCAGGACAACCTGGGTGCGACACTGCGTTTCCCGGCCACCAGCGGCGTCGGCATCAAGCCCATTTCCGAGGAAGGCACCAAGCGGTTGGTGCGGAGCGCCATCGACTTCGCGTTGGACCAGGGAAGAAAGAGCGTGACGCTGGTCCACAAGGGCAACATCATGAAGTACACCGAGGGAGCCTTCCGCGACTGGGGATACGAATTGGCGCGGGAGGAATACGGCGCGACCGAACTCGACGGCGGACCCTGGCTGCAATTGGAGGGTGGCTTGATCATCAAGGATGTGATCGCGGACGCATTCCTGCAGCAGATTCTGACACGGCCGGCCGAGTATGACGTGATCGCCACCATGAACCTGAATGGAGACTTTATCTCCGACGCCCTGGCGGCGCAGGTGGGAGGAATCGGCATCGCCCCGGGCGCCAACATCAACTATGTCACGGGCCATGCCATCTTCGAGGCCACTCATGGCACGGCACCCAAGTACGCCGGGCAGGACAAGGTGAATCCCGGCTCGGTGATCCTCTCCGGTCAGATGATGCTGCGGCACATGGGCTGGAACGAGGCTGCGGACCTGATCGTTGCGGGACTGGAACAGACCATCGCCCTGAAGCGCGTTACCTACGACTTCGAGCGGCTCATGGAAGGTGCCACCCTGCTCAAGACGAGCGAGTTTGGTGAGGCGATTGTGGAAAATATGAGTGCATAGTGCGCAGTTCGGAGTGCGTAGTGAGTAGTGAGTAGTGAGTAGGAACCTCGGTCACTGACCGCACACTACGCACTGCGCACTACGCACTCATTGCCTGCACTTCCACCCCCTGGTTCTCAGCCACCAGCACCAGGTGGTTGGGCGGGACCACAGTCCACGGTGCCCGCTCGCCCAACGGTTCCGAAGCCACCAACACCGCCCGCTGGCCCTCGGTGCACGGAGCCATCCTGCCGGTGCCCTCCGAGTCGACGCAGCGGCGGGCAGCGGCGGGCAGCGGCGGGCAGCGGCGGGCAGCGGAGGGCAGCGGAGGGCAGCGGAGGGCAGCGGAGGGCAGCGGAGGGCAGCCCAAGACGTTTCACACCTAGTGCGAAAACGTCAACCCCCCGCGCACCGCGTACGGCGCACGACTCACTGATCACTGATCACTGATCACCGTCGGTCCACCGTCCACTGTCCACCGTCCACCCGCCACCGGCCTCCAGCCACCGGCGTACTAGCGCCTCCCCCCTATGCGGGGCATCTTACCCGAGCATCTTCCCCGCCCGCCCCGGGCTCCGGCCGTTTTTCTTTTCGTTGTGAGGACTATGCGCAACCGACCCATCACTCCCTGGGGAGTCGGGCTTGGCCTCCTGGTCGCCACCGCCCTGGCAATCGCCCGGCCGGAAGCCGTGCTCGCCCAAGCGGGCCGGCTCGCCACACTGGACGAGTTCGTCGAGACCGGCATGAAGGCGTGGGACGTCCCGGGTCTCGCGCTGGCCATAGTCAAGGACGACTCGCTGGTGTTGGTTCGGGGGTATGGCGTGCGCAAACTGGGGAGCGAACTGCCGGTGGACGGCCACACGCTGTTCGCCGTGGCGAGTTACACCAAGGCTTTCACGGCCGCGGCACTCGGCATCCTGGTATCCGAAGACAAGCTCGACTGGGACGACCCCGTCAGCGGCTTCCTGCCGGATTTCGAGCTTTACGATCCCTGGGTTACCCGCCAGTTGACCATCCGGGACTTGTTGTCCCACCGAACCGGCTACCCGGGATGGGCAGCCGACCATCTCTGGCAGGGCTCCGACTACGATAGCGCGGAGATCCTGCATCGGTTTCGATACCAACGCTCCGAAGGTGGTTTTCGGTCCGTTTACGGCTACTCCAACATCATGTACCTGGCCGCGGGCGAAATCATCTCCGTCGTCACGCATCAGAGTTGGGAAGCGTTCGTGACGAAGCGGCTGCTCCAACCGCTGGGCATGCACGAAAGCACGGTGACGATCCGCGATCTGGAGAAGCGGGATAACGTCGCCGCGCCGCACATGGCCGTCGACGGCGAGTTGACCCCGTTGGTGCCCTTCGATCCGTGGAATGTGGCGCCGGCCATGGCGCTCAATTCCAACGCCATCGACATGGCGCAATGGCTCAGGCTACATCTGGCGGAGGGCGTGCTGGAAGGCGACACCATCCTGGCCCCGAACATCGTGGCCGAGATGCAGTCGCCCCAGATCTGGTGGGATGGACCAGGCGCGGTGGCCGAGCTGGAACAGCGCACGTTCAGCGCGTACGGTCTGGCTTGGGATCTGTACGATTACCACGGACGGAAGGTAGTGCGGCACGACGGCAGTATCGATGGCATGACTTCTCTGCTGACGATGGTTCCGGAAGAGGGCTTCGGGGTCGTCGTTCTGACCAACAAGGTCCCCAACCAGCTGACCGAAGCCGTGGTGCATCAGGTGATGGATGCCTATCTCGACGTCGCCGATCGGGACTGGAACGCCGTCCTGTTGGAGCAGCGGACGGAACAGCGCATGGCCGAAAAAGAACGCGCCTGGCGATGGGAGGAAATCCGTACCAAGGGTACCAAGCCCACCCTGCCGCGCAGCCAGTACCTGGGCGAGTATTTCGACCAGCTGTCCGGAGGTGCGACGATCACCAAGGAAAAAGGCCACCTCGTCTTCCGCTACAATTCCAAGTACGTCGGCGACCTGGAACACTGGCACTACGATGTGTACCATATCCGCTGGCGTGACCCGTATGTGTCGACGTGGGCCGGGAAATTCCTGCGGTTCATTCCTGACGGCGCGGGCGGCATCGGGTCGCTTCGCGTCCGATTCGATAACGACATCGAATTCCACAAGCGGTAGGCACATGACGGCTTTCCTGCCGCCCGCACTCGAGAGGGTGTCATGCAACTCGTTCGTTCGGGCCTGACCCTGCTGGTGGTCATCGGCGCCCCCTACCTGGTGGGCGTCGCCGAGGGACAGATGGTTGGGTCGTTCCCCGCGGATACCCTCGCGGCCACGGCCATTACCGAGGCAACCACGGATTCGGCCTATCTCTCCCCCTGGGTCTCGGTGCTGCCGGATCATCCTACCGTGCCGGGCCCTCGGGACTTCCTGGGGTACACCATCGGTACCCCGGGCGAGTTGACGCCGGTCAACCGCATCCACGGGTACTTCCGGGCCCTCGAAGCGGCCTCACCCCGGGTGCGGGTCTTCGTCCTCGGTCAGAGCCAGGAAGGACGGGACATGATCGTGGCCGCCATCGCCGACGAAGCTCTGCTGGCCCGGCTGGAGGAGACCAAGGCGATTCTCCGACGGTTGGCGGACCCACGCCTCACCAGTGCCGAACAAGCGGATTCCCTGATACGCGAAGCGGTCCCGATCTACTGGATGACGGCGGGCCTTCATTCGACCGAACTGGGGCCGCCGGAGATGGTCATGGAGTTGGCGTACCGCCTTGCGGTCGAGGATCGGGAGCCGTTCGAGACGATCCGGCACAACGTGATCACGCTCATCACGCCGGTACTGGAAGTCGACGGGCGCGCGCGCCAGGTAGACTGGTACCGCCGCCACGTGAAGGGACACACCAACAGGCTCGAGATGCCCCCGCGCAGCCCCCCGTTCTGGGGTCACTACACCTTTCACGACAACAACCGCGACGGCATCGTGGTGAGCCAACCCCTGACCCGGAATTACCTCCGGGCGTTCTTCGATTGGCGCCCGACCGTATCCCTCGACCTGCACGAATCCGTCCCTCTGCTATACGTGTCGGGTGGCACCGGGCCCTACAACGAGACGATCGACCCTCTGACGGTGGGTGAATGGCACACGCTGGCGAACTACGAGGTGGCAAGGGTCACCGGCATGGGCATGCCGGGTGTCTGGACGTGGGGGTTCTATACCGGCTGGTATCCAGGGTACCTGCTGTGGGTGACCAACAACCACAACGCCATGGGGCGCTTCTACGAAACCTTTGGTAACGGCAGCGCCGAGACCATGGAACGGGATCTGAGCAAAGCCAAGTACAGCGGCAAGAAGATCACCTCGCGCCAGTGGTACCGATCGGTCCCGCCCCCGGCCAAGCTGGAATGGTCGATGCGTAACAACACCAATTACATGCAGACGGGCGCCATCGCCTCGCTGGAGATGGTAGCCGAAAACTCGCGACTGTTCCTGGGCAACTTCTACCGCAAGGGCGTCCGGGCCATGCAGCGGGGACGCACCGAACCACCGTATGCCTTCCTGATTCCCGCCGACCAGTCCGACCGCGACGCGGCTCGTCAACTGATCGATATTCTGCGCCTGCAGGGCATCGAGATCGGCGTCCTCTCCCGAGACACCAAGATGGGCGACCACGAGTTGGAGGAGGGCGACCTGATCGTCTCGAGCGCCCAGCCTTTCGGTCCGCTGGCCCGTAACCTCCTCATGAAGCAGGAGTTCCCCGAAGACGCCGAGCAATCGCCCTACGACGACGTGGCCTGGACCCTGGGGCTGCTGCTGGGTGTGGAGACCGTCCGGATCGACGACGCCGAGGTGCTCGACGTGGACCTGGAGCCGTTGGTGGACCACGGGCCGTTCGCGCCCGGGGCAGATCTCCCTCGTCGGCGCCACACCTGGGCCATTCCGCACATGGGGCAACGCGACCTGGGGCCGTTCCGCTTTGCCTTGGGATCGGTACCGGTCGCGGCGGCGGGCGAGCCGTTCGAAGAGAACGGCCGGAACTACCCTGCGGGTACGTTGTTGATCGACGCCGATGACGTCACCGAGGACCAGCTGCGCGCCGCCCTGGCGGATCGGGCCTTGGAGGTCGTGGCCTTGCGGAAGATGCCGGACATCGCACGGCACGAACTCGACTTGCCGCGCATCGCTCTGTTCCAGAGCTGGGCGTCGACCCAGAATGCCGGGTGGGTACGATTCACGCTCGACCAGGCCGGCGTCCCTTACACTTACATCGGCAAGGACCGCGTGCGGGCAGGCGATCTCCGGCGCGACTTCGACGTCCTCCTGGTACCGCACTTCGGGGGCGGAACCCGGGCCAAGAACATCGTGAGCGGCATCGACCCCAAATGGGCACCGCTGGCGTACACCCAAACCCCGGAGTACCCGAGCCACGGCCTGATCCTGTCGGCCGACGACATCACCGGAGGCATCGGCTTCGTAGGCCTGGAAGCGATCCGGGCGTTCGTGGAGTCGGGCGGTACCGTGGTGGCACTCGGGTCGGGCACGACCCTGGTGACGGAGACGGGAATGGTCCACGACGTGTCCGTCAAGCGACCATCGGGCCTCAACACCCCCGGGTCCGTGATCACCGCCAAGGTCATGCAGCCGACGTCCCCCCTTACCTACGGCTACCCGGAGCTGACCCACGTGTTTCGTGGCAACGGCCCGCTCTTCGCCGTGGCCGATCATCGCCGGTACCTGGTCCCGCTTCAGTTCGGGACCAAGGAGGTCGGCCAGGATGCCGACGAGGACAGCGACGATGAAGACGGGGGCAAGACCGAGGACGAAAAGGACACACCGCCGGTGGTACTGTCGGGTGGCATCGTGAAGGGCACTCTCGACGGAGAGGCCGCCATCATACATACGACCCTGGGGGATGGAAATCTGGTCCTCTTCGCCTGGAACCCAATGCATCGCCACATCACCCAGCACGACCACGCGTTCGTGTACAACGCCCTACTCTATTGGAATGATCTGGTGCCTCCGTCGCCGACGGTCGCAGCGCCATAGCCCCGGAGGTCCGTCATGCGTCGTTTGCTCACCCTGGGCGTGCTGCTCGCCGTCGTCCCGCCGCTGGCGGCTCAGAAGAACGTCTTCTTTCAGGAAGTGTCGTGGTCGCCGGACAGCGAGTGGATCTCCTACACCGCCGTGGCCACGGGCGATCCGTGGACCTCGACCATCATGCGCATGCGCCCCAACGGGAAGGACGTTCGACCGATCCCCCACGGCCTGCTGTCCGCCCGTTGGACGGCCTGGCACCCCGAGGGCCGCCGCATGGCGTTCGCGGGCGAGGTCGACGGCAACTGGGAGATCTTCGTCATCGACCTCGAGTCCGAGGCGGTGACCCGGTTGACCCATACGCCGGCCGACGAAGCGGCTCCGTCGTGGTCGCCGGATGGATCGCAGTTGGTGTTCACGGCGAGGGCGAACGCGCAATCACAGGTGTTTCGCATGAATGCCGACGGGAGCGGGCGAACCAACCTGAGTCAGAACGCCCGCAACGACTGGAACCCGGCCTGGTCTCCCACCGGCGACCAGATCGTGTTCTATTCCGCCCGCGACACGACGGCCGATCATCTGTACTTGATGCGGTCCGACGGATCGGACCGGCGTCAGCTCACCACCGGCCATCTGCGGGACATGTTCCCCAGCTGGTCATCAGACGGATCGAGGATCGTGTTCACCCGCCAACAGACCGAGACCTCCGGCGTGTACCAGATGGCCGTGACCGGGTCCGTGCCGGAGGAGGTTGCCGCCCCGGCGTTCTACGGCCGCGTGTCGCCGGACGGGGCGAGGGTGGCGTTCATTCGTGGGGAGTGGCCCAAGTCGGCCATTTATGTCGGGAAGACGGACGACCCCGACTTCAAATACAAGCGGATTCGACACTGATTGGTGCGGAGTGCGGAGTGCGGTGTGCGGAGGAACGGCGAGGCCATGGGCGTTCTCGCTTCATAGACCACGCTGTCCAGCTGGACCCTATCGTTTGCGCGCCGCCGCTTTCTTGATATAGGCCACCGCCTCCGGCGTCTTGCACCCCGTCTCGCCGTGGTCTACCTGCACCGGCCCTATCCGCCTGGCCGCTGCGATGGCTCGCTTCGCCAACACCGCGTTGCGCATGCCGATGGCGATGAGGGCGTAGTTCATCGCGTCGCGCACCCGGTTCTTGCGATTGTGGATCTCTGCTTCGACGGTTCCCAGCAGGTCGATGAAGTAGTCGTTGGGCAGGTCGTCGTCCCTGGCCATCGAGGTCGCCACCAGCCACC
>JAZFYL010000266.1:0-2825 GCA_036443495.1 Gemmatimonadales bacterium | reverse complement strand
TCGAAGCCTGGTACAACTGCTGCCGGCTCCACTCCGTCCTCGGATACACATCCCTGATCGAATGGGAGGACCACTACCGTCACACCACCAACACCCTGGCCGCATAACAACCGTGTCCGGCGAGAGGGGGGAACTCCATGGTCGGTCTGGTAACTGGTAGCTGGCAGCTGGGACATGGCAACTCGTATCTCGTCGGATTTCGCCGTGCGCGCCTGTGCCAAGATGTGGTCGACCCCCAGCGAAAGGAGCCATCGTGGGGACCGTTGGCAAGTTCAATTGGGCCGATCTGACCACCAGCGATCGGAAAGCGGCCAAGGAGTTCTACGCCAGGCTGTTCGGATGGACCGGTGAGGACCAACCCGCAGGCGATTCGCAGGTCTACACCCTCTTCTCCAAGGACGGCAAGCTGGTCGCCGGCGGGGGAGAGGCACCCCCGGAGCGGCCGATGCCCCCGGCGTGGATGCCGTACATCACCGTCGAGGATGTCGAAACCAGCGCCTCCGCGGTAGAAGGGTCGGGTGGGTCGACCATGCTGCCGCCCATGGAAGTGATGGACGCCGGAAAGATGGCAATCTTCTCCGATCCGACCGGGGCACCGCTCGCGGTGTGGCAGGACGGCAACCACACGGGCGCCGAGTTGAAGGACGCACCCGGATCAATCACCTGGGTTGAGCTCGGCACGGGAGACATTGCCACCGCGACCAAGTTCTACGAAGACGTCTTTGGGTGGGGATCGGAGACGGTGCCCATGGGCGATAGCGGTGAATACACGTTGTTCACCCTCGGAGAGGACCAGGTTGCCGGCGGATACGACAAGACCGGGGTGCTGCCGGATGAGGTCCCTCCGCACTGGCTGGTGTACTTCGCAGTCGATGACATCGACGCCACCGTCGAAGCGGCGACGGCGCTGGGCGCCAAGGCTGGTGACATCGTCGATGTGATGACGGGCCGCATGTCGATCATCCACGATCCGCAGGGTGCAGTGTTCGGTGCCCACCAGGGATCGAGCCAATAGAACCTGGAGGTTCAACGCGCTAGGTTTGTCACTCCCGGCTAGGAGGATTGGACGGCGATGACGGCGACCATTACCAAGCCGACGACTCCTGCCGCCGAAGGTGAGCCGCAAAAGCGGAAACGCCAGGTGCGCTGGCGTCCCTGGTTGTGGCTCGCCCCCGCGCTCATACTGCTCGGGTTTTTCCTGGTGTGGCCGGTCATCCGAACCATCTGGATCGGCTTTCACAAGGGATCGATCATCAATCCGACACGGGAGTTCATCGGCCTCGAGAACTACCAGGAGATGTTCACCAACGATCCTGCGTTCATCAAATATGAGTTGCCGCCGTGGTCGGCATTGTTCAACAGCGCGTTTTGGGTAGTGCTCTTCACCCTGGGTGTCATCGCCTTTGGGTTGTTGGTGGGGGTTCTGGCCGACAAGGTCAAATACGAGAAGCTGTCGAAGGCGATCGTCTTCCTTCCCCTCGTGGTGTCCTTCACCGCGGCCAGCGTCGTGTTCCGGCTGGTGTACTCCACCGACCCCAACATCGGGGTCATCAACGCCATGCTGGGGTTGATCGGGTTTGGGCCTGTGGCGTTTCTTGGCGAGCCCAACATCGTGAACTTCGCCATCATCGGTGCCGGCATCTGGGTGTGGACCGCGTTGTCTATGACGATCCTCGCCGCCTCCTACAAGGCACTGCCCGAGGAGAACCACGAGGCCGCTGCCGTTGACGGCGCCAGCGAATGGCAGGTGTTCTGGAAGGTGTCGCTGCCGCAGATGAAGGGGGCGATCATCGTGGTGGCCGTGACGATGATCATCAACGCCCTGAAGGCGGTCGACCTGGTACTGATCATGACCGCGGGTGGCCCGGGCTTTTCGTCGCGCATCGTCGGTTTCACCGTGTTTTGGGAGATCTTCAACAACAATGCCGCCGGCTACGGCAGTGCGGTGGCGGTCGTGCTCCTGGTGCTCATGGCCCCGCTGATGTGGTGGCAAATGCGCCAGATCCGGGCCACGGAGGCAAGATGACTACGGTCGCGACGTCCCCGCCCGCCACCGCTGGTAGTCCTCGAAAGGGTGGCCGGGTGAGGCGCTGGGTGGTGCCGGGCGTGCTCATCGCCGTCGCCATCACCTGGCTGGTCCCAACCCTTGGGTTGTTCATCACGTCGTTCAAGAGCAGGGCTGCCAGCTCGCAGTTCGGCTGGTGGGAGGTCTGGCGGGGCGGCTGGACCCTGGACAACTACAACGAAGTGCTGTTCTCGCCCAGTTTGCCCCCACCCGGATTCGCCGACAACTTCATCAACACCATCATCATCAGCATCCCCGCCACCATCCTTCCTATCGCCATCGCCGCGGTGGCGGCCTATGCTTTCGCTTGGCTCGACTTCCCCTTCCGCAACTGGATTTTTCTCGGGGTAATTGCTCTGCTGATCGTCCCTCTCCAGGTCACCTGGGTGCCGGTCCTGAAGCTCTTCAACACGTTGAACCTCACCGGCACCTTCCCCGGCATCTGGCTGGCCCACACCGGTTACGGGCTGGCCTTTGCCATCTTCCTGTTACGCAACTTCATGGCGGACATCCCACACGATCTGATCGAGTCGGCGCGGATCGATGGTGCCGGCAATGTGAAGATATTCACAAGGATCGTCCTGCCGCTCTCCCTCCCTGCGATCGCCGCCCTGGCCATCTTCCAGTTCGTATGGGTGTGGAACGACCTGCTGAACGCGCTCATCTTCCTGCAGACGCCCGACAAATTCCCGCTGACGGTCGGGATCAGGAACCTGCTCGGCCAGTTTGGCAACGAGTTCAACCTGTTGGCCGCTGGGGC
>JAZFYL010000265.1:0-2252 GCA_036443495.1 Gemmatimonadales bacterium | reverse complement strand
CAGCACACCTTGATCCACCAGTTGCAGGACCACGTAGGCGACAACCGGTTTGCTAAGCGAGGCCGCTTCGAACACCGTCTCGCTGTTCACGGCAGCACTTTCCCCTCCACGACGCACTCCATACCCCCGCCCCCACACCACCGAACCCTCTTCCACGATAGAGAGGGAGAGCCCCGGCACGTCCGAGAGGACCATCAATTCGGTCACTAGCGCATCGATCGAGTCGATCCGGGCCGTTTGCGAGTGCGCCTTTGGTGCCGCGGTGGCCGCTGCCAAGCCCAGGAGGGCCACCGACATTAGAGTCATCCGATTTCCTGTTACCATCTGCCCGCCTCCTGTAGACACACTCAGCCAGCACCTTCGCCTGTAGCGAAGTGGGGGCCACCGCACTCCGCACTCCGCACTCCCCAAAGGTTCCTCAGACCCCACGGCCCTCCCGTCTCCCCATAGTCACATTCCTGGAAACCGGAACAGGAACCCGGCCATCACCATGATGGACTGGTTCTTGAGATCCCGGTTGGGGTCATCCACGATCCGGCTGAGACCCATGTCGTAGCGGGCTCCAGAAGAATGTTCTTGATGGGTTCGGACGCCCAAAGATTGGTATGGGGCCGGATACAGCGCAAGGTGGAGCGACTCGGACACGAGCTACCGCGCGACCCCCTCCTGCTGGTCGAGACCTCCCACCCACCCGGCAACCGGCCCGTCCAGACGGACGAACTCGTAGTCGCCAAAGGAACCGAATACCGAAGCGACCGTGTCGCCATCGGTCACGGCCACCCGGGGGCTCTCTCTGGTGGGTTGTTGCAATACGGGCTCACCGTCCTTGACCAGGCGCTGTCCCACGGCATCCTCAACGGTCTCGACCTCCCCCGCGGGCACATAGCCCACCATCCCGTCGGGCAGAGCCACACGATACCAATCACCAACGGCAGCCCTGACGTGCATGAGAGTGTAGCGCCCGGCTACCAATACCTGCCCGGCGCTCGAACGGGCATCATCCCGGATGGTGGTACGATCGCGATTCACCCGAGCCCACCGACCCACGCGCGAGACGTCGGCCACTATCGGTTGTGGCGCGGCCTCCGGGTGATGCACGAACGGCCACGGGTCAATCGGACCCAGCCCGCGGCGGTAGATGCCGAAATGAAGATGGGGTGGCGTGGTGCGGGCATTGCCGCTGTTCCCGACGAATCCGACGGTATCGCCCAGCTCGACGACTTGCCGGGCGACGACGGCCTGGCTGTCGAGGTGGGCATAATACAGATACTGGCCTCGGTCGCGATCGAGTTGCCACACGACCTTGCCGCCCAGCCCGGCTTCACGAACCCGGGTGATACGCCCAGAGGCCGCCGCGAGGACGGGTGTTCCGCGCGGGGCGAAAATATCTACTCCGTGATGCTCGCGTCGGCCACCATCACGGGACGCGCCAAACCCGCTCAGAATCGCCCGACTGTCCTTGCCCTCCACCGGAAAGGCCAATGAAGCGTCCACGTCGATGGTCAGCGTGTAGCGTCCTCCCCGAAGCAGTTCGGGCTGGAGCCGCAGAAGGTAGTTATCGTCGCGGTGGAACTCCCCTTCGATACCCGATGTCAGACTATCCGCGCTGGCGACGTGACGTGGGGCATCGAGACTGTCGCGAGGGGCGCGGAATAGATCGACGAACAGCCGTAGATCCGAGGACCCCTCGATGTCCAGCACGATCATATACCGCTGCCCCCGGCGTGCCTCGAATCGATAGGCCAGGGCCATGGCGGAATCGGCCGGCAGATAGCCGGACTCCCGGTAGGGCAACTCGATGGCGGCGGGCTCTGCGAGCACGTAGAGACTGGCTGCGACCCAATCGCGGCCTAGGGCCGTGCCCAGCAAGCCGGCCTGTTCCAAAGAGGCTTGGTAGGCCTCATGCAGGGTGGTATGGTGGAGATAGTCGTGAAACGTGTCGGAATCGTGGCACGCAAGTGCGCCGGCGACGAGGAGGCCGCCGAGGAGGGATCTGGATCGGAGGGTCATACCCTCACGATACGGATGCTGTGCCCGGAGGATTCAGCAGCCGGTGCGGACCAGCGGTCCCGGGGGCTGGCGGTCGACCAGTGCCCGCCTCCTCAGGGCTTGGGCGGGAAGCTCTTCATGATTTTCTTCACGGCCTCAGGCGCCTTCGCTCCGGGCTCATCCGAGTTCACGGCACCGGAGCCCATGCCACGCCAGATGAGCGTGCTCGTCTGAGCGTCGATGAGATCGATCACCAGGGTGCC
>JAZFYL010000264.1:0-2042 GCA_036443495.1 Gemmatimonadales bacterium | reverse complement strand
GATGTGGACAGCGTCGTACGGTGGGGCTTCGCCCGCATGGTGCTCACTGCCGCCCCGTGGATCCGGCTGGCCGACGCTCCCATCGACGGCATCTCCGGCAGCACCGCCAACCCGACCGGCGAGGTGGTGGTGACCACAGTGTCGACCAAGGATGGCACGGACCTGGGCTACGTGTCCCCGCCGGGTGTGGTCGATCAGACGAGCCGGGCCGATGTCGGCGAAGAGTTGGGTACGGAGATCAACGAGACCTCGCTCCGCGTGTATGCTACCGACCCCGGCGGTGCGGAGGCCTTGCAGGTGGGACAGCGGGCCGAGGCCATTCGGCGATTCGCGGCCGGTCCCCAAAACGCCCTCAGCTACCGGGAGATGAAACTGTGGTTCCGGGGGCGGGGTTCGGGGTGGGAGGAGGGTGATCTGGAAGCGTTCGTAAAGATGGGGAGCGACGACCGGAACTTCTATTTCTATCATGTCCCCGCCAGGACCACGACCTGGGAGCCCGAAGCGGTCGTCGACCTGGACATCTGGAGAGATCTCCGCAGTGAGGTCGAAACGCGCTGGCTCAACGGGGATTCGGCAGGCGGCGCCGTCCAATGTGGCTTCGGCGACACCACCGCTTTCGTGGCGTGTCAGGGACCGTATCTGGTGCAGGTGGGTGACCCGGGGGTCAATCCGCCCAACCTGGCGGCGATCCAGGAAATTTCGGCCGGCATTGTACGGGTGGCTGCCACCGTCGTGATCGACACCGCCGAATTGTGGGTCGACGACATCCGCCTCACCCGACCGGTCAATGAGGTTGGGACGGCGTTCGCGCTGGACGCCCGGCTCTCGGCCTCCGATGTCGGCAATGTCACCGTCGCCTTCACCCGGCGGGGCGCCCAGTTCCGACAGCTGGCGCAGGACCCGACCTACCTGACCACCAACAATTTCCAGTTGGGGACCACGCTCCGACTGGACCGGTTCCTGCCGGCGAGCCTGGGGTTGTTCGTCCCTACCGCTGTGAGTTATTCCCGCTCCAGTACCGATCCCCAACTGGTTCAGGGGACGGACATCCTGGCCAGTGACCTGGATGGTCTTCGCAAACCGGAGGCCACGACCACGACGATGACCATGACCGTCCGCCGGGCCCAGCGCGGCTCCTCCTTCCTGACGCGGGGCTTCGTCGACCCGATGACATTTACCGGAACACTGACGTCGGGCCGGTCACAGACGGACCTGTCCAAGACCACGAGCAAGTCCACCGCGCTGGGGTTGAGCTACAGCCTGGCGATGAACCCGCGGGGGTGGAGCCTCGGACTGGGCGGGCTCATCGACGGCCTGCCGGACTGGTTCAAGAACAGCGAGGCCGGAGCCGGGCTGAGCAACGCCAGGTTCACGTTGATTCCGAGGAACTTCGTGCTGTCCAGCCGGTTGGCCCGGACTCAGTCAGACTTTACCGCCTTCCTGGTGCCGGTGGAGCGCCCCAGTGACGAAAACCTGAGGCCGATCCACACCGAATCCCATGTGTGGATCAACACCGCAGGTCTGACGTGGCAACCGCTCGGCATGTTGTCCATGAGCGGAAACCTCAGCAGCACCCGCGACATGCGGAGGTACACCGATACCACCTCGATCGGCCGGCTGGCGACCCTCTCGCGCCAGAGCCTCTTCGGCATGGACGTGGGTGTCGAGCGGGCCCGGGCCATCACGACACAACTGTCGCTCACCCCCCGTATCGCGAGTTGGTTGCGGCCACGGTACATCACTTCGAGCAGTTTCGGGCTGAACCGGGACCTGACCACCCGGAATCCCGTCCGGGTGGCAGGGGATTCGGGCGCGTTCGTCCTCCCGCAGACCTACAACAACGGTCGCACCCGCGAACTCGGGGCCGCTTTTGAGCTTGCCCGCCTGACCCAGGCGATTTTCGGCGACAGCAGTGGCGTGACCAAGGCGCTCGCCAGGGTGCGGCCACTCGACCTGAGCACTCGCAATACCCGAAGCTCGACGTTCGATCTCGCGACCTTCGAACCGACCCTGGCCTACCGCCTGGGCCTGGGCGGACGCCA
>JAZFYL010000263.1:0-2846 GCA_036443495.1 Gemmatimonadales bacterium | reverse complement strand
CGTCCACCAGAGTTCGCCTGGGTGGGCCAGCCACAGGGGCCCGTCTGCCGGTGCCATGTCCACCCAAGACGCCGGGGGGAAAGGGGCGCCGTGGCCGGTCACGTTCAAGGTCACCGTTCCCACCGTGACGGTGTCGACCACGCCACGGCGTTCGATGACCAGGGTCAGCGCGCCGGGGTCCTCGACCAACCCCAGACCAAGAGCTACGCTCGCGAGCGACAGTCTGAGGGCCGCCTGCCCCCGAATCCACCATTCGTTGTCGGCCGAGACGGTCGGCGCCACGGCGGCTAGCGCACTGTCGGCGGAAACCACACCGTAACGGAGTACCTTGGCACCCACCAACTCGGCTACCTCAGCCGCGGCGCGGCGAATGAACACTCCGTCTTCGAAACGATAGAACTCTACGGGGTAGATGTCCCGGCGGAGTGTCGGTTCGAAGAGGGGATTGATCGAAGTGTGGGCGTCCTGGATGAGGGCGACCAACTGCTGGAAGGCCACCGTGGCCTGAGCACCCGTCAGACCGGGCAGCCGTCCCTCGAGTTCGACGACCGCGGCGTCCCACTCACTCCGTGAGACTTTGGTGAACGGCGCCGGGTGGATGCGAGGCAGCTCGAGTGCCAGAAGGGCCAGATCGGCCCGCCAGCCCTCGGTCCCAGGATCCGGGGGCGGAGCGACGGCCTGAGCGGCAGCGCCAGTGGCGCCGGCGGCGAGAAGGCCAAGAACTAGGACGGCGCGATGCATGATTGCTCTCCGGGTAACGGTCTTCGACCAATCTACCGTGCGGTACCCGGAGCGTCTTGAACCGATGTCGCCTATGCCATCTGGCGGCGCCAGGCCCCTGGTGCTTGCCCGAACCGGCGCCGGAAGTTCCGGGTGAGATGGCTCTGGTCCGCGTACCCGGACTGGAAAGCAACCTCGGCGAGGGATAGCGCCGAGTTAGCCAAGAGGGCCGCAGCCCGCGCCAGGCGACGGCGCTGCACGAAGCGGCTCATCGGTTCGCCATAGTGATGGCGGAAAGCCCGCGCCAAGTGGCCTCGGTGGACCCCCGCCTGACGGGCGGCGCCGGACACGCTCACGGCGCACTCGGTGGCCAGCCTATCGCGGAGCCGTCGCAGCCAGGCGGGGGGCCTGCCTGCTGGGTCCAGCCGTTCGTGCCTGTGGGCGTGGGCCAACACACCAAGGATCAGTGTCTCGAGGTCGAGGTCCACGGCCGGGGCCAGAGACCCCGCCGGATCTTCATGCAACTGGTGGACGATATCACCCACCAAACCACTTGTGTCGGGGTCGGCCGGCAGAAAGCGAACGCCGGGCGGGGCAGGCCCGTCGGCATCGAGTTCGACGACGAGACAGACGGCACCCTGGGGACCAAAACGGAGATCGTGCGAGGCGGCCGGAGCCAGCCGCACCCCGCCCGTTTCGAGCGTCGTGGCCCCCCGGGTATGCTCTTCGATGAACTTCCCCGAGACCACCACGGTGAGGTGGGGGACGTCGTGACCGTGGCCGGTCCACACGGTTCCCCCCGGAATGGTGTGGAGGCCGACGTTGGCCGCCGGCCTGCCACTCGCCGCTAGGTGGTTCAGAACTGAAGAATTGGACACGCCCCCGCCCTCGGGTAGATACCCCGAGTTAGATACCGCGAACCGGCCCTGGGTTGCAGGAAGCTGGGGGCAGCGGGGGCAGCGGGGGCAGAACGACGGCTATCCGCAATCGGCTATCAGCTTCTTCTCGGCCGATAGCTGACAGCTGAGAGCCGACAGCTGATGCTACCCGCGCACCGCGCACCACCAACTCATCACTGATTACTGATTCCCGTCTCCCAGCTACTCGGCGCGCAGCGCCGACACCGGATCCACCCGGCTCGCCCGTCGGGCCGGCAGGAAGGACGCCAGGAGCGCCACCAGCAGCAGTATCGCCGCCACCACCGCCAGCACCAGCGGGTCGCTGGGGCTCACCTGGAACAACAGGCTCTGTGCCACCCGTCCCAGGGCCAGCGCCAAGACTAGTCCAACGCCTAGTCCCAACAGCGTCGGACGGAGTCCTTGGCCCAGCACCAGGGCCACCACTTGTCCTTGTTTGGCACCGAGCGCCATGCGAACACCGATCTCCTGGGTCCGCTGCACCATGAGGTACGCGACCACTCCGTAGAGACCCACGGCTGCGAGCAACAGCGCCACCGCGGCGAATGTCGCCACCATCATCAAGTAGAACCGCGTAGGCGCTACTTCCCGGCCCAGGGCCTCCGTCACCGATTCGAACCTTTGTACCGGAACACCGGGATCGAGAGCGGCAACCTCGCGCTGCACGTCACTTAGGCTGGGGCTCAGGCCGGCGGTCCGCATGTTCACCGTCATGTTCACCGGGCCGAACTGCGCATGGGGGAACTCGATGTCGCCGACGGGCGCCGCGGGCGGGGTGCGCTGCACGTCGCCCACGATGCCGACGATGGGCCGATAGTCGTCCCCGTACCCGAAGCTAGCCGTGATATAGACGCGCTTCCCAATGGCATCTTCACCGGGGAAGTTCTGTTGGGCGAATGTTTCGCTCACCACCGCCACCAACGGCGCGTCGATCACGTCGTGCGGTTCGACCCACCGGCCGCGTAACAATGTCATGCCAAACGTCGCGAGATACCCTGGAGTGGTCGAGTGGACGTTGCCGGAGTTCTCTTCGCCGGGCTCGGGCTCGGGTAAGCCTTCGATGAGCACGTCCCCCGACATGTTACCGCGGCTCATCGGCGGTCCGTAAACCGAGCCTACCGACTGCACGCCCGGCAATGCCGCCAGCCGCTCTTCCAGCGATTGGTAGAAACCGGCCATGCCCGGCAGGGCATCGTACTGCGCTCCCGG